>DASZHY010000079.1:0-13015 GCA_035949675.1 Thermoanaerobaculia bacterium
CGCTAGCCGGCAGCCGTCGCGATCGCGGGCGCGCGCCGGCCCAGGGGGCGGATGACGGTTTCGGCGAACCGCTCCATCTCTTCGTACTGCGGGCTGAATTGCAAGAGCAGCAGGTCGACGCCGGCTTCCTCGAAGCGGCCCACCTGCTCCTGGAGCTGCGCCGGGGTGCCTACCAGGCCCGCGCGCAGGCCGCGGTTCGAAACCGAGTAGTCCTCGATCGACAGCTTCTGCTCGAGCTGCGTGCCGGCAAGCCACTGCTGGAAGTTGGCGAAGCCGGCGGCGCTCTGCTGCACGTTGGTGATGCGGGCCAGCTCGGCCTTGGCCGCGCTCTCCGAGTCGCGCACCACGACGTAGCCGGCGACGCCGAAGCGGAGCCGCGGCAGCCCGAGCCGCTCCCGGCGCGCAGCCATGTCGGCCACCTTCGTGGCGACCCGCTCCGGGGGGTCACCGTGCATGAGGTAGGCGTCGCACCGGCGCGCGATGAGCTCCTTGGCCGCCTCGGACTCGCCGCCGGCGTAGAGCACCGGGCGGGGGCGCGCGAGCGGCTTCGGCTGCAGCACGTTGTCCTCGACCCGGTAGAAGCGGCCCGAGTACGAGAACCGATCGCCGGACCAGACGCCGTCGAGCACCTCGAGCCACTCGGCGGTGCGGGCATAGCGCTGGTCGTGCTGCTCGAAATCGACGCCGTACATCCGGGCCTCGTCCGCCCACCACGACGACACGACGTTGAGCGACAGGCGGCCGCCGCTGATGTGATCGATGTTGGCTGCCTGCTTGGCGAGCAGGGCCGGCAGATGGAAGGTCGGGCGGACCGCCACCATCAGCTCGAGCTCGGCGGTGACCGCGGCGAGCGCCGCCGCGGTCGACCAGGCGTCCAGCGCCGGGGCGTCGATTCCCTTGATGTCGTTGAGGTTCAGCTCGGCGAGCAGGGTCACGTCGAAGCCGATCTGCTCGCTGCGCCGGGCCAGACGGCTGACATAGTCCCAGGTCGCCGCCATGCCCTCGTCGGGGACGTTGCGGAGCCAGCCGCCGAAGACCGGCAGCCAGTAGCCAAAGCGCATGCCCGGGCGCCTCTCCCGCCTGGCCGCGGCGGCGGCGGCGCCGGCCGCCGTGGCGACGGCACCGGCCGTGCCGGCGGACGCGCCGGCGGCGCTCGCATGGGCCGCGCCCTCAGCCGGCATGGTGCGCCTCCACCTCGGCCTCGAGGTAGTCGGCGAGCGGCACGAACGGATCGAAGCCGACGACGCGCGGGCCGTCGGAGACGAAGTTAGAGAGCGCGTTGATGTCGTAGAAGTAGGGCCTGCCGTCGCGGTCGTCGATCACCAGCTCGATGCCGCCGACGTCGATGCCGGCCCGGCGCATGACGCGCTCGGCGTCGGCGACGACGTCCGGCGGCGGCGTCACGGCCTCGACGCGCAGCCCCGCTTTCGGCGCCTCGACCGCGCAGGCGTTGCCGAGCTCGACGCCAGCCGCCGTCCGGCAGATGTCGGCCGGACACAGGTCGAAGGTCTCACCGCTCAGGAACACCTTGATCCCGTACAGGAACTTGCCTCCGACGACCTCCATCCGGGTGATGTGGCCGCCGCGCGCTGGGATGAACTCCTGGACCAGCCCCACGTGGTCGAGACCGAGATCGATGGTGCCCGCGGCCGCGGCGCGGCCGAGCTCGGCCGGCGAGTCGTAGCGGGTCACCCCGACGCCGCTGCCGCCGACGTTGGGCTTGACCACCACCGGGAAGCGCAGGCCCGCGGCCGCCGCCGCGGCCTGTCCGGGATCGTGAAAGATGCGCGTCCTGGGCGCGGGCAGACCCAGGGACCGCAAGAGCGACAGCTGCAGCGCCTTCGAGGTCTCGTGGCGAAAGGCCTCGAGGCCGTTGATGACGCGGACGCCGGCAAGCTCGAGGCCGGCGAGAAGGTGCAGGGTGTAGAAGATCTGGGCGTGGTTCCGCCGGTAGGCTGACGGGCTCATGCGGTTGAAGACGACCGGGTAGCGCCGATCGCCGGCCAGCATGCCGTCACCCGCGGCGCCCGCGGGGCCCGCGGCGCCACCGGCGCAATCAGCGGCGAGCCCCGCCGGGTCGTAGCAGTGCGCGCCGGCATGGAGCTTGACGTAGGGCGTGCCACGGCGGTCCAGCTCGGCGAACAGGCGCTCGAACCAGACCGGGTGCTCGTAATAGATGGCGAGCGGCCCTGGACCCAGGCGGGTCGCGGGGCTCGCGGCAGAGGGTGAGGCGGCCAGTTGCTGGGCTGACAAGGAGCGTCTCCAAGCGTCTGCGATCAGATTACTAATCTGGTCACAAATAGAGAAGATAGCCTGAACCCGCGCCGCCGGCAAGGCCGCCGCGACGGCGCCCCGGTGCCCCCGCCGGGTCGCCCCGCCGGCTCAGCCGCAGAACGCCCGCGCCAGCTCGGCCAGGGCGTCGCGGCAGGCGAGGACTTCGTCGAGCCGCACGCGCTCGTGCGGACCGTGGAGGCCCTCGCCTCCCGGACCGAAGAGGACCGTCGGGATGCCGGCGTGACCGAGGACGGCGGCGTCGGTCCAGAAGCTGATGCCGGCCCGGTGGTCGGGGCGGCCCAGGGCGGCGAGCGCCCCTCCCAGGAGGTCCGGCAGGGGATGGCCGGGCGGGGTCTCGTACGCCAGGCGCGAGAAGAGCTCCCGCGCCGAGACCTCGAGCTCGGGGTCCTCGGACCTCAGGTCCTCGAGGATTGCCGCGACCTCGGCGAGCGGCGCCTCGCCCGGCTCGTCGAGCAGCGTGCGGCGCTCGAGCTGCAGGGTGCAGCGGTCGGGGTAGGTGCTGAGCTCGCGCCCGCCCTGGATCAGCGAGGCGTGGAGCGAAGCGGTGCCGAGCAGGGGATGCGGCGGCCGCGCTTGCAGGCGGCGGTCGAGCGCTTCGAGGCGGGCCAGCACCCGGCCCATGCGCAGAATGGCGTCGCGCCCCTCGGCCGGCCGGCTGCCATGGGCGGCACGGCCTGAGGCGACCACCTCGAGCCAGGAGAAACCCTTGTGCCCGAGGCCGATCGCGAGGCCGGTGGGCTCGGTGACCACGGCGGCGTCGGCGTGCCAGGAGCGCACCAGCGAATCGGCGCCGGCGCTCTCGAACTCCTCGTCGACCACCGCCGCGACGATGAGGCGCCCGGCCCCGAGGCCGCCCGACTCGGCCAGGCGGCGTGCCGCGCCGACCATTGCCGCGACGCCGCCCTTCATGTCCTGGGCGCCGCGGCCATGGAGCCAGCCGTCCCGCTCGCGCGGCGTGAAGGGGCCCTCCATCCCCTCCACACCCACCGTGTCGAGATGGCCGCAGAGCATCAGCGATCGGCCGGCGCGGCGCCCTTCCAGGACGCCGATCGCGTTGGGCCTTCCCGGGAGGGCTTCCTGAAGCTCGACGTCGAGCCCCATGGCCCTCATCTCGGCCGCCACGAAGCGCGCGATCTCGCCCTCTCCCGCCGCCCCCCCGGAGACACCGGCCCCGCCGCAGACGGCGCCGGCGGCGCCCGCGGCACCGGCTGAGAGCGAGGGGTTGACCGAATCGATGGCGACCAGGTCGCGCAGCAAGTCGAGGGTCGGGTCGTTCATGGCGTGCGGCGGAAGCATAGCTCCGAAAATCAGCGGCGCGCAGCCGGCCGTCTGTCGGCTAGAATCCCGCCATCGACGCCCCGATCCCCCCTCCGAGCGTGCCGCGCCGGGAGAGCGACCCGCTCGCCCGCGGCGCCGCCGCCACGGGCGCCGCCGCCTCGCGGCCGACGTTCGCGCGGCGCCTCAACCTGTTCGACGCCACGATGATCGTGATCAGCGGCATCGTCGGCTCGGGCATCTTCATCAACCCCTACGTGGTTGCCCAGGCGGTCGGGACGCCCTTTCTGATCGTCGCGGTGTGGGTGGCGGGCGGCGCCATCGCGCTGCTGGGGGCCTTCGTCTTTGCCGAGCTGAGCACGGTGATGCCGCGGGTGGGCGGCCAGTACGCCTTCTTTCGCGAGGCCTTCCATCCGCTTGTGGCGTTCCTGCACGGCTGGTCGCTGCTGCTGATCATCCAGTCGGGAGCGACCGCGGCGGTGGCGGTGGCCTTCGCCACCTACGTCGCTCCGCTGGTGGGCATGCCGCGAGCGGGGATCTCCTGGCTGGCCGCCGCCGTCATGCTGCTGCTGGCTGGCTTCCACGCGCTGGGCGTGCGGCCCGGCGCGCTGGTCGTCAACGTCATCACCTTCGGCAAGGTGCTGGTGCTGGCGGCGCTGATCGTCGGGGTCTTCGTGGCCGCGCCGCACGCGCCGGGGCTGGCGTTCACGACGCTGACCCCGCCGGGAGTCCACGGCCTGCTGCTGCTCTCGGCGTTCTTCGCCGGGCTGGTGCCGGCGATGTTCTCCTACGGCGGCTGGCAGAACGTCAACTTCGTGGCCGAGGAGGTGCGGGAGCCGCAGCGCAACCTGCCGCGGGCCATCCTGCTCGGCGTCGCCTGCGTCATCGTGATCTACGTCGGCGCCAACCTCGCCTATCTGCACGTGCTGACGGCGCCGGTGCTGGCGGCCAGCCGGACGCCGGCGGCGGACGCCGCCACCCGGGCCTTCGGCAGCTTAGGCGGCCGCGCGATCGGCGCGCTGGTGGTGGTCTCCACCTTCGGCTTCCTCAACCTGGCGCTGCTCACGGCGCCGCGGGTCTACTACGCCATGGCCGCCGACGGCCTCTTCTTCAGCGCCCTGGGCCGCCTGAGCCCGCGGTTCCGGGTGCCGACGGCGGCGATCCTGCTGCAGGGCGGCCTCGCCGCGGCGTTCGCGCTCACCCGCAGCTACGAGGGCCTGCTGGGCTACGCGGTGTTCGCCGATTGGATCTTCTTCGCGCTGGCCGGGGTGGCGCTGATGGTGTTCCGCCGCAAGCTGCCGCAGGCGCCGCGCCCCTTCCCCACTCCCGGCTACCCCTGGGTGCCGCTCGTCTTCACCCTGTTCGGGGCGGGGATCGTGATCAACCTCTTCTTCACCGCGCCCCGCGACGCGCTGCTGGGGACCGCCATCCTGGCGGCCGGCGTCCCCGTCTACCTGCTGTGGCGGGCCGCGGCGCTCCGGCAGGCGCGGCGGCAGGTCCCGAGGTGAGAGCCGCCGGCAGCGTCTACATGCACTGGGCCAAGCTGCATGCGGCGGCCCGCTACAACCTGGCCAACAGCGGCCTGCTCGGCTGCGGCAAGGACGAGCTCGAGCTCGTGCCGGAGGACCTGCAGGTCAACGGTCCCAACCACCTGGGCTTCCAGCCGCTCATCGCCGCCATCGCCGCGCGCTACGGCGCCGGTCCCGAGCAGGTGGTGACGGCGGCCGGCACCTCCGGTGCGAACTTCCTCGCCTTTGCGGCCCTGGTCGAGCCGGGGGACGAGGTGCTGATCGAGCAGCCGACCTACGAGCCGCTGCTCGCCGCCCTGTCGTGGCTGGGAGCGCGCCTGCGCCGCTTCCAGCGCCGCTTCGAGGATGGTTTCCGCATCGACCTCGACGAGGTGCGCGCCCAGCTGGGCGCCGGCCCGGGGCGGCGAGGCGTCCGCCTGGTGGTGCTCACCAACCCCCACAATCCGAGCGGCGCGCTCGCTCCGGCCGCCGAGGTGGCGGAGGTGGGGCGCCTCGCCGCGGCCGCCGGCGCGCCGGTGCTGGTCGACGAGGTCTACCGCGACATCTGGGAAGGCGAAGCCCAGGCCAGCCACCTCCATCTCGGGCCCAACTTCCTGACCACCAGCAGCCTGACCAAGTGCTACGGCTTGAGCGGCCTGCGCTGCGGCTGGGTGCTCGGCCCGCCCGAGCTCGCGGAGCGCATGCGGCGGGTCAACGACTTCATGGCAGCCACCGGCTCGATGCCGAGCGACGCGCTGGCGCTGGCCGCCTTCCGGCAGCTGCCGCGGCTGGCCGCCCGCGCGCGGGCGATCCTCGAGCCCAACCAGGAGCTGGTGCGGGACTTCCTTGCCGCCCACGGCGACTGGCTGCAAGCCGTCCAGCCCGCGCACACGATGATGGCCTTTCCGCGCCTGCTGCGGGAGGACGACAGCCAGGCGCTGCACGACCGCCTGCGCCGCCTCGATACGTCGATCGTGCCGGGCCGCTTCTTCGACCACCCGCGGCATTTCCGGCTCGGCTTCGCGGTGCGCCCCGCCGACGTGGCCGAAGGGCTGCGGCGGCTGTCGGCTGCGCTCCGCCAGGCGCCGGCGTAGAATCGCGGCGTGATCCCTTCCCGCTGGCGGGAGCGGTGGGCGGCGGCGTGGGAGGCCCCCGACTCCCTGACGCGCGACTATGGGCGCGAGGGCGAGGTCGTCTTTGCGCGGGTGCGGCTGGTGATCGTCGCCGTTGTCGCGCTGATCCCGCTCAAGAGCGTCCTCATCGATCGGCGCAACACGGACAACTGGGTCGGCCTCGGCGTCGCGCTGGCCGCGGTGCTGCTGGGCACCGCGGTGCTGGCGCTGGCGCGCCGGCCTTCCCCGCCGAGCTGGCTGGGGCTGTTCTCGAGCCTGCTGGACGTCAGCCTGGTGAGCGCCGTCAACGTTGGCTTTCTGCTCGCCGGACATCCGCTCACCGCCACCAACAGCCAGGTCTCCTTCAGCATCTACTTCCTCGCCCTGACCGGCACCTGCCTGCGCCTCGACATCCGCCTGTGCCTGGCCGCCGGCGCCGCGGCGCTGGTCGAGTACGGCGCGGTGGTCGTGTGGAGCGCCTCGCGATGGGACCTCGCCGGGCCTGCCTTCGCCCACGATCGCTACGGCGCCTTCAGCTGGGACAACCAGATCGGCCGCCTGCTGCTGCTCGGGCTAGCCACCGCGCTCGCCTCGATCATCGTGTCGCGGGCGGACAGCTACTGGCGCGATTCGGTGTTCGACCGGCTCACCGGGCTGCCCAACCGGCGCTACATCGAGGGCCGCCTGGACCAGGCCATGGCCGCCGCGCGCCGCACCCGGCGGCCGCTGGCGCTCGCCCTTGCCGACCTCGACCATTTCAAGCAGATCAACGACCGCCACGGACACGCCGCCGGCGACGCCGTGCTGCGCCATGCGGCCTCGACCCTGAGCCGCTCCTTCCGCCGCAGCGACGTCATCGCGCGTTACGGCGGCGAGGAGTTCGTCATCCTCTTCCCCGAGTCCCAACCGGCCTCCGCGGTCGAGCGCCTCGAGCAGGTCCGCGCCGAGGTCGCCCTGCACCCGTTCCAGGTGTCCGGCGCCGCCGTGCCGATCACGCTCAGCGTCGGGATCGCAACCTTTCCCGCCGACGGCGAGACGCCGGCCGACCTGCTGACCCGCGCCGACGAGCGGCTTTACGCCGCCAAGCGCGCAGGGCGCAACCGCGTGCAGGGCCCGTGACTCCTTGCCCTCGTGCCCCTGGCACCCGGCCCAACCGCCGGCACGTCTGGCGGTCTTCAGGGCGCCATCCCTGGCGCTTCCCTTGACATAGCTGTTGCAGCTTGACCACCAAGAGCATAAAATCCGCGACAGAGAAATGCGCATCCAGGCGGCACCGACCCAGCCGCCGGCTCGGATCGAGGAGGGCGTCGCAGCCATGTCGGTGGATTTCAAGATGCCGCAGACCTGGCAGCCGGAGACTGCACCGCCGGAGACCGCGCCGCAAGAACCCGCGCCGCAGGAAACGCCGGACCCTCCCGCGGCGCCCCCAGCCGGCGCAGTCTCAGCCGGCGTGGCCGCTCCCGCCGCGGTCCCTGCTGCCGCGACATCTGCCGCGGCTGCGGCGTGGAGCCTGCCCGCGCGCATCGCGTTCCGCTTCGCCTTCTGCTATCTCCTCCTGTACAACTTCCCGTTTCCGCTCACCTGGCTCCCGTTCAACGGCCTGGACGGGCTATTCCTGGGCTACTTCAAGCTTTGGGACTTCATCGTCCTGTGGACCGGCAAGCACGTCCTCCACCTGGGCCACGAGGTGGCGCTCCTGCGCGGCAAGACAGGCAGCGGCGACACGACCTACAATTACATCCAGATCCTCTGCTATGCGGCCTTGGCGGTAGTTGCCGCCCTCGTCTGGACGCTCGCCGCCAGGCGGGCCCGCGAGCACCAGCGCCTCCACGAGGGTATGCGGATCTACGTTCGCTACGCGCTCGGCTCGATCTTGCTTGGCTATGGCATGGCCAAGGTCATCAAGACGCAGTTCCCCTTTCCCTCGCACGACCGGCTGATGCAGCCATTCGGCGAGGCTTCGCCGATGGGCCTGCTGTGGACGTTCATGGGCGTCTCCACGCCCTATACCGTCTTCGCCGGAGCCATGGAAGTGCTCGGCGGGATGCTGCTGTTCTTCCGGCGCACCACCACTCTCGGCGCGCTGGTGGTCGTCGCCGTGATGACCAACGTGGTGATGCTCAACCTCTGCTATGACGTGCCGGTGAAACAGTACTCGCTGCACCTGCTGCTGATGGCCGCCTTCCTGCTGGTTCCCGACCTGCGCCGGCTCGCCAACGTCCTGGTGCTCAACCGCCCTGCAGCTCCGGTGAACCTTACTCCTCCCTGGACCGCCCGCTGGGCGAGGGTTTCCGCCCTGGCGCTCAGCATCCTGTTCCTCGGTTACCTGCTGTTCATCACCGGCCAGCAGAACCTCGCGTACTCCAGCCAGTTCGGCCCGGGTGCGAACCAGCCGCCGATCCATGGGACCTTCGAGGTCGAGGAGTTCATCCGCAACGGCCGGACCGAGCCGCCGCTGCTGACCGACGCCAGTCGCTGGCGGCGGCTGACGGTGAGCTATCGCGAGGTCCTCGGGGTGCGCTGGATGGACGGGTCCCTACACCGCTTCCGAACCCAGTACACGCCGAAGCAGAGCCTCGCCCTCTCCGCCTGGGAGTCCCACAAGCAGGGCGAGCCCGAAAAACAGGGCGCCTTCACTTACGCTCTGCCGGACAAGGACCACCTGGTCCTGCAAGGGACCCTGCTCGCGGACGCCCTCACCGTCAAGCTGCGTCGGGTCGATGCCTCGAAGCTGCTGCTGGTGAGCAGGGGCTTCCACTGGGTGAGCGAGTTTCCCTACAACCGCTGATCCCGACTCCTGGTCGTAGGTGGCGAGGGGCACCGTAGGAGGCCTTCCTTCCAGCCTGCGTGCCGAAGTGGTAACGGGGTGGCTGGCCCCACAGCAGGAATGTCTTCGGAAGCTCCCCCTCGCCACAGATCTTGAACGAGCCGAAAGCCTTGTACCAGAGGCCGTCCGGAGCCTCGGGCTCGGACTCCCGCCAGAGCTTCAGCTGGTAGAGGTCCTCGGCCGTGATCTTGCGCTCACGGAGTCGTTCGAACAGGTGATCGCGCAGGGCCGGCGGTAGGTCGGTCCACCGGATCTTCGGCATCACTCACCGAAGGTCATGAGCGCCAGTTCCTCCTTGATCCGGCGCTGCTCTTCCGGATCGTGCGAGCGCGTCAGCCGGTCCGCCAGGTCGAAGAAGCGCTTCTTTTCCTGCTCCCTCGCCGCCAGCCCCGATTCGATCAGATCCACCAGCACTCGGTTGGTGCTGGTGCGGCTCAGCTTTGCGAGCGACCTGACGCGCCGAGCCATGGCCGGGGGGAGGCTCACGCTTTGGCGGACGGGCTTCTGTGGAGTCACCATGCGGAGATGATACACCGAAGTGCACCAGGATGCACCATCACCTGTGGACGCATGCCCGGAACGTCCAGGGCGCCGTGGTCGGCGCGGTCCTCGTCTCGCAGTCGACGCTTGCTCTGCGTGCGGCCCTGGCCGAGGTTGCAGCCTGGTGTCCCTCGCCAGGTAGAACCGCGCCTCTGGTTACAGGGAGGCGAAATGCCTGCTGTTCTTCTCCTGATCGCCCGCCGACATCGACAATGACGGCGCCGACGAGTACATCACGGTGTAGGGAACCATTGATGAGGGTTTCTCGCGACGCATCTTAGGTGTCGTCGCATATCTCGATGGCGTCCGCAGCGGACTGCGACCGGTCGAGTTCCTTCGCGACCGCCGGCGGGGTCATTGCCTGCATAGGCCGAGCGTCTCGGCGACCAGGGTGTAGGAGCGCACCCGATCCGGGAGGGACTGGGCCAGATTGAGGAAGATGAAATCAGCGGTGCCAAAGGTCTCGCTCAGGGCGCGCAAGCCGGAGCGAAAGGCGACCGGAGACCCGACCAGAGTGGGCATCACGTATGGGCCATAGGAGGCTGCTATCTCCTTCGCTTTCGCGTCGGTGTCGGCGCAGACGCCGGCGAAAGCGAGACTGCACCGGGGCTCGGGCAGCTCCGAGCTCGGGACGAACCGCGCGCGATAGTCGGCCAGGCATCGGTGAGCCGAGGCGCTATGCTGTCCGATGAACAGCGAGAAGCAGAAGGCGGTGCCGGTGGCCGCCGCCAGCTCCAAGCTGGAGCTGTCGGGCCTCGAGCCCAGGAGCCAGACTTCTGGCGGCGCCACGCCGACCGGGTTGACGGAGGTTTCTCCCACGCCGCGCAGGAAGCCCATCATCTTGCCGACCTTCTCCTCGAACGGCGGCTCGTTCGGCTGGCGGAGGAGGCCCTCGATCAGCGAATGCGTGCGCACCCGCGCGATCCCCAGATCGATACGGTCCGGAAAGATGGTGTTGAGGAGCCGGAAATCGGAAGCAACCTTGAAGGGACTATAGAGGTTGAGCATGATGCCCGCGGTCCCGATGCGCATCCGCCGGGTGATACCAGCGAGGATTGGCAACAGGATCTCCGGGCTCGAGTGAGCAACATCCTTGGTATGGTGCTCCGCCAGCCAGTAACGCGAGTAACCCAGGGACTCGACCAGCGGCGCCAGTTCGAGCGTCGCCCAGAGCGCCTGGTCCGGCGGCTCGCCGTGGAGCTTGCACAGATCCAGGACCCCAACCGTATACCTTGGCGTCATCTGTGCCTCCTCCCTTTGGGCGCTAGACGACCACGCCCCGCCCGGCACTCTCGCACCGCCGGGCCGGCGGGCGCTGGTAGAGAAGCGTTCAGGACCCGGTCCCACACCGGTTCCAGGCCGGTTGCCGCGGCGAGCAAGGCCAGGCCGACGCCAGCCGCTCCCATCAAGAAGCCCTTGACGACGAAACGGGTGCCGGCCTCGTCGACGGCAAAGCCGCCACACCACTTGCCTGGCTCGCGCAGTCGCAGGACCTCACCGAAGCTGGCGAGGGCGGCCTGCCCGAAGAGATTCTCGCCGGTGGCTTGAAAGAGACGGTTGAACAGGTGGCCGCGGCCGGCGTGGCCGTGGCAGAGGATCGGGTTCGAGCGGTTGAGCGGTTCGACGTCCTCGGGGCGTCTAACGGCCTCAAGCCGCGCGATCTGCAGCGCGCTCGAGCAGATGGCCGGGTTGCCGGCCGTGGTGCCGGCGTTGAACAGGGCGACCGCGACGCCAAGATCGCCGTTGCACCAGCCTGACTGCAGCTGCGGACGATCCGTTCCCTCGGCCTCGGGAAACGCGGCGAGCCCTCCCGCGGGCAGCCTCTGCGCCAGGAGCCATCGCGATGACTCCTCGAGGAGCGGAGCCGCTCTCTCGAGGCAGGCCCCTGCCGCGTGCACCTGTGCGAGTGCGGCGGTTACTCCGGCCACGCCGTGCGCGGCCCCAAGCAGGCAGATGCCCGAGGCGAACTGGTGCTCCAGATCCCCTCGCTGGTGGAGCCGCCGCTCTCGGGCGACGAACCGTTGAGCGATGTCCGGTGCGAGCGCCCATGCGATTCCCTCGACGTCGGAGCGGCTGCTGGCCTCGAGGGCACCGATCGCGGACTCCAAGAGCTCACATGCGGAGGGCGCGGGCAGCCTTTCGAGCGCGTAGACGCAGATGCCCGCCAGGCCGAGCATCAGCTCGGGAGTCGCGGAGCCCTCCCGCGTCCACTCCGTCAAGAGCTGGTCGATCTCGAAACAGCTGTCGTGGTCGCCGGGCTGCCAAAGCCAGTCCTTGACGTGGGAGAAGGCCCACCCGATCCCGGCAACTCCGCGAAACAGGTCGGGGGCCATGCCAACTTCGGAGAGCGCGCCGAGCGATGCTCCCAGCTCTCTGCGCGCCAGTTCCAGCGCCACCGGGCTTTCGAGCGCGACGCCGGCATAGGAGAAAAAGAGGCTCAAGCCGGCGCTGCCGTACGCCAGCGAATAGGGCAAGCTCCGTTCATGGCTCGAGACGATCTCGAACTCTGTCTCCGCCAGGTCTCCGATGATCGCCTCCACGGCGTCGAGCGCCAGCCTTGCATGTGCCCCCTCGAGCAAGGGTCGCCAGGGCCGAGCGCGCCTCGCAGTTGCATGACCTGATTTCATTCGCCACCGTCCATCGAGATCAGGGTCCGGGACGCCCGGGCGCGACGATCACCGTCGTACCCGGGCGGATGGGTGTTAGCCGGTGACAGTGGTCTGGCAGACTTCGACGATGCTGACGCCCGTGTTGCACCCGATGTTGCAGGCGAAGGTGGCACCGCCGGCCACCCCGGACAGCTCTTCGCGGTTGAGCTTGCGCATGGTCTCACGCTTGAGCTGGAATGCGGGAGACTTCTTCTCGGTCTTCATCAGGTTTCCCTTTCCGCTAATGGCTGCGCCGAAATGGACGACACAGCGGAGCCGTACGTACCGCGCCTGCCGAACCCGCGGAGGGGCGTACGAGCAGGGCCGCAGCGGCCCAGACCGGCTCTCGGACCACCCGAGAGATCCTTTCCGGCCAGGCTGGCGGCTCCTCAGCCGCCGAGCACCTCGCGGCTGACTTCTGACTTCCCTAGCCCAGACCGCTTGCGAAGCTGTTTATTCCCGAAGCTGCGACCGTAAACATCTGTGCAATGGGCGGCGAGGCGCCGGCCAAGGACATGCGCGCGAAGGCACGGACTATTCTCCCCGACTGCCGGGAGCGAGGGTTCACGACGGGGACGCCTTCGAGGAGATGCTGACCGCACACGGCTTCGGGCAAAGGAACACGCCCATCAAGAAGCTGCGGGTGCAGCTCGAAGAGGAGATCCCCCGGCTTTAGGGCGAGATCGACTTCCTGAAAATCCGGCAGCTTTCCCAGGAAGAGATCGCCTCCGCCGCGGCCACGCCTTCACCAGCGTAAAGCGCGTCAACCCGACAACGCTTTCTCCAGCCCGTGGTTCAGCCGGTACCTGC
>DASZHY010000080.1:0-5436 GCA_035949675.1 Thermoanaerobaculia bacterium
CTGGCGCGGCGGGCGCGGCTGGTTCAGCAGCGGGGGCGACTGGAGATCGGCTGTTCACGGGTCGGAGGTCCGCACGCGGCTGCGCCGGCGAGCCCTGGGCCTCGCAAAGATGACCCACTCCCGGCGGCAGGGTCAACTGCCGCCCGCTCCTCAAAGAGCTTCGGCTGAAGTGGGCGAGCCTCAGGGGAACCTCGTGCCCATTGCCCAACCGGAGCATTGGTGGTAATCTGAGTTAATCAAAAAACTAGAGCAACACTGAATGTTGCAGTGGCGCGAGCGGCTGGGTGCGACCTCTCGCTGGCTCGCTGGCGAGCTGTGACGCCCACGCCGCGTGGACCACTGATCGGCAACGACCAGCTGCCGCGGAGGGCGCTGATGAGAGCTCACGCGATGGGAACGGAGTCGAGGGTGATCGCCGCGGCCGGCCTGCTCCTGCTAGCAGCCACCGCGTGGGCACAGAGCGGCAGCGCGGCCTACCTGCATACGGTCGAGGTCGCACCGGGGATTGCGGTGACCTTGCCTTCCGCCTGGCAAGTGGCCGCGAAGCTCCGTGATGCCATCGAGCTGGACCGGCCTTCGCTGGCACGGACCGGTAAGCTCGATGCCTGGCTGACCATCGCAACCCAAGTCGGCCGTGACCGCAGCGACGCGATGCGGCACCTGGCCGACATCGCGCTCGAGTATCGTGAACCTTACCAGCTCATCGTGATCGGGGGCTGGCCCGCTCTCGAGCGCCGGCGCAGCGCGCCCTTGCCGCAGCCCGGGCGGGGGTCGGAGGGAGGCGGCAAGCAGCGCCCACCCGGCGCTGGGGAGGAGCTGATCAAGCCGAGGCAGGAGCCCGGAGAAGCGCCCCGATTGACCGTCGCCATCGCCGCCGGCGCAAGCCTCCTGCGCTTCGAGGCCACGGTCTCTCCCCGGGCGGACCCGCAAATCGCCGACGAGGCCGCCCAGATCGCCCGCGGCGTGCGCCTCAGCGCCGAGGGCGACCGCGCGAGCGCGGAAAAAGAGCTCACCTCGCTGAAGGCCGAGATCGAGCGTCGCCGCAGCGCTCGCCCAGCGCCGGAAAGCGGCCCCCGGCCACCAGCGGCCGGCGCCACCCGGAGCAAGGAAGGCGACACACCGGCCGACCCGGTCTTCGTGGCGAACGGATTCGGCGAGATCGAGGTGGCCGCCTCTGCGGACGGCCAGAAGGTCGTGGTGGCGGCCAGAGGCCTCGATGCGTACTCGACCAACGGTGGCGCGAGCTTTACCCTCGGCGGCGGCCACTGCATCTACGACGGGAAGAAGGGCGGCTGCGACAGCGATCCTTCGCTGGCGGCAGGCAAGAGCGGGACGTTCTATCTCTCCTGGATCGGTGTCCACGAAGATGGCACGACATGGACCAACAGCGTCTCCGCATCGGCGGATGGCAACAGCTGGAGCTTTGTTGCCGACGCGGTCGCATCCGCGAATGTCCCCGATCAGGAGCACATCGCCGCCGACCCTTGGCACGCATCCGCCAACGGCGACCAGATCTACGTCGTCAACCGCGTTCCCCGGATCACCTGCTCGGCCGACAGCGGCAAGAAATGGGTTGACCAGGTCGCGCTCGAGCCTGGCGGTGACTTTCCTCGCGTCGGCGTCGGTCCGGACGGCGCAGCCTACGTCGTCTATGTCAACGGCGGCCTGGTGAAGCTCGACAAATTCCAACCCTGCAACTTCACTCCCCCGCTGGCACACGTGCCCGGGTTCCCCTACATGGTGGCGGCGTACGTCGACGTCCAATGCCCGGTCGCCGGACTCGACCGTTGCAACGGAGGACAGAACATCCTGTCGAGCCCCACGGTGGCGGTCGACGACCTCGACGCCAGCCATGTCTACGTCGCGTTCGCCTCCCATACCTCCGACACCGGATTGGGCAACGACGACGTCCAGGTCTGGGACTCGCAGAACGGCGGCGAGTCTTGGCTTCGGCACGTGAACGTCAACTTCCCCGTTCCGGCCCGGCGCTTCATGCCTTGGCTTGCGACCTATGGCGGCGTGGCGTACGTCGGCTGGTACGACCGGCGCAACGCCACCGCGGGCCAGAACGATCTCACCCGCTATTTCCTCGGCAGCGCCGCGGTGCACGGCGGTGAGCTGGTCAGCGGATTAGAAACGGACCTGTCCCAGGTAGACGACCCACAGTGCGCCTCCGGCTGGTCCTGCGGCATCGCGGAGAAGGCCAACGCAGACGCCTGCTCGACTCCCCAGAAGGCCGGCCTGTGCCGGCAACAAGCCGATCCCAGTTCCGGGTCCAGCAACACGTGCGACCTCAATGCGACGATGTCCGGTTGTCCGACGGGAGAAACCTGTCAGGCCATCGACGGCTGCCCCAGATACGGCGACTACAACGGGATGGCAGCCAGCGCGGGACGGATCTTCAACGCCTGGGTTTCGGCGAAGCCGCCGCCCGGTGTGACTCCGCCCAGCTCGGGCATCAACGTCTATGCCAGCAAGGTCCTGGCGCCATCCGACTTCTACGTGCGCGACTGGACGGACAGCCCCAACAGCTTCGACAATGGGGCCGAGCCTTCGACGCACGCGGACTTCGTCGACACCAGCGACGTCTGGAACCAGACCGTGCAGCAGCCGGCGTCACCCGCCAACGGCTACGTGGCAGGTGAGAATGCCCAGCGCGGCGCCCAAAACTATGCCTTCGTCCGGGTATCGCGCCGCGCCGCCGCCGCCAGCGAGGCTCCGCCCGTCAAGGTGATGGCCCATTTCTACTCCGCCGACTTCGGGCTGGGCGCGCCTTTCTCCCATATCGGCGACGAAAGCTTGAACTTCGCGGCCACGGACATGACCATGGTGAGCGCCGGGCATCTCTGGATCGTGGCGGAGGGCGCGTCCACCCACGTCTGCCTGGCTGTCGAGATCGAGAGCCCGGACGACCTCATTCTCCCGCCCAGCTTGTCCACCACCTCGCCGGGGCCGGGCGATCCGATGGTCTTGGCCGACAACAACAAGGCGCAGCGCAACCTGTTGGCGCCCAAAGCTGCAGGCACAGCCGGCAGCGAGTTCTTTGCCATCGTCCACAACGCCGAGCTGGTCACCAGCACGATCACCCTCGCCTACGAGATCCCCGCCGAGATCGCGGGCGGCATCGAGGGCGGCGAGGTGGGGGTGATCGGCGAGCAGGCCCAGCCTCTCGCCGGCTCCGGGAGGCTGCTGCTCCATGACATGCAGCCTGGCGAGAACCGCTGGATTCGCCTACAGCTCGGCGGCTTCGAGCGGGCACGCGCAAGCATCCTGCCGGTGCGCTTCACCCAGGTGCACGAGGGCCAAGCGGTGAACGGCTTCACCATCGCGGTCCAGCGCGCTGCGGTGGCGTCCGTGGCGCGGCAGAACCTGCTCTTCCAAGCAGACCTCATGGACCGCCTGGCCGTCGTCAGCCGATCCGTGGTCGCTCGCCTGGAGGCTGCGAAGGCGCGGGAAGCGACCGAGGGCAGGGAGCGCAAAGAGCGGGAAAGTAGCGACGCGCGGCGGTATACCGAGAAGCCCGCCGCTGGCGGCCAGACCGACATCGACCCCCAGGTATATGCATCCTGGCTGAAGCGACGCCTGCCGGCACTGCGGCGTCTGGCCCTTCGAGAGCTTAAGAGAGATAGCCTGGGAGACCCGTTCGGCGTCGCGGCGAGCCTGCGGGATCTGGCGGCAACCGCCGCTCGAGCGGACGTGGCGGCACTCACGGTCTACCACAACAATGTCCTGCAGCGGCTCGACGCTCACCTGACGAGCGCGGCCAAGGCGCACGGCGATCCCGCAGACATTCCCCAGACGGTGCGCTGGCAGAGGGCGGTCCTGGGTCAGCTGCGCGGTTGTCCCGACTGCCCACAACTGGCGGCCGAGTCGACGGCCTTCATCGCGTCGTACGGACGGCGGCGCCCGGAGGTCAGCGGCTACCGGGAGTTGATGCAGAAGTCGGCCAGGGAGCTTGGCGCGGTGGCCCGGCAGCTGGCCGGCCGCGATGCGGAGCTTCCCAGGCTCGCGCACCGCATAGAGCGGGCGCTCTGGGGCCCCCTCGGGAGGCTGGAGAAGGCGCACCGCGAGTATCTGGTACACCTGGCACGCCAGGCGGTCAGCGATGCGCACTAACCGAATGACCGGATAAGTCCCCTGCCCAAGGCGCGGGTCGCTCGAGGACGCCGATCACCAGCGGGTTCGTCAAGCCCACCGGCGACGCCGCCCTGGGCAAAGTCGAGCTGGGCCTTGGCAGCGAGCAGGTCTAAGAGCCGCGAGGGTCGCGCACCCGAGGCGCCTGGCCTGTGGCAAGATCGGCGGCCATGGAGGAACGCACGCAGTCCGCCGGGTTCGACGCCGTGCCGGCGACCGGCGCGGCCGGCGTCACGCTGCGGCTGCTAAGCAGCCACGACGAGTACCACGCGTGCTTCGAGCTGCAGCTCGCCACCTGGGGCCGGGACTTCGAGGAGGGCGTGCCGCCGAGCGTGCTCAAGATCAGCCAGCGCGTCGGCGGCATCGCGGCGGGCGCCTTCACGCCCGGCGGCCGCCTGCTCGGCTTCGTGTTCGGGCTGACCGGCGTGCGGCCGCCGGGCAGCCGCCGGGCTGCGGCCCCGGCAGGACCGGCCCCTTCCGCAGGCCAGGCCTGCGGACCCGCCGCTTCCCTCCCCGAGCTCCTCCACTGGTCGCACATGCTGGCGGTGGCGCCGGACGCCCGCGACCTCGGCCTGGGCACGCGCCTCAAGCTCTACCAGCGCGAGTTGCTGCTGCCGCTCGGCGTCGAGGTGGTGGAGTGGACCTACGACCCGCTCGAGGCCCGCAATGCCCACCTCAACCTCAACCGCCTGGGCGCGGAGGTGGCCGAGTACGTCGAGGAGATGTACAAGGGCGAGATGGGGAGCGAGCTGGCGCGCGGCATCGGCACCGACCGCTTCGTCGTCAGCTGGCGGATCGCCGGCGAGCGGGTGCGCGCCGCCCTCGAGCGGCAGCGGCTCGACGGCGGCGGCGCGGCCGCCGCCGCCGCGGCCGGACCGCCCGCCGGCTTTGCCAACGCACCCGGTATCGAGCCGGCGCCGCCGGCCGGCGGCGAGCCGCCGCTGCTCGACGCGCCGCGGGTGCGGATCGAGGTCCCGGCGCGCATTCAGGAGTTCAAGGAAGCGGCGCCGGAAAGGGCGCTTGCCTGGCGTCTCGGCACCCGGCGGGCCTTCCAGGAATACCTGCGGCGCGGCTATCTGGTCACGGCGTTCTGGCGCGATGCGGCAGGGCGTTGCTGGTACGGCCTCGAGGCCGGCGGCCGATGACGGGGCCCGCCACGGCGCCCGCCGCGCGGCCGGCGCCGGCGCTGCCGACGCCGGTGCCCCGCGTCGACGCGATCACCCTGCGCGAGATCCACCTGGCGCTCAAGGAGCCTTTCCGGATCTCCTCGGGCTTCCAGCTGCACCGCCGCATCGTGCTGGT
>DASZHY010000081.1:0-10299 GCA_035949675.1 Thermoanaerobaculia bacterium
GAGCGTCGACGCGGCGCCGGGGGCGCCGGCCGGGCGCCTGCTGATCACGGCCGAGGGCAAGCAGGGGCTGTCGCTGCTGCTGGGGGCCTTGGGCGAGGAGGACCGGCAGCTGGTCGCGGGCCGCGACGAGGACGTGGCGGCGGCGCTGACGGCGGCCCGCGAAGGCCGCCGCGAGCCGTTCGCCAAGCTGATGGGAGTCGAGCAGGAGCCGGCGAGCGCCCTGCTCGCTCCGCGCATCGCGGCGCTCGAGCGCGAGCTGGGCGCCTGGACCGGCGTCGCGCCGCTCGGCGGCGCGGCGCGCGGCGGGCGCTGGTTCACCTATGCGCGCTGCGACTTCGCGCACGGCTCCCGGATCGCCGAGCTGAGCTGGGCGGGCCCCACCGCCGAGACGCTGCGCTTCCTCGACGCCCTGCCCGGCCAGCGCTTCGCGGCGGAGGCGCCGGACAGCTTCGCCGCCTTCGACGTGCGCACCGGCATCACCGTGCGCGCCGCCTGCGAGCTGCCGGCGGGCGGGACGCCGCCGGCGACGGCGCTCGCGCTGCGTTCGGGCGACGGCGCGGCGGTCCGCGCCGAGCGACCCGTAGAAAGTGTCGGCGTCCTGCGACGAACCGCCGCAGTCCCTCGTTTGCGGGGCGCCGACCGGTCGCCGGCGAACTGAGACGACGGGCGGGCGCCGGCGAGCGCGCGCGACGGGCGCGATGGGCGGATGGATCGGCGACCGAATGCCATCGGACCTCCGGTAGGAGGCACCAAGCGACGGCCTGACGGCGGCAGGCGCGCGATACACTAGAGGGAAGCAGGCGGCGGTGTGCGGGGGCGTCTGCCGCAGGCCGCTGTGGTAACTCGCCAGGTACCGGCACGTACAAGCAGTTGGGGACGGCGCTGCGGGACTCGCCGCGGGCAGGTGCCGCCGCGGCCGCCGCCGGGCACCAGCCGCGGCGGCGAGAGCGCCGGCCGATGGGAGAAACGATGCGACGCAAGCGGATCATCTGGTTGTTGGGGACCGTGGGGCTGGCGCTGCTGCTGGGCGGCTGGGTGCTGCTGCGGCGGGGCGGCGATGCCACTGCGGTCGAGGTGACGACGGTCGGCCGCCAGGACCTGCAGGCGAAGGTCACCGCCAACGGCAAGGTGCAGGCCCAGAAGCGGGTGGACGTGTCGGCGCTGATCGCCGGCCAGATCACCCGCCTGGCGGTGAAGGAGGGCGACCGGGTCCACCGGGGCCAGTTCCTGCTGCAGATCGACCAGGTCAACCCGCGCGCGATGGCGCGCAGCAACGCCGCCTCGATGCAGGCGCTGCTGCGCGACCTGGACTCGGCGAAGGCCAACTACGAGCAGGCGCGCGCCGACTTCCGCCGCGCCGAGGGCAACCACCGCGCCGGCATCATCCCGGAGGCCGATTTCGACAAGGCGCGGACCGCCTTGACGGCGACCCAGGCAGCCGCCGAGGCAGCCCAGCGCCGCGTCGATCAGGCGCGCGCCATGCTCGAGGGGTCGGAGGACACGCTGCACAAGACCACCATCCTCGCGCCGATCGACGGGGTGGTCACCGCGCGGCCGGTGGAGGAGGGCGAGGTGGCGGTGATCGGCTTGCAGAACAGCCCCGGCACGGTGCTGCTGACCATCTCCGACATGTCGGTGGTCGAGGCCGAGATGGAGGTCGACGAGACCTCGATCCCCACCGTCAAGGTCGGCCAGGAGGCGGTGGTGCGCGTCGACGCCTATCCCAACCAGTCGCTCGGCGGCGTCGTCACCGAGGTCGGCAGCAGCCCGATCAGCGGCACCGCCACCGGCTCGACCGACGCCATCAAGTTCAAGGTCAAGGTGCGGATCAAGAACCCGCCTGCCGACATCAAGCCCGGCCTGTCGGTGCAGGCCGACATCCTGACCGGCTTCCGCTCGCAGGCGCTGGTGGTGCCGATCCAGGCGCTGGTGGTGCGCGAGATCGAGCGCAAGCCCGGGGTGCAGCTGCCGCCCAACGCGCCGCGCGAGCAGGAGGGGGTCTACCTGATGGCCGGCGGCAAGGCACGGTTCGAGCCCATCCAGGCCGGCCTCATGGGCGACCTCGACGTCGAGGTGCGGAGCGGCTTGCGAGGCGGCGAGACCCTGATCACCGGGCCGTTCCGCGCCCTGCGCGCGCTGCATCCGGGCGACGCGGTGACGGTGGCCAAGCCGAAGCCGGCCAATGATGAAAGCGGCGGCAGCGGCACGGGCGGGTCGCACGGCTAGCGATCGCCGCCAGGCGACCGGCGGTTTTGGGCGATTGGCGATCGGGCGACTGGCGATTTGGCGATAGGCGAGTTCAGCCATGGACATCACTGAGCTGCTGCGCGAGGTGCTGCGCACCGTCAGGTCGAACGCCCTGCGCAGCTTCCTCACCCTGCTCGGGGTGATCATCGGGGTCGCCACCCTGGTGGCGGTGGTGGCGGTGATCTCGGGGCTCAACGCCTACGTTCGGGACAAGGTGTTCGCGCTGTCGCCCGACGTCTTCGTGATCAGCAAGTTCGGCATCCTGCGCAGCCGCGAAGAATTCATCGCGGCGGTGAAGCGGCCCAACTTCGACCGGCGCGACTTCGAGCGCATCGCGCCGCTGCTCAAGCGGGCGCGCCAGGTGGGGGCCAAGCTGAGCGGCACGATGGTGGTCAAGTACGGCGGCCACCGGCTGGCGGATGTGGAAACCCAGGGCACCACCGCCAACTATGGCGGCATGATGAACCTGGACCTCGCCACCGGCCGCTACTTCCTCGACAGCGAGGCCATCGCCGGCGCGCCGGTGGCGGTGATCGGCTGGGACGTCAAGGAAGAGCTGTTTCCGCAGCTCGATCCGCTCGGCCGAGTGGTGCTGGTCGGCGGCAGCCCGTACCGGGTGATCGGCCTGATCGCCAAGCAGGGGAACATGCTGGGCCAGACCCGCGACAACCAGCTCTACCTGCCGCTGGCGAGCTTCGCCAAGAACTTCGGCAGCCGCACGACGCTGGATATCTTCGTGCAGGCCAGGGGCGGCGTGGCCGGGCTCGACGACGCCGCCGACGAGGCGCGCGCCGTGGTGCGGGCGCTGCGCCACACTCCGTTCCATTCCCCTGACCCGTTCGGCGTCGTCACCGCCGAGAGCCTGCAGACGCTCTGGGGCCAGATCTCGGCTGCCGCCTTCATCCTGACGCTGCTCATCGCCTCGGTGTCGCTGGGGGTCGGGGGAGTGGTGATCATGAACATCATGCTGGTTTCGGTCGCCGAGCGCACGCAGGAGATCGGCCTGCGGCGGGCGCTCGGCGCGCGGCAGCGCGACATCGGCCGGCAGTTCCTGCTCGAGGCGGCGATGCTGTCGCTGGGCGGCGGGCTGGTGGGAGCGCTGCTGGGGTCGCTGCTGGCGCTGGCGATCAACGGCCTGCTGCACTTCCCGGCGCGGCCTTCGCTCGGCCTGCTGCTGCTGGGCCTGGCGCTGTCGGCGGCGGTGGGCCTCGCCGCCGGCTACCTGCCGGCGCGCAGCGCCTCGCGGCTGGCGGTGGTCGACGCACTGAGGGCCGAATGACGGCGGGCGGCGGCGGCGCCGGCGCCGGAGGACGCCGCCGGCGGTGGCAGCGGGTCTTCAGGCTCAACCTGATCGAGAACGCGCGCTTCGCGCTGGTGGCCATGCGCGCCAACAAGCTGCGCAGCTTCCTCACCTTGCTGGGGGTGACCGCCGGGGTGGCGACGGTCATCATGATGGTGAGCTTCGTGGTCGGCTTCGACAACTCGGTCACCGATGCCTTCAACAGCTTCGGCACCAACCTGGTGCAGTTCCAGAAATACGAGCCGCGCTTCGGCCATGGCGCCACCCCGGAGGACCAGCGCAACCGCCGCGACCTGACGCTCGACGACGCGGCGACGCTCAAGCGTCTGGCGACCCTGGCGGCGGCGGTGTCGCCGGAGCGCTACATCTCGCTGGGCTTCGAGGTCAAGGCGGGGAAGGCGGAGGCCAACGGCGCGCAGGTGGTCGGAGCGACGCCGGACTATGTCCTGGCCGACAACCGTTACGTCCAGGACGGCCGCTTCCTGACCGATGCCGACGTGCGCCACGCGGCGCGGGTCTGCGTCATCGGCGTGGACGTCGCCCGGGCGCTCTATCCGAACCGCGACCCCATCGACCAGACGCTGGCGCTGTCGGGCCGCGCCTACACCGTCGTCGGGCTGTTCGAGAAGCGCGGCGCCTTCATGGGCGGCAGCCTCGACAACTTCCTGGTGATTCCGATCAGCGCCTTCGACGGGCAGTTCCCGCAGGTCCGTGACGGCGGCAAGGACACGCTGCACATCGCAACCGTGCCGCGGCGTGCGGCGGACTTCCAGGCGCTGCTGGACCAGGAGACCTCGATCCTGCGGGTGCGGCGCAAGCTGCACGGCAAGCAGGCGAACGACTTCGCGACCTTCACCAGCGACAGCGCGCTGTCGACGTTCCGCCAGATCACTGGCGGCATCGCCGCGGTGATGATCTTCATCGCCGCGGTGGCGTTGCTGGTCGGCGGCGTCGGGGTGATGAACATCATGCTGGTCAGCGTCACCCAGCGCACGCGCGAGATCGGCTTGCGCAAGGCGATCGGCGGCACCCGCCGCGACATCGCGCTGCAGTTCCTGGCCGAGGCGGTGACGCTGACCGGGGTGGGCGGCGGCCTGGGGATCGTCGCCGGCCTCTCGGCGGCGCTGCTCGCCCAGCTGCTGTTCAAGTTCAAGGCCGCCGCGCCGCTGTGGTCGATCGTGCTCGGCTTCGGCGTGTCGTCGGCAGTCGGCATCGCCTTCGGCCTGTGGCCGGCGGTGAAGGCGGCGCGCCTCGACCCGATCGACGCCCTGCGCTACGAGTGAGCCGGCGGCCCGGCAGGGAAGGCGTGCCGTCCGTCCGGCCGCGCTCGGCCGCGCCATACGCGGTGGCTGGTGCCGCCGCGCTGTCGGCGGCCGTCCTACGTACGATGAGCGGCGGCGCCTACGGCCATCGAGCTTCCTTGCCGCTTTCGGGGCGGCGGCCCGGCCGCCCACAATGTGCACATGAGCGAGCCGCGCAACATCCTGGTGGTCGACGACGTCGAGCGCAACGTTGCGCTGCTCGGCGGCCTGGTGCGGAGCCTCGGCTATGAAGTGACGACGGCGAGCAGCGGGCAAGAGGCATTGCAACGAATGGCGAGCGGGGTCGACCTGGTGTTGCTCGACGTCATGATGCCGGATCTAGACGGCTTCGAGGTGACCCGGCGTGCGCGCGCCGATGCCGCCACCCGCGACCTGCCGATCATCCTGGTGACCGTTCTCGAAAGCCGCGAGGACCGGGTGAAGGGGGTCGAGGCCGGGGCGAGCGACTTCATCGCCAAGCCGGTGAACAAGGCGGAGCTCGCCGCGAGGGTGGCTTCGCAGCTCCGGCTCAAGCAGGCGCAGGACGAGCTCAAACGCGGCAAGGCGGAGCTCGAGGACCGGGCGGCGCGGCGCACCGACGAGCTGCGCCACGCCTACGACGAGATCGCCGAGGCCAACCGCCGCACCGGCGCCGCCCACGTCGACACCATCAAGCGGCTGGTGCTCGCCGCCGAGCTGAAGGACTCCGACACCGCCCGCCACATCATCCGCATGTCGCGCTACAGCGCGGTGCTTGCCCGGGCGCTGCAGATGTCGGCCGCCGAGACCGAGGCCCTCGGTCACGCCGTGATGATGCACGACGTCGGCAAGATCGGCATCCCCGACGCCATCCTGTTGAAGCGCGGCGCGCTCGACCCCGCCGAGCGGGCGATCATGGAGTCGCACACTCTCATCGGCGGCCACATCCTGGCCGGCTCCCGCTCGCGCCTGATGCAAAGCAGCCGCATCGTGGCGCTCACCCATCACGAGCACTGGGACGGCGGCGGCTATCCGCGGCACCTGCGCGGCCCGCAGATCCCGCTGGCCGGCAGGATCTGCGCCATCGTCGACGTCTTCGACGCCATGACCTCGGCACGGCCTTACCGCCCGGCCATCCCAATCGAGGTGGTGCTCGAGGAGATGCGGCGCGGCCGCGGCCGGCAGTTCGATCCCCGGCTGCTCGATCTCTTCATGGCGCATCTGCCCGAGGTGCTCGATCTGCGGGCGAAGATGCTCGAGGAGCAGAGGACCGGGGGGGCAGAAGGGGCGGCGAGAATGGTGGGAGCGGTATGGGGCGTCGCGGAGAGTCTCTCGGCAGGTCTCGCAGGGGGACTCTCGAGGGGCCTCTTGACAATCCGTACCGAAATGGTCCAGCATTGCTGAGTCATTATTGAGATTAAGTCTCAATAAGCAAGAATGGACCGGTGGGCGGGCGTTCGGCGCCCGCTGACTTTTCGGCGGAGGCAGTGCTCATGTTCCCTGTTGCCTCGTGCCCGCGGCGCGGGCGCGGCGCCTGGCAGCGCTTTGGCTGGGCGTTTGGCGTGCTGGCCTGCCGCGCGCTGCGGCCGGATGTGGCGGCCGCCCAGGAGCGTCCGTACCTCATCACCTACGACCGCCAGCTCGAAGAGCCCGGCAATCTCGAGATCGCCATCGATCCGCTGCTGGCGAAGCAGCGCGGCGGCGGCGACTTCCTGGCGTCCGCGATCGAGCTCGAATATGGCGTCAAAGCCTGGTGGACGACCGAGCTCTATCTGGACGGACAGGCGACGTCCGGCGACGGCGCGCTCGCGACCGGCTGGCGCTGGGAGAACCGGTTGCGGCCGCTGCTGCTCGAGCACCGGGTGAACCCGGTGCTCTACGTCGAGTACGAAGACATCACCGACGCCGATAAGACGCTCCTCGAGGTGGTCGGACACGACGTCCAGTCGGATCACGCCGTGCCCAACCGGCTGACTCGACACGATCGGAAGCACGAGCTGGAAGCCAAGCTGATCCTGTCGAGCAGCCTGGGCGATTGGGACCTCTCCGAGAACCTGATCGCGGAGAAGAACCTAGCCGGCGCGCCGTGGGAATTCGGCTATGCCATCGGACTCGCCCGGCCGCTGGCGCTGGCGGCGCGGCCGGACGCCTGCTCCTTCTGCCGCGAGAACTTCACCGCCGGGATCGAGATGTACGGCGGGCTGGGCGACGCCGATCACTTCGGGCTGAGGGACACCTCCCATTACCTGGCGCCGGTGATCGCCTGGAACCTGCCCGGCGGCACGACGCTGCGGCTGTCGCCGACCTTCGGCCTCAACGGCAACAGCCACCGTTTCCTGCTTCGCCTCGGCATCTCCTATGAACTGCCCGGGTTTTCCAACCGGCTGCGCGACGGGCTACGGGACGGGCCGCGCGCCGGAGGTGCGCCTTGAGCGGCCGGCGGCGGGGGTTGAGCGGCCGGCGGCGGGTTGCCGCCGCCTGGCTGGGGCTCGACGCCGCGGCGGTCCGTGGGCTTTGCGTCGCCTGCGCCGCCTGCGTCGTGGCGGCGCTCCTCGCGGGCTGCGCCGCGGCGGGCGCGGGCCCAGGCCCGGGGCTCGACAGCGTGCCGGCAGCGGTGCCGGCGCGGGTCAGTCCTTTCGCGGGCAGCCGCGATGCCGCGGCCGCCGGCCGCAAGCTCTTCCTGCAGCACTGCGCCGAGTGCCACGGCGACAACGCGCGGGGCAGCCGCAGGGCCCCGGCCATCGATTCGGAGCGAGTGCGGCAAGCGTCGCCGGACGCCCTGTTCTGGTTCCTGACCAACGGCAGGCTGGCGGCCGGAATGCCGGGTTGGTCCCGGATCCCGGCGGCGCGGCGCTGGCAGATCATCGAGTATCTGCAGGCGGGCTTGCCGGCGGCCCACTGATCCGACGACGCGCCGGAGGCCGAGGACTGATGGCCGTCCGCGAGCGGCGACTCTGTATACTCCCGGCGACGACCCGGGAGGAGCCATGAAGAAAAGCCTGGTCCTGACGATGGCCGCCGGCGCGCTCGGCGTGGCGTTTGGAGGTTGCTTCGACGTCGAGCAGTCGGTGAGCTTGCAGCGAGATCTCTCGGGAACGGCCGGTTTCAACATGACCGTCGACCTCGAGCCGATGATCGTGTTCATGGCCGCCATGCAGCACAGCATGGCGGGCAAGCCCGGCGATCCGACGCCGGACGAGCTCGAGGCGGCGCGCAAGGACTTCCTCGCCAAGCAGAAGAGCGAGGACCCGGCCAAGAAGCAACAGGAGCTTCTGGCGCAGAAGGCGCAGCTTGAAAAGAGCATGCCGCCGGGCATCAAGCTGCTCGCCAGCTCGTTCGAGGACCACGGCACGAAGGTGACGGCGCGCTTCGAGGTGGGGTTCGACGACGTGCGCAAGCTGACGCAGATCAAGCTGCCCGAAAAGAACGGCAAGGGGCAGGGCGGCGCGAATCCCTATGAGGACCCGTTCTCGCAGCTGAAAGTCGTCGACGAGGGCCCAACCTTGTTGGTCACGTTCGGCAGCGTCAACCCGGCGGCGCGCATGCAGGAGCAGGCAGGCAAGGACGCCGCCGAGAATCCCGAGATGAAGAAGATGTTCGAGACGGCGTTCAAGAACGCGCGCTTCGCCTTCCGGCTCGAGACGCCGTTCGACGTGGTCGAGACCAACGCCACGCGGCGCGAGGGCCGCAAGCTCTACTGGGAGGTCAGGATCTCCGACCCGAACGCCCAGATGCCGCCCACCTTGATGGCGCGGTTCAAGAAGTAGCGGCAGGCCAGGGACGGCGCGGCGTCGTCAGGGGACCGTGGCGGCGCGAAAGAAGCCGGCCGCGGTCCAGCGGCGGAAGGCGGCGTCGAGCTGGGCTGCGAGCTCGGCGTCGGGCATGGCGCTCGCGGCCGCCGCTCCCGCGATCGCCTCGCCAACCGCGGCGCCGGCCAGCAGCGCCGCCAGGACGGCGGCTTCGAACTCCGAGACGTCGTAGCGGCGAACGACGAAATCGGTGCGGCTGAGCGCCACGTGCTCCGCCGCGGGATCGGGAAAGGGCAGGTCCGCGGCATCGGCATCGGCGGTCCCCGCCACCGCGGTGCGCTCGGCAGCCTGGGCCTGCCGGAACAGGGAGTAAAAAGCGTTCACCGGGTAGCGGAAGCACAATAGGCGCAGGCAGGGAACCGGCGTCAGGTGGGCGGCGGCGAAGCTGCCGCCGGCCTGGAGGGCGAGGAGATCGGCCGCTCCCAGCAGAGGCTCGCCCTCCGCTCCCGGGCCGTCGAAGACCTCGGCGATCGCCAGCTCGAGCGTCGCCAGGTCGATCAGGAAGTCGGGCCAGGCGGGCGGCGGCGCGGCGGCGGCGCTCTCGGCAGTGCCCGGCCGGTCCGGGCGGGTCTCGTCGAGGAAGCGCGGAAAGCTCTCGGCGAGGCGGTTGAGCGTGTAGCTGCGCGACGGGTAGCGCTGCAGGTAGTCGAAGGCGAAGCTGTCGAAGACCTCGGCGCCGAGCACCCGGGTTAGCGCCGGGAAGCCGTCGCGCAGGCATTCGAGCAGGCGGGCGTAGTAGGCGTTGGCGTAGATCTCGAGGCGCTGCTCGGCGGTCAGGCGGCTGGAACGCCGCACCAGCCGCTCGAGCGCGTCGCGGTCGAGGCGCACCAGGCTCTGCGCCGCGTCGGAGGCGGCGCCGGCGGCGACCCCCGCGGGATGGGTGACGACGGCCTGGAACCACTGCTGCACGACGTCGAGCGGCGGCCGCGGCGGCGTGCCCGGCCCGCGGCTCACGCCACCTCCGGGCACAGGCGGTGCAGCGGGTGCGGCACCTGTGCGGCGGCGGGGAAAGCGCCGGCAGCGGACCCGCAGGCGGCGAGAGCGGACTCGCCGGTGCCTGCCTCGGGCCGGTCGAGGGCGGCGGCAGGCGCGCCCGTGGCGGATGGCGGCGGGTCACCGGCGAGAACGTGCGGGGCGCTCGCGCCGGCGGGCGCCGCCGCCGGGGCCGGCAGCCGCTCGC
This sequence comes from Thermoanaerobaculia bacterium, assembly GCA_035949675.1. Lineage (GTDB taxonomy): Bacteria > Acidobacteriota > Thermoanaerobaculia > Multivoradales > UBA5704 > JASLEW01. The sequence goes on from DASZHY010000081.1 coordinate 9,817, forward strand.
CCATGAAACGCTTGGCTTTCAGCACCTCGGCGTGGACCACCGGGAAAGGCGGGATGCGGGCGTCCCACTCGAGCAGGGTCGAGACGCCGCCGGTCAGCTGGTGGGCGGTGCGGTACAGCTCCCAAACCGGGTCGATGACGTGGTGGTCATGGGTGTCGATGAGGTGGGTGACGTAGTCGGCGTGGCCGGCGAGGTGGAACTGGACGATGCGCCGGTGCGGCAGCGAGCGGATGAACTCGTCCGGGTCGAGGTCGTGGTTGAAGCTCGACACGTAGACGTTGTTGACGTCGAGCAGCAGGCCGCAGTCCGCGGCCTCGGCCAGCCGCGAGACGAACTCCCACTCGCTCATCGTGGAGTGGGCGAAGGTGACGTAGGAGCTCGGGTTCTCGAGCACCAGCGGGCGCTCGAGGAAGTCCTGGACGGCGCGCACGCGCGCCACGACGTGGGCGAGCGTCGCCTCGGTGAACGGCACCGGCAGCAGGT
>DASZHY010000082.1:0-28888 GCA_035949675.1 Thermoanaerobaculia bacterium
GCTGCTGACCGCCAAGAAAGGAGCCCAGCACGCCGCCACGCGCGAGGCGCGGCGCCTGCTACTGCTCGCGCAGCACGACCACCGGATCCACCATCGCGGCACGGCGAGCCGGGACGTAGATCGCCCCCAGGGCCACCAGGCCGAGGATGGCGGCCGCCGCGACGGCGGTCAGGGAGTCGCCGGCCCCGACTCCATAGAGGAGGCTCTCGAGCGACCGGGTTAGGGCCAGCGCGGCGGCGATGCCGATCGCCAGTCCGGCGGCGACCAGTCCCATGCCCGCGGACACCACCTGCCACACCACCTGCGCGGCGTGCGCTCCGAGTGCCATGCGCAGGCCGATCTCCCGTGTCTGGGTGCTGACGCGGAAGCGGACCACGCCGTAGACGCCGACGGCGGCCAGGGTCAACGCGAGCGTCGAGCTGATCACGAGGAAGAACATCGTGAACCGCTGCCTCGACGTGGCGCCGGCTACCACGGCCTCCAGGGAGCGCGCGTCGGAGATCGGGAGCTGCGGATCGACCCGGCGGATCGCCTCACGCAGCGGGCGGCTCAGGCTCGACGGATCCTTGGCGGTCCTCACCACCAGGGTCATCTCGTAGACGGGAAAGCCGATGGAGAGGTCGTACTGGCTGTAGGGCATGTACCAGGTCTGCTTGACCTGCGCCGTGAGACCGTCGTGCCGCACGTCGCCGACGACGCCCACCACGGTGCACCATGGAGCGCCTTGTCCGCCGCCGCCCTCCAGGCGGATCCTGCGCCCGATGGGATCCTTGCCGGGCCAGAGCGTGCGCGCCATCGCCTCGCTGACCACCATGACCAGCTGGGTCTCGCGACGGTCGGCGGCGGTCAAGAGCCTTCCCTGCCGGAGCGGGATCCTCATGGCCTCGAAGTAACCCGGACTCGCCACCTGCCAGTCGGCGCGCAGTGGTTCACCGGTGGGCGGCGCATAACCGTCGACCTGCAACGTCCAGTCCCCCAGCTCGGTGGCCAGCGGCAGGGCCCGCACCGCACCCGCCGCCTGCACTCCCGGGATCTGCCGGACACTGTCCAGGATCTGGTCGTAGAACCTGCTCAACTCTGCGGGCGTACGGTACTTGACGTACCCCGGGGAGACACCGGCAGTCAGCACGTAATCGGCGCGGAACCCCGGATCGACCCGCGACAGCGCCCAGAAGGTGCGGATCATCAGGTTGGCCCCCATCAGCAGCACGACCGCAAGGGCGACCTCGGTCACCACGATCAGGCTCTGCACGCGGCCTCCCCTGGCGCCCGGACCGGTGGCGGAGCGGCTGCCCTCCTTCAGGTTCTCCTGCAAGTCCCGCCGGGAGAGCTGCAGCACCGGGGCAAGGCCGACGATGAGGGAGCTGAGCAGGGAGAGCACGGCGATGAAGGCCACCGTCGCCCAGTCGACCCGTACCTCTCCGACCCGCGGGATGTCGGCAGGATTGAAATGCACGAGGGCGCGGACCGCCACGTAGCTCAACCACAGACCGACGCCTCCCCCCAGCAGCGAGAGCACGGCGCTCTCGGTGAGCATCTGCCGCACCAGCCGCCCGGGCGCCGCTCCCAGGGCGGTACGCACGGCCAGCTCCCGGCGCCGTTGCATGCCGCGCACGAGCAGCAGGTTCGCCACGTTGGCGCAGGCGATCAGCAGCACGAAACCCACGGCGCCGGACAGCGCCACCAGCGCCTTGTGCATCGGCCCGAGAATGTCCTCGAGCAGGGGGATCAGCAGCGGCTCGAAATGGTAGTCGCGCGGATAGGTGCCGTTCGTGGTGAGCCCGTCGGCGACGCCGCGCAGCCTGGCGCGAGCCTGGGAGAGGCTCACCCCCGCACGCAGCCGTCCGACCGCGCTGAAGCCGTGCGCTCCGCCCCTGGGCGGAAAGGAGTAGGGGCCGCGAAGGTTCTCTGACAGCGGCAGCCAGATCACGGACGGAGCTTGCGAGCCGTAGTCCGAGGGCAGCTTGAACCCGGCCGGCATGACGCCCACCACCGTGTTCGGCGTGCCGTTGACGCTGACGGCGGCGCCGAGAATGCCGCGGTCAGCGCCGAAGCGCCGGCGCCAGAGGCCTTCGCTCAAGATCACGACCTTGGCCGGCTGCTCGCGCACCTCGCCGTCGGTGAAGGCGCGGCCCAGGATCGGCTTGACGCCGAGCACGTCGAAGAGGTTCGCCGAGACCTCGGCGCTGCCGACCCGCTCCGGCTCGGCATTGCCGGTCAGATTCACCTTGCCGGGGTCGTACAGGCCAAGGCCCGCGAAGCAGCCGGCCTCCGCGAACGCACGGAACTCGGCGACCGACAGCCAGGTCTTGGGAAAGTTCGCCCAGCGTACCCAGAGCGTCGCCAGCCGCCCCGGCGCCGCATACGGGAGGGGCCGCAGCAGCAGCGCCTGCACGACGCTGCCGACAGTGCCGCCGGCGCCGATTCCCAGTGCCAGCACGAGCACCACCACCAGGGTGAATCCCGGCTTCTTGGCCAGTGTCCGCAGGGCGAACCGCAAATCCTGCATGGCGTCTCCTTGCCCGAAGCCCTCTCTCCACCAACGTCAGGTGGCCAAGCTCATGCGCGCCGCAGCCAGGGCGAAGGCGCGTGCGACGTGCTCATAATCTGCGTCCTGCGACGGTATGTCGAGCACGAGGACGTCGACTCCCTTTTCGACGAGGCCGCTCAGCAGCTCCGCGGTACGCGAGTAACTGCCCACGAAATATGGACAGTCGGCCTGGAAGTTGCGGAAGGGACCGAGCCAGTAGCCGTCCTCGGTGAGCTCGGGCAGGTGGGCGACGGAGTGCAACCGCTGCTTCCAGGCGGAATCGGTGTTGGCCATCGACATGTCGAGCAGCACCTGCGCCTCGCGATCCGCCGGGAACAGGGCGCGCGCCGCGTTCCACGCCTCCTCGCGGGTGTCGCGGGCCACGATGCCGAAACTGATGGCGCGGCTCACCCCAGGCGCCCTCTCGAGCGCCGGCTGCAGCATGCACATGCCGATGGCGCCGAACCGCTCGCAGATGCGCTGTGCCGCGCCCGACTGACCCGCCAGCAGGAGCTCCGGCCAGGTCTCGGCGGGGACCGCCGGCAGCAGCTGCAGGTGCGAGACGCAATAGTGGCGGCCGTCGAACGAGACCGGCTTGCCGCTCCACAGCGACTGCATGATGGCGATGTATTCGCCCAGGCGCTCGTAGCGCTCGTCGTGCGAGAGATGGTCGCCGAGAGCCTCGAGATGGCTCAGCACGGTTCCCGACACCATGTTGAGAAAGACCTTGCGACCGTAGAGATGGATCAATGAGCTGACCATCTTGGCCGCCGAGAAGGGATGCATGTACACCGGATTCACCGCCACCAGCGGACTCAGGCTCTCGGTCTGCGCCAGGACGCACTGAGCTGCCAGCCAGGGCTCCACCTGGGTGTCGTTGCCGGTGAACAGCAGCACGCCCGTCCAGCCTTGCCGCGCGCTCCGCTGGACACAGGCCTGGATCTCGCGCCAGTCGCGCGTTCTCGGGTTGATGGCGAAAACGCGGACCTCGCGCCCTCCGATGCTCACGGTCATGGCCGTTGCTCTCCTGCGCCGCAAGTTCCGGACGAGCTCGTTAGAGGACGGCACGGCCCGCCGCGGGCGCGTGGGGTAAGGCGAGATCGCCGCGGCCGAGCCGGGCGTCTTCCGGCCGCGCGCTGTCGGCGACGAGCTTGCCGCTGTCGAGCTTGATGATCCGATCGCCAATCCCATAGTAGCGGTCGTCGTGGCTGATGACGACCGTCGTCTTGCCCCGCCGCTTGAGCTCCGGCATGAGCTGGCGGTAGAAGACCTCCTTGAACAGCGGGTCCTGGTCCGCCGCCCATTCGTCGAACAGGTAGACGGGCCGGTCCTCGAGATAGGCGGTGAGCAGCGCCAGCCGCTTGCGCTGCCCCGAGGACAGGGCGAGCGTCGAGAGCTTGCCGTTCTCGACCTGCACCTTCTGCGAGAGTTGGAGCACCTCGAGATAGCGGCGGGCGTCGCGGTCGAGCTCCGGGGTGTCGAGACCGAGCAAGCTCGCGAACAGGTGGAAGTCGGAGAAGACCACCGAGAAGTTCTGACGGAAGGCGCTGCGGTTCTCGTCGGTGACCGGAACGCCATTCCACAGCACCTCGCCGCTGTCGGGCACGTAGAGGCCGGTGAGCAGCTTCGCCAGGGTCGTCTTGCCGCTGCCGTTGCCGCCGGCCACGAACACCAGCTCTCCCTTTCCGAGGGTGAGGTCGATGGGCCCCAGGGTGAAGTCGCCCGGCTCGTTCTCACGCCGGTAGGTGTGGGTTGCCCCGACCAGCTCCAGCCGCTCGAAGGCAGGGACCACCGCCGGCGGCGGCAGCTCGCGGCTGGCGTCCGCCTCGAGCTCGAGGCCGGTCGCCCTGATCCGCTGCAGGGCGATGCCGGCGCGGGTGAAGTTGGGGCTGGTGTTGAGCAGCATCTGCAGCGGGCCCATGAGGTAGAGCAGCGTCAGCGCGTAGCCGGTCAAGACCCGGTGCCGGGCGTCCGGACCGGCGTAGAGCAGGAGACCTACCACCACGAACACCAGCAGCTGGCCCCAGCTCGAAGCGATCGACAGGATGCGGTTGCCTCTCAGCATCTGTTCGCGGTAGACCCGCGCGGTGCTTCCCAGCTCGCCGTCGAGAAACGACTCGCGCCGGCGGAGGTGGAGCTTGAGCTCCTTGGCGCCCTCGATCAGCGCCTGGAAATGCCCATAGAGCACGTCGTGGAGCGTGTTGGCGCGATGGAAGTACCCCACCGCCCTGACCATCGGCAGCTGGTAGCTGGCGGCTCCTGCCACCATGAACAGGATCACCAGCAGCAAGACCTTCCAGGACAGCCAGCCCAGGTAGGCAAGGGCCCCGACGACCGTCGCCAGGTTGATGCAAAAGGTGGGGACGAGACCGACCGCGTTGCTCACCGAGAAGACGTCTCCGGTCAGCACGCCGAGGATGCGGTCGCTGCCGAGCAGCTCGACACTGCGCAGGGGAAGCGCGATCAGCTGCCGGCTGAGCTCGGAGCGCAGGTGCAGCACCGTGTCCTGGCCGAGACGGGCGAGCAGCAGCTCGGACACGACCCTGGTCGTCGGGACCAGCGCGCAGAGCAACGCGAAGCTCCAGAGCAGGGTGCTCCTGGGCAGGCTGCCGGTCAGGCTGGCGTTGATCAGCGCCAGCAGCCCGGTGGTGGCAGCGCCGCTCACCAGCCCGGCCAGGACCGACAGGGCCAGGATGCCGCGCGAATGGCGCCACAGGTATGCGATCACGAGTTTCATGACGTCCTCCGGTTGCCGGCCGGCTCCATACCGGCAGGCGGCGGCGCGGGCAGCAGCGCGGCTACCGCCTGGCGCCTGACCGCGCGGAGCTTCTCCCCGCTGATCCGTGTCAGCTCGTCCTCGACGCCGGCGAGCTCGTGCTGACGTGATTCGTCGAGCCGCCGGCCGGCCTCGGACAGACGCCGGCCGGGGGTCTCGGCGAGCCACGACAGCAGCAGGCAGAAGCGCTCCCCGAGCGCCGTCACCGAGCGGCGCTCGAAGAGGCCGCTGCGGTAGAGCAGCGACCCCGCCAGCACCTCTCCCGCCTCGTACATCGTGCAGGAAAGGTCGAACTGCGCTCCGGTCGGCGGCGCCGCAAACGGCGTGAGCGTCAAGCCGGGAAGCTCGATCGCCTCGTCCGGGGCGCCGCCGACGAAGTTGAAGGTGACCTGGAAGAGCGGGTGATGGCTCGCGCTGCGCTCGAGCTGCAAGGCCGCAACCAGCGTCTCGAACGGCAGGTGGCGATGGGCATGGTCGTCGAGCACCTGCCGGCGGACCCTCGCCAGCAGCTCCTGGAAGGTGGGGTCGCCGGACAGGTCGGTGCGCACCGCCAAGGTGTCGAGGAACAGGCCGATCAGCCCCTCGAGCCCGCCGTGATCGCGGTCCGCCACCGGCGTGCCCACCACCACGTCCGGCTGCCCGGAGGCGTGGCCGATGAGGACCTGGAAGGCGGCGAGCAGGACCTGGAACAGCGTGCAGCCCTCCTGCCGGCACAGCGCCTTCAGGGCGGCGGTCAGCTCCGCGGAGAGGGCGAAGGGCTCGCGCGCCCCCCGATAGCCCAGGTGCGGCGAGCGCGGGCGGTCCGTGGGTAGACGGCAGAGGGTCGGGGCGCCGGCGAGCCGCTGGCGCCAGTAGGCCAGCTCGGCGGCGAGCCTGGCGCCCTGCAGCCACCGCCGCTGCCAGACGGCATAGTCGGAGTATTGCAGCGGCAGCTCGGGCAGCGGCGAGTCCGCGCCGCGCACGAACGCCCCGTAGAGCTGCCCCATCTCGCGCACCAGCACCCGCTGGGAGAGCACGTCGCCGGCGATGTGGTGGAGGGTGCTGGCGAGGACGTGCTGGCGCGCCCCGAGCCGCAGCAACGTGCAGCGCAGCAACCGCCCGCGCCCGAGATCGAAGGGGACCGCGCACGAGAGGCCGACCAGCTGCTCGGCGAGCCGGCGCCGCACCAGGGGCGGGGCCGCCGTGAGATCGACGAGCGGCAGGCCGATCTCGCCCGGCGGCAGCACCACCTGCGCCGGGTCGCCGCCGCGCTCGACGACGGCGGTGCGCAGCGACTCGTGCCGCCGCACGATCTCGGCGAGCGCGCGGCGCAGGGCCGCGACCTCGAGCTCGCCGTCGAGCTGGACGGCCGCCGCCAGGTTGTAGATGGCGCTGCCCGGGGTGAGCTGCTCGACGACCCAGATGCGCTGCTGGGCAAAGGAGAGCGGCGCCTCGCCGGCGGTCCCCCGCCGCAGGAGCGGCGGGATTGCTTCGCCTACCGGCTGCGCCGAGCCGCCCTGTGCTTGCTCCACCGCCGCCGCCAGCTCCGCGACGGTCGGCGTCTCGAAGATCTGGCGCAGCGGCAGCGCGACGCCGAGCTTGGTGCGAATGCGTGCCAGCAGCTGCATGGCCAGCAGCGAGTGGCCGCCGAGCTCGAAGAAGCTGTCCTGGACGCCGGCTCCCGCGATGCCCAGGAGCTCGCAGAAGGCGGCGCACAGCCACTGCTCGAGCGGCCGGCGCGGCGCCGCGCTCGCCGGCGCCGGCGAGGACGCCGCGGCAGGATCGGGAAGCGCCTGGCGATCGAGCTTGCCGGTCGCGGTCCGCGGCAGCGACGGCAGGACGACGAAGGCCGAGGGGACCATCGCCGCGGCCAGCCGGTTCCGGCACAGCCCGGCCAGCCGCGCCCGGTCGAGCCCGGCCCCGGAGCGCGGCACGACGTAGGCGCACAGGAACTTGTTGCCCTGCGGATCGTCGCGGACCGCGACCGCCGCCTCGGCGACCTGCTCGTCCGTCCGCAGCACCTCCTCGATCGGGGCCAGCTCGATGCGCATGCCCCGGATCTTCACCTGCCCGTCGCCACGGCCCAGGAACTCGAGGTTGCCGTCCTCGCGGATCCGTCCCAGGTCCCCCGTCTTGTACACGACATCGTCGGCGCGGCTGCTGAAGGGGTTGGGCACGAACACCCGCGCGGTCGCTTCCGGCTGATTGAGGTAGCCGAGCGACCGGTACGGCGTGCGCAGGTAGATCTCTCCCACCCGGCCTGGCGGGCAGACCCGGCCGGCGTCGTCGACGACGATCGCCCGGGCTCCCGGCATCGGCTTGCCGATCGGAATGGTGCTCGCCTCGGCGTCCTCGCGCCGGACGAGGTAGAAGAGCTTGGTCAGCGTCGTCTCGCTGGGCCCGTAGAGGTTGACCAGCTGGACGCGGTCGCCGAACACCGCGGTCCATCGCTTCACGTCGGCGGGCAGGAGCGGCTCGCCGACCAGCAGCACCGTGCGCAGGGCAGCGAAGTCGCTCGCCAGGAGGTCTTGCCTGAGCAGCTGGCGGAAGAGCGAGGGAGTGCAATGGATCACGTGGAGCCGCTGCCGGTCGATCCAGCCACGCAGCCTGGACCCGTCGAGAAGCGTCTCGCGGTCGTCCGGCACGCAGACCGTGCCGCCGGCGGCGGCCGGCACGAAGGCGTCGAGCATGAACCCGTCCCAGGCCGGCGAGATGAGCTGGCTGAAGCGGGTGCCCTCGCCCACCTCGAAGGTCTCCGTCATCCAGCGCACGTAATGATCGATCGCCTTGAGGCGGCCGGCGATCCCTTTCGGGCGGCCGCTCGAGCCGGAAGTGAAATAGACGTAGGCGAGATCGTCCGGCCCCAGCCGGCGGTGGGCCCACGGGAGACCGTCTCCGGCGCGCTCGCGCCGGCCGGCCAGGACGTCCAAGGGGATCACCGCCCCGCCGCCGCCCTCCTCGTCTCCCAGCCGCTCGAGGAGGCCGGCGAGACGGGGCGCGGCCAGCCAGCAGCGGGGTTTCGCCTCCTTGGCGATGGCCTCGAGGCGGGCCACCTGGAATCCCGGGTCGACCGGCACGAATGCGCAGCCCGCCGCGAGGCAGCCCAGCATGCCGGCGATGACCTCGACGCTGTCATCCGCCAGGATGCCCACCAGCGAGCCGGGGGCGGCCCCGGCCGCCACCAGCGCGGCCGCCAGCTCCCCGACCGCCGCGGCGAGCTGCCGATAGGTGACCCGCTGCTGCCGCCGCTCGATCGCGACACGATCCGGGTACCGGGCGCAGGCCTGGCCGATCAGCTCGTGAATGGGCACGTGATCCATGGCCGATCGACCGTCAGCAGAGACCCAGCGAGGCGGCCCATGGGCGCTTGCAGTCGCGCAGGAAGTCGCGCGCGCCCTCGAGGTCCACGCTCATCAGCCGGTCCTGCTCGAGGAAGGCGATCCGCTCGCGCAAGGCGCGGTGGATCTCGCGCAGGGGGGGCGACAGCTCGAGGGCCGGGTTCAGGTCGGCGGCCTGCGCCGCCATCAGCAGCTCGATGGCGAGGACGTACTCGCAGTTCACCAGGATCTGGCACAGCTTGTTGGCGGCGGTCCCGCCCATGCTGACGTGATCCTCCTGCAGCTGACAGGTGGGGATGGTATCGACGCTGGCAGGGGTCGACAGGACCTTGTTCTCGTTGATCAGCGCCGCCTGGGTGTATTGCGCGATCATGAAGCCGGAGTTGACGCCGGGATGCTTGACCAGGAAGCTGGGCAGGCCGCGCTGTCCCGAGAGCAGCTGGTAGCTGCGGCGCTCCGAGATGCTCGCGAGCTCGCTCGTCGCCATCGCCAACGCATCCAGCACCAGCGCCGTCGACTCGCCGTGCAGGTTGCCGCCGAACAGGATCTCGTCGCGCTCGGGGAAGAACAGGGGATTGTCCGACACGCCATTCAGCTCGTTCTCGATCGTGCTGACGGCAAAGCCGACGACCTGGCGGACCGCGCCGTGGACCTGCGGGATGCAGCGGAACGAATAGGGGTCCTGCTGCGAGCGGTTGCAGGTGGGCAGCTCGGCGTGGTTGCTGCCGGCGAGCAGCCGGCGCAGGTTCGCCGCCACGTCGCGGCGCTCTTGGTGCAACGAGGTCTCGTGGTAGGGCGCCTGATAGAACGAGCTCGCGGCGCTGAAGGCCTGGATGGAGAGGGCGGCGACGACGTCCGCGCAGCGGACCAGGTCCACGATCTCGATCAGGCACTCCGCGGCGACGGCATTGATGTACTGCACGCCGTTGGTGAGGGCCAGACCCTCCTTGGGCTGCAGCGTGATGGGCTCCCAGCCGTGCTCGGCCAGCGCCTCCGACGCTGCCACCAGCTCGCCGCGCCGGTGAACCTTGCCGAGACCGAGCAGCGGCAGCGCCATGTGCGCCAGGGGGGCGAGATCGCCGCTGGCCCCGACCGTGCCCTTCCTGGGGACGGCGGGGATCAGGTCGTGATTCCACAGATCGAGCAGCCGCGACACGGTGGGCACCGAGACCCCGGTGTGCCCGCCGCGGAAGGTCAGGAGCTTGATCAGCATCATCAGGCGCACCGTCCGCGGCGAAGCCAGCTCGCCGACCCCGCAGGCGTGGGAGACCACGTGGTTGTATTGCAGCATCTCGACCTCGTGGGCTCCGATGCGGGTCTCGCAGAGCGAGCCGAATCCGGTGTTGACGCCGTAGATGAAACGGTCCTCCCGCGCCTTGCGCTGCACGTACTCGGCTCCCGCCCGGATCCTCTCCAAAACCGCCGGATCGAGGCGCAGCGGCACCCGGCCTCCCGCCAGCTCGCTCAGCTCGGCCAGGTGATAGAAGTCGAGCGACAGGGCGTGCACGCCGCTGCCAGGCCCGGCTGCCGCGCCCGCGGGAACCGCGGCGGCGGGCGACACGTCAGAGGTCGTCATTGAAGGCTCCTACCAGCTGCCGAGACTCGGTCTCGTCGATCAGCGCCAGGCCCTTGACCTTGCGGTCCGGGTCCGCGACCACCTGCTCGATCACGGTCACCAGTTGCGCGGCCATCCGCGACATCGTGCCGTCGTCGAACAGGTCCCTGGCATAGACCAGCCGGCCAGAAAGCCCGGCGTCGGACTCGGCAAGGTTCAGCGTCAGATCGAAGGGGGTGGTGAGGTTGTCCAGGTCCATGCTGCTCACGCGCAGCTCCGGGTGATGGCGAGACGCCCGGGGGAGCGTCTGCAGCACGAACATCACCTGGAAGAGGGGCGCGTAGCTGCCGTAGCGCTGCGGCTGCAGCGCCGCGATGAGCCTTTCGATCGGCACGTCCTGATGGGCAAAACCGCCCAGCGCCGTCTCGCGCGTCCTCGCGAGCAGCTCCCGAAAGCCCGGGTCGCCCGAAAGGTCGATGCGCAGCGCGAGATGGTTGACGAAGAACCCGATCAGCTTCTCGAGCTCCTCGTCGTTGCGATTCGCCACGTCGGTGCCGACGACGAGGTCTTCCTGCCGGGTGTAGTAGTGCAGCAGCGCCGCGAAGGCGGCGAGCAGGGTCATGAACAGCGTCGCCCCGTGCCGCCGGCCGAGGTCGTCGAGCGCCGCCGCGAGCGCCTTCGGGACGCGCACCGCGACGGCCCCGGCGCGGAAGCTCGGCACCGGCGGCCGCCGCCGGCGCACCGGCAACTCGAGGCGCGGCAGCGGCCCGGCCAGCCGTTGCCGCCAGTACGCGAGCTGCCGCTCGAGCAGCTCGCCGGACAGCCACTGCCGCTGCCAGAGCACGTAGTCGGCGTACTGCACGGGGAGCTCGGGCAACGGCGAGGGAGCGCCCGCGGCGAAGGCCTGGTAGAGCGCGGCGAGCTCGCCGATCAGCACGCCGAGCGACAAGCCGTCGCACATCAGCTCGTGAATGGTGAAGAGCAGCGCGTGCTCACGGCCGGCGAGCCGGACCAGCGTCGTGCGCCACAGCGGCCGTTGCTGCTCGAGCGAGAAGGGGCGGGCGACTTCCTCGGCGGCGAGACGGTTCAGCTCCCGGTGCCGCGGCGACCCCGGCAGGCGCCCGAGGTCTACCAGCGGCAGGGGCGACGGCGGCGGCGTCATGACCGTCTGCATCACCTCGCCGGCAAGCTCCGTGAAACGGGTGCGCAGCGTTTCGTGGCGGCGGCAGATCTCGGCGAAGCTCCTGGCCAGCGCCGTGGCGTCCAGAGGGCCGTCGAGGCGCAGGGCGGCCGGCACGTTGAACGCCGAGCTCCCGGGATCGACCTGCTGCAGGAACCAGAGACGCTGCTGCGCAAAGGACAGGGGAATGCCCGCCGGCCGCGCGCCCGAGGCACGCAGCGCCGACGGCGCCGCCGCCGGGCGCGCGGCGCCCTCGCCAGCAGCTCGCTGCCGCTCGACGACCAGTGCGGCGAGGCCGGCCACCGTCGGCTCGGCGAAGAACACGTTCAGCGGCACCTCCACGCCGAAGCGGCGGCGGACGCGGCTGACCAGCTGGACGGCCGAGAGCGAGTGGCCGCCCAGGGCGAAGAAGTCGTGCCGCACGCCGAGGCCGCGGACCCCCAGCAGCTCCTCCCAGATCGCCGCCAGCTCCCGCTCGACCTCGCCCGACGGCGCCTCGTACTCGGTCCCCAGACCCAGGTTGGCCAGCTCCGGCGCCGGCAGCGCCAGGCGGTCCACCTTGCCGTTGGCGGTCAGCGGCAGCTCCCCCAGGCGCACGTACAGTTCCGGGACCATGTACTCCGGCAGGCTCGTCCGCAGGTGCGTCGACAGCTCCTCGAAGCTCCCCAGCTCCGGCGCCACGACGTAGGCGCAAAGCACCTTCTGCCCCAAGGCGTCGCCGCGCGCCACCACCACCGCCTCCCGCACCGCCGGGTGCCGCCCGAGCTGGCTCTCGATCTCCCCCAGCTCGATGCGATAACCCCGCACCTTGACCTGATGATCGCCGCGGCCCAGGAACTCGATCTCGCCCCACGGCAGCATGCGCCCCAGGTCGCCGGTGCGGTACAGCCGCTCCCCGGGCCGCTCCGTGAACGGGTCCGGCACGAACGACCACGCCGTCTTCTCGCGGTCCGACGCATAGCCGCGTGCCACCCCGACGCCGCCGATGTACAGCTCCCCCACCACTCCCGGCGGCACCAGCTCGAAGCTCCGGTCCAGCACGTAGAAGGCGTTGTTGGCCAGGGGCCGGCCGTAGGGGATGCTCGCCCACGCGGCGTCGACCTGCTCGATCGGGTGGTAGATCGACCACACGGTCCCCTCGGTGGCTCCCCCCAGGCTCACCAGCCGCGCCCGCGGCAAGAACCGTCGCGCCCGCTCCGGCAGCGACAGCGGAATCCAATCGCCGCTCAGGAACACCGTCGCCATCGCCGCGTGACGCAGCCCGCTCCCGACCGACTCGAGGTGATCCGCCAGCAGGCCCAGCGTCGACGGCACCGAGCTCCAGAAGGTGACCTGTCGCTCGACCACCAGCCGCCACAGCACCGCGGGGTCCTGGATCTCCGCCTCCCGCGCCACGACCACCGTCGCCCCCGCCCCCAGTCCGCCGAACAGGTCGTACACCGACAGGTCGAAGCACACCGACGACAGCATCAGCACCACCGACCCCGGTCGCACCTCGACCTCGCGGTTGACCCACTCGATCAGGTTGACGGCGCTGTGGTGCTCGACCATCACCCCCTTGGGCACGCCGGTCGATCCCGAGGTGAAGATCGAGTAGGCGAGCTGGCGCGGCGGCGCCGCGATCGCCGGCCGCGCCGCCGACCGACCCGCCGCGCGACCCGCCGACCACGGCACCCGCTCGACACCCGCCGGCAGCGCGCACACCCGCTCCGCCAGCACCAGCCGCGCACCCGCCTGGCGCAGGATGTGCTCCTTGCGCACCAGCGGATAGCCGGGCTCCATCGGCACGTAGGCAGCGCCCGCCTTGAGCACCGCCAGGAGCGCCACCACCAGCTCCGGCGACCGCTCCCCCACCACCCCGACGCTCTCGCCCGGAGCCACCCCGGCCGCGAGCAGTGCCCAGGCCAGCCGGTTGGCCTCGCGCTCCAGCTCGCCGTAGCTCAGGCAGCAGCCGCCGCAGGCGATCGCCGGCCGCTCCGGCGCGAGCGCCGCCTGCTCCTCGAAGAAGCCGTGCAGCGGCCGCCCGAACGAGTACCGGCGCGCCGTCTGGTTGTAGCCGGAAACCAGCTCCTGCCGCTCCGCTTCCGACAGCAGCGCCGCCAACCCCAGCGGCGCCTCGAACGCCGATGCCAGGCAGCCCAAGATGCGCTCGTACAGCGTGGCGGCCTGCGCGGCGTCGGCGGCAGTGAAGTGCCGCGGCGAGTACTTGATGCGCACCCCGAAGTCGCCCAGCGTCGCCCCAACCTCGACGTCGAGCAGCGTGTTGGTCATCTCGTTGCCGTGCACCTGCCGCAGCTCGCTCGCGGCCCCTGCCACCGGCCGGAACAGGACGTTGTCGCGCACCTCCTCGAGGCTATGGAAGTCGGTGAAGTTGAAGAGCGTGTCGAAGAGCGGATTGCGCGCTCCCTGCCGCGCCCCGAGCAGCGCCGCGACGTCCGCCAGCGGCAGCTCGTGCTCCTGAAGGGCCACCAGCCAGCGGCCCAGCCGCTCGGCCAGCGCCCGGCCGCTCTCGCCCGTGCGCACCCGCACCCGCACCGGCAGGGTGTTGAGGAAGCAGCCGACGATGCGGTCGCCGTCGGGGATGCCCGGCCGTTCGTGCGACACCACGCCGGTCACCACGTCGGCCTCGCCGCTGGTCACGTGCAGCAGGTAGACGTGCCCGGCCAGGCAGACCGCGTGCAGCGGCACGTGCAGCTCGGCGGCGCGCCCGCGCAGCGCCGCCAGGAGCTCGGTCCCGAGCGGACGCGCCACGCTCGCCATGCCCCGGGCGTCCGCGTCGCGCACCGCCTGGCGATGGAACGGCAGCCGGTTGCGCTCGACGCCGGCCAGCTCTTGGCGCCACCAGGCCGCCGTCGCCTCCGACCGCTGCCGGCCGAGGCTCAGCGCCAGGTAGTCCTTGTAGCTGCTGCGCAGCGCCGGCAGCGCCCGAAGCGAGCCGAGATCCGCGCGCCCATACAGGTCGTTGGCCTCGCTCCACAGGCTGACGTTGCTCCAGCCGTCGAGCACCGCGTGGTGGGCGGAGAGCACCGCCAGGTGCCCTGCCACCGCCACCCTGAACAGTTTGATGCGCCACAGCAGCCCGCCGTCGAAGCCGAACTTGCGCTCGCGGTCGTCGGCGCAGTAGCGCTCGATCCGCCGGCGCTGGTCCGCCGCTCCCAAGCCCGCCAGGTCCTCTACCTCGCGGTCCGCCACCTCGCGCCCGATGCGCACCTCGGGCAGCACCACCTTGATCGGTTGCGGGAAGGCGTAAAGGTGGAAGGCGCTGCGCAGGATCTGGTGGCGGCCGGCGAGCAGCTCGAGGACGCGCCAGAACGCCTCGGCGTCGGCCAGCGACAGCACGAAGACGTACTGATCGTGATAGACCGGCTCGTCGGGCAGCACCAGCGAGTGATAGATCATCCCCTGCTCGATGCCGCTCAGGGGGAAGAAGTCCTCCCAGCCGGCCGGCAGCCGGGTGGCCAGGCGCTCGTCGGCGAGCACCTCCTGCCGCAGCCGGTCGATCTCCGCCAGCCCCGCCGCGTGCTCCTCGGCGAGGGACCGGCGCGGCGCCGCCAGCCCGGGTCCGCGGGCCCGGACCTCGAGCTGGGCCGCCAGCGCGGCCACCGTCTGGTGCTTGAAGAGGTCCTGGATGCGGATCTCCGAGCCCAGCCGCTCGTGGATGAGGCTGACCAGGCGCACCGCACGCATCGAGTCGCCTCCCAGGTCGAAGAAGTTGTCCTCGACGCCGATCTCTGCGCGGTCCAGCACCTCCTGCCAGGCGCCCGCCAGCAGCTCCTCGGTCGGCGTGCGGGGCGGCGCCAGGCTCGCCCCCCCGGTCCGCTCCGGCGCCGGCAGCGCGCGCCGATCCACCTTGCCGTGCGCGGTCAGCGGCAGCGCGTCGAGCACCACGAACGCCGCGGGCACGGCATGCTCGGGGAGCCTCGCCGCCAGATGGGTGCGCAGCTCCGCAACCAGGGACGCAGCCGCCTCCGGCCGCGGCCCGGCCACGACGTAGGCCACCAGCCGCCGCTCCCCCTCGCGGTCCTCCCGCAGCAACACGGCGCTCTCGCGGACCGCTGGATGCTGCGCGAGGACGGCCTCGATCTCGCCCAGCTCGATGCGGAAGCCGCGGACCTTGACCTGGCTGTCGATGCGCCCCAGGTACTGGAGGTCGCCGTCGGGCAGCCGGCGCGCCAGGTCTCCCGAGCGGTAGAGGCGGGCGCCGGGGGCGGCATCGGGACGCAGCTCGGCAAACGGGTCGGGCACGAAGCGCTCGGCCGTCAGCTCCGGCCGGTCGAGGTAGCCGACGGCGACGCCGGCGCCTCCCACGTGGATCTCGCCGGCGACGCCGAGCGGCGCCAGGCAGCCGTCGCCGTCGAGCAGGAACAGGGTGAGGTCGGGGATGGGAGCGCCGATGACGCTGCCGGCCGCCACGTCCCGCCGCCGGAGCGGACGATAGGTGACGTGGACGGTGGTCTCGGTGATGCCATACATGTTGACCAGGGTGGGGCGGCGGTCGCCGTGGCGCTCGAACCAGGGTGCGAGGTGCGCCGGCTCGAGGGCCTCGCCGCCGAAGACGACCAGCCGCAGCGCCGGCGTCCCGCCCTCGGCCGCCGGGCCGGGCGCGGCCGGCAGGGCCGCCTCGGCATGGGCCAGCTGGCGGAAGGCCGAGGGCGTCTGGCTGAGCACCGTCACCTGCTCACGGCGAAGCAGGTCGTAGAAGAGGCCGGGAGAGCGGCTCACCCAGTACGGGACGACGACCAGTCGGCCACCGTAGAGCAGCGCCCCAAACAGCTCCCACACCGAGAAGTCGAAGGCGTAGGAGTGGAACAGCGTCCAGACGTCGCGATCGCCGAAGCCGAACCAGTCCTCGGTGGCGGTGAACAGGCGCATCACGTTGGCGTGGGAGACCTGGACGCCCTTGGGGCGCCCGGTGGAGCCCGAGGTGTAGATCACGTAGGCGAGGTCTTGCGGGTCGGTTCCGCCGCTCGCCGCCGGCGCCTCGCCGCCCCCCGGGTCGTCGGCGTCGAGAACCAGCCGGTGCACCCCGGACACCGGCAGCTCCGCCGCCAGCCCGCTCGCGGACACCAGCACCGCTGCCCGGCTGTCGTCGAGGATCAGGGCCTGCCGCTGCGCGGGATAGGCGGGATCGATCGGCACGTAGGCACCGCCGGCCGCCAGCACTCCCAGCACCCCGACCACCAGCTCGGGCCCGCGCTCGAGCCGCAGCGCCACCAGCGTCTGCGGCCCCACCCCGGATGCCTGAAGCCGCCGGGCGAGGCGGCCCGACCGCCGCGCCAGCTCGCCATAGCTCATCGCCCCACCCTCCCAGCACAGCGCCACCGCGTCGGGGCGCTCCCGGGCCTGGCGGGCGAAACCCTCGTGCACGGTCATCCGCGGCGCGCTGACCGGCGCCGCCCCGTTCCACTCCCAGAGGAGCTGGTGGCGCTCCGCCGCGGACAGCAGCGCCAGCTCCGACAGCCGCCGTCCGGGATGGGCCAGCGCGCCGCCCAGCAGCTCCTGGAGCTGTCCCTGGAAGCGGCGCACGCTCGCGGCGTCGAAGAGGTCCCGGTCGTACTCGAAGTAGCCGGTCCACCCCCGCTCCGACTCCCCCAGCGAGACGGTGACGTCGAACTTCGTGCTCCGCGTCCTCGCGGTCACCGCCCGCAGCTCGAGCTCCGGCAGCGCCAGCGGCACGAAGGGCGCGTTCTGCCACGCCAGCACCACCTGGAAGATCGGCGAGTGCGACAGGCTGCGCTCCGGCTGCAGCTCGTCGACCAGGCGCTCGAAGGGCAGCTCCTGGTGCGCATAGGCCTCCACCGCCGTCCGCCGCACCCGCTCGAGCAGCTCGGCGAAGCTGGGATCGCCGCGGAGGTCGCCGCGCAGCGCCACCATGTTGATGAAGAAGCCGATCAGCCCCTCGAGCTCGGGACGGTGGCGGCCGGCGACCGGCGTGCCCACCACCAGGTCCCGCTGGCCGGTCAGGCGCGACAGCAGCGCCGCGAACCCGGCGAGCAGCACCATGAACGAGGTGGTCCCGGTCTGCCGCTGCAGCTCGTGCAGCCCGGCCAGCCCGGCCGCCGCCACGCCGAAGGGGAGCTGGGCGCCCCGCATCCTCTGCTCGGGCGGACGCGGCCGGTCCAGCGGCAGCTCCAGGACCGCCGGCGCACCGGACAGCTGCTGCCGCCAGAAGGCCACCTCCGCCGCCAGCCAGGCGTCCGACATCCAGCGGTGCTGCCAGAGCGCGTAGTCCGCATACTGCACCGGCAGCGCCGGCAAGGGCGGCGGCTTGCCCGCCAGGAACGCGGGATACAGGGTGCCGATCTCCTGCAGCAGGACGCCCATGGACCAGCCGTCGGCGATCACGTGGTGCAGGTTGAGCAGCGCCAGGTGGCTCGCCGCGTCCAGCCGCAGCAGCAGCGCCCGCACCAGCGGGCCGCGCGCCAGGTCGAATGGGCGCTCGGCCGCGGCCAGCGTCAGCCGCTGCGCTTCGCCGCCGCGCCGGACCCGGGGCAGGCTCCTCAGGTCCACCAGCGGCGGCCCGAGAGCGAGCGACGGCGCCAGGCGCTGCCAGGGCCGGCCGGCGGCGAGCTCGAAGCTCGTCCGCAGCACTTCGTGACGGGCGGCGATCTCGCCGAGGCTCGCCGCCAGGGCCGCACGGGAGAGCCGGCCGCGCAGCTCGACCGCCAGCGGCAGGTTGTAGACCGCACTCCGCGGGTTCAGCCGGTCGAGGAACCAGAGCCGCTGCTGGGCGAAGGACAGCGGCAGCCGCTCGGGCCGCGCCGCGGGCGCCAGCGGCGGCAGCTCCGGTGCGCCGCGACCGACCCACGCCGCCTGGGCCGCCACCGTCTGATGCCTGAAGACGTCCTCGACCCTGAAGTCCCGCCCGAGCTGCGCGTTGACCCGGCTGGCCAGCCTGACGGCTTGAATCGAGTCGCCGCCGACGTCGAAGAAGTTGTCCTCCGCCCCCACCCGCTCGAGCCGCAGCACCCGCTCCCAGATCCTCGCCAGCACCTGCTCGACCGGCGTGCGCGGCGCCACGTACCCTGTCCCCGCCTCCGTGCCGCCGCGCCAGTCGCCCCCCGGCGCCGGCAGCGCTCCCCGGTCCACCTTGCCACTGGACAGCAGCGGCAGCGCCGGCAGGAACACGAAGGACCCCAGCCCCGGCACCATCGCCTCCGGCAGCCGCTGCCGCAGGTAGGCGCGCAGCGCCTCGCGCACCACCGCCCCGGACTCGCCGCCCGCCGCCTCGCGCAACACCGCGTAGGCCACCAGCCGCGTCTCCCCGGCCCCGCCGCCATCCTGCCGCGCCGTCACCACACACGCCGCGACCGCCGGATGCTCGCTCAACACCTCCTCGATCTCGCCCGGCTCGACCCGCACTCCACGCACCTTCACCTGGTGGTCCAGACGCCCCAGGAACTCGAGCACCCCATCCGTCCGCCACCGCGCCAGGTCCCCCGTCCGGTACACCCGCTCGCCGCCCGCCGTCCCCGCCGGGTCCGGCACGAACCGCTCCGCCGTCAGGTCCGGACGTCCGACGTATCCCCGCGCCAGACCCACCCCGCCGATACACAGCTCCCCGGCCACGCCCATCGGCACCGCCTGCCGGCCGCTGTCGAGCAGCTCGATGCTCAGGTTCGCGATCGGACGCCCGATCGGCACCCCACGCCAACCGCTGCCGCCCAGGCACCGCCACCACGTCACGTCCACCGCCGCTTCCGTCGGGCCGTAGAGGTTGTGCAGCTCGCAAGCCGGGAGCAGCGAGAGGAACCGGTCCTCGAGCTCGCTGCCGACCGCCTCGCCGCCGGTCATCACCTGCTTCAGG
Organism: Thermoanaerobaculia bacterium; assembly: GCA_035949675.1. GTDB lineage: Bacteria > Acidobacteriota > Thermoanaerobaculia > Multivoradales > UBA5704 > JASLEW01. The sequence goes on from DASZHY010000082.1 coordinate 19,166, forward strand.
CTGGGGCAACCCAGCGCCTCGGGGGCCTCCAGGAACGCCCGCAGCATCGACGGCACGAAGTGCGGCGTCGTCACCCCGGAGCTCACGATCCGCTCCGTCAGGTACGCCGCATCCCGGTGCCCGCCGGGGCGCGCCAGCACCAGCCGCGCTCCCACCAGCAACGGCCAGAAGAATTCCCACACCGACACGTCGAAGCTCATCGGCGTGCTCTGCAGCACCACGTCGCCACCGCCCAACCCGAACGCCGCCTGCATCCAGAGCAAGCGGTTGACGATGGCGCGATGCGTGTTCATCGCCCCCTTCGGCCGCCCCGTCGAGCCCGAGGTGAAGATCACGTAAGCCAGGTTGTCGGCGCTCGCCACGCCCGCCTCGCCCGCCGACGGGCCCTTGCCGCCCGGCTCCTCCAGGTCCGGCGCCAGCGGCACCTGCAGCACTCCCGGCGCCGCCACCAGCGCCGCGAACGGCGCGGCGGCCAACACCACCCGCACCCCGCTGTCGACCACCATTCCCACCAGCCGTTCCACCGGATAGTCCGGATCCAGCGGCACGTATGCGCCTCCTGACCGCAGGATCGCCAGCAGTCCCACCATGAGCTCGAGCGACCGCTCCGCGCAGATCCCTACCCGCGACTCCGCTCCCACTCCCAACTCCCGCAGCCGACCCGCCAGCATCCCCGCCCGCCGCCACAGCTCGCCGTAGCTCAACCCGGCGCCATCGTCGAGCTCCACCGCCAGCCGCTCGGGCGACCGCGCCGCCTGCGCACCGATCAGCTCGTGCAGGCAGCTCTCCCCTCCCTCGTAGACCACCGCCGTGTCGTTCCACGACGCCAGCTGCTCGCGCTCCGCCACCGTCAGCAGCGGCAGCTCGCTCACCCGCCGCCCGGGTGCGGCGACCGCCGCCTGCACCAGCTCCTGGAAGTGACCTTGTAAGCGGCGGACCGTCGCCGCGTCGAACAGGGCGCGGTCGTAGTCCAGGGCCCCGGCAATGCCCTGCGCCGTCTCGGTGAAGGACGCCGAGAGGTCCGACTTGGTGGTGGCGACCTCCGCGACGAGGGACTCGAGGGTCAGGTCCGGCAGCTCGAACCGGCCCGGTGGCGTGTTCTGCAGGGCCAGGACCACCTGGAACAAGGGCGAGTGCGACAGGCTCCGCTCCGCCTGCAGCTCGTCCACCACGAGCTCGAACGGCAGTTCCTGATGCGCGTAGGCCCCGAGCGTGGCCTGCCGCACCCGGCCGACCAGGTCGGCAAAGCTGGGATCGCCGGCGAGCTCTCCCCGCAGCGCCAGCATGTTGACGAAGCACCCGATCAGGCCTTCGACCTCGAGGCGGCCGCGGGCGGCCACCGGCACGCCCACGACCAGGTCCTGCTGCCCGGTCAGGCGCGACAGCAGCGCCTCGAAGCCGGCGAGCAGCAGCATGAACAGGGTGGCCCCGCGCTCGCGCTGCAGCGCCCGCAGGGCGGCCAGCGTCGCGGGCGGCCAGCTGAACGACAGCCGCGCCCCGCGGAACCCCTGCGTCGCCGGCCGCGGCCGGTCCAGCGGCAGCGCCAGCAGCCGGGGAGCGCCTGCCAGGTGCTGCCGCCAGTAGTCGAGATGGGACTCGAGCACCTCTCCCTGCAACCACTCGCGCTGCCAGCGGGCGAAATCGGCGTACTGAACCGGCAGCTCCGGCAGCGGCGAGGGGCGGCGCGCCGCGAAAGCGGAGTACAGGGCGGCGAGCTCGGCGGTGAGCACGCCCAGCGACCAGCCGTCGGTCACGATGTGGTGCAGGGCGGCGAGCAGGACGGCCTCCCTGCCGCTCAGCAGCACGAGCTGCACCCGCACCAGCGGCCCGGCGGCGAGGTCGAACGGCCGCACGCCAAGGTCGGCGGCGAGCCGCTGGACCTCCGCCTGCCGGGCGGCGGCGGGCAGCCGCGCGAGGTCGAGCCGCGGCGCCGCCAGAGCGGCGGCTTGGAGCTTCGGGATCGGGCCGCCATCGACCGTCGGGAAGGTCGTGCGCAGCGCCTCGTGCCGGCGCACGATCTCGGTCAAGGCCCCGACCAGCGCCGCCTGGTCCAGGTGCCCGGCCAGGCGCAGTGCCAGGGGCACGTTGTACGCCGCCTTGCCTGGCGAGATCTGATCGATGAGCCAGAGGCGCTGCTGGGCATACGAGAGCACGGCATCGGGCTCGCCGGCCGCGGGCCGGATCGGCGGCGCCTCGGGGCAGCCGGCCCGCAGCGCCGCCGCAACCGCCCGCGCCAGACCGGCAGGGTTCGGGGCGGCGAACAGCTCACGCAGCGGCACCTCGACGCCAAACTCGGCGCGGATGCGCGACAGCAAGCGAACCGCCGTCAGGGAGTGGCCGCCGAGATCGAAGAAGTCGTCCTCGGCGGCGACTGCCGGAACGCCGAGCAGCTCCTCCCAGATGCGCCCGAGCTGCAGCTCGACCTCGCCGGACAGCGGGCGAGCCGGCGCCGCGGCGCGCACCCGCGCCGGCGCGGGCAGGGCCCGCCGGTCGATCTTGCCGCTGGCGGTCCGCGGCAGCTCGGCAAGCACCACGAAGTCGGAGGGCACCATGTAGTCCGGCAGGCGCCGCCGCAACGCCGTGCGCCAGGCGCCCTCGAGGCCGGAGCCGGTCAGATATGCCACCAGGCGCGTGCCTCCCGCCGCCTCGGGCCGGGTGACCACCACCGCCTCGCTCACCCCGGGCTGCTCGCGCAGCGCCGCCTCGATCTCGCCCAGCTCGATGCGGAAACCGCGCAGCTTGACCTGATGGTCGATGCGGCCAAGGAACTGCAGCTCGCCGTCCGGCAGCCAGCGCGCCAGGTCGCCGGTGCGGTAGCCACGTTCACCAGGCGCCGTGGCGGAGGCGTCCGGGACGAAGCTCTCGGCGGTCGTCTCCGGGCGTCGCAGGTAGCCGCGGGCGAGGCCGCCGCCGCTCAGCAACAGCTCCCCGGCCACGCCGATCGGCACCGGCCGGCCGCCGGGGTCCAGCAGCTGAACCCGGGCGCCGGGGACCGGCCGGCCGATCGGCGGCGGCGCGTCGCCGCCCGGCAGCCGCGCCACCGTGGCCCAGACCGCGCCCTCGGTGGGGCCGTAGGCATTGATCAGGCGGCGGCCTGCCGCCCAGCGTGCCGGCAGCTCAGGCGGGCACGCCTCGCCCCCGACCACCAGGGTGCGCAGCGCCGGCAGCGGCTCGGGGGGCAGCAGCGACAGGGCGGAGGGCGGCAGCAGTGCCGCGCCGACCGCCTGCCGGGCGAGCAGCCGCAGCAGGCCCGGCCCGGGCATCAGCTCGTCGTTGCCGCCGAGGACCAGGGTGGCCCCTGACGACAGGGCGAGCATGATCTCCCAGACCGAGGCGTCGAAGCCGAGCGAGGAGAACTGCAGGACGCGCGTGCCGGGCCCGAACCCAACCACCTCCGTCTGCCCGCGCACCAGGTGGGAGAGCCCGCGGTGAGGCATCATGACCCCCTTGGGCCGCCCCGTCGACCCGGAGGTGTAGATCACGTAGGCCAGATGCTCGGGCGGCGTCGCCGGCAGCGGGGCCTCCTCGTCGCCGGCCGGCTCCGGCACCTCCGCGCAGACCCGCCGGACCGCTCCCGGCGGCAGGTCTTCCAGCAGCCCATGACGGGTCAGCAGCAGCCTGGCGCCGGAGTCCTCGAGCATGAAGGCGATCCGCTCCCGCGGATAGGAGAGGTCGATCGGCAGGTAGGCGCCGCCGGCCTCGAGCGCCGCCAGGATGGCAACGATTGCCGCCGGCGAGCGTTCGAGGCCGATCGCGACCACCACCTCCGGTCCCACGCCCAGCCGGCGCAGGCGGCGCGCGAGCCTCCCGGCTTCACGCCGCAGGCGGCCATAGGTGAGGCACAGGTCGCCGGCGGTCACCGCCGTGGCCTCCGGCGCCCGCCCGGCCCAGGAGTGGAACAGCGCCTGGGCCGGAGCTCCCCGCGGCGCCACCGCCGCGCCGCGGCTCCATTCGACCAGGAGCTGATGCGCCTCCTCCGGGCGCAGCCAGGGCAGGTCCCAGGGCCGGGCGTCGGGGGCCGCCGTGAGCCCGGCGATGAGCGCCTGCCAGCCCGTCAGCCAGCGGCGGACCGTCGGCGCGTCGAAGAGGTCGGTGCCGTACTCGAGGTGGATCGCCAGCGCCCCGCCGGCGGCGCCGGCGGCGTCCGGGGCGTCCGGCGGTCCGCCGGCCGGCGCGGCGATCAGGGTCAGGTCGAACTTCGCCGAGCGGTTGTGCAGCTCGCCCGGCCGGATGCGCAGGCCCGGCAGGTCCACCACGGGCCGCGGCGCATCGTGGAAGGCGAAGGCGACCTGGAAGATCGGCGTATGGCTCAGGCTGCGCTCCGGGTGGAGCGTCTCCACCACGCGCTCGAAGGGGACGTCCTGGTGGGCATAGGCCCCGAGGCAGGTCTCGCGGACCCGCCGCAGCAGATCGCGAAACGGCGGCGCGCCCGCGAGGTCGATGCGCAGGGCCAGGTTGTTGATGACCATCCCCAGCATGCCTTCCATCTCGCGGCGGCGGCGGTTGGCGACGCCGGTGCCGACGACCAGGTCCGGCTGCGCGCTGAGCCGATGCAAGAGGACCGCGAACGACGCGAGGGCCGACATGAACAGGGTGACCCCCTGGCGGCGGGCGAGCGCCGCGAGGCCCGCCACCAGCGGGGCGGCCAGCACGACCTCGTGTGCCCCGCCGCGGCCGCTCTGGACCGGCGGCCGGGTCCGGTCGGCAGGCAGCTCGAGCAGCGGCGGCGCTCCGGCCAGGTGGTCTCGCCACCACGCCAGCTGGCGCTCGAGCGCCTCGCCTCGCAGCCACCGGCGCTGCCAGCTCGCATAGTCGGCGAACTGGATGGACAGCTCGGGCAACCGCGGCGGCCGGCGCTCGGTGCAGGCGGCGTAGAGCTCGAGCAGATCCCCGAGCAGCACCTCCTCGGCCCAACCGTCGTGGACCAGGTGGTGCTCGGTCTGGATCACCACGTGCTCGCGGTCCGCGGTGCGCGCCAGGCTGGCACGCAGCAGCGGTCCGCGCGCCAGGTCGAAAAGACGCCGGCCGTCCGCCACGATCAGGCGTTCGGTCTCCGCCCGGCGCACCGGCTCGGGGAGGTCCCGCAGATCGATCAGCGGCAGTACGAAGGCGCCGGCCGGGGCCGCCGCATGGGGGCGCTGCACGGGACGGCCGTCGACCTCGGGAAAGGTGGTGCGCAGCACCTCGTGACGCGCGAGCAGCGCGCCGAAGGCCCAGGCGAGCGCCGGCACCTCGAGGCGGCCGGTGATCCAGACCGCGCGCGGCACATGGTAGGCGGCGCTCTCGGGGTCGAGCCGGGACAGGAACCAGATGCGCTCCTGGGAGAACGAGCACGGCAGGTCGCCGCCGCGAGGCACGCGATCGAGGGGCGGCAGGTCGCTCGCTGCGGCCGACTCCACCTGCCGTGCCAGGTCCGCCACCGTCGGCCCGTCGAACAGGGCGCGCAGCGGCACCTCGACCGCGAAGGCATCCGCCAGCCGCGCGATGATCTGGGTGGCGATCAGGGAGTGCCCGCCGAGCTCGAAGAAGTCGTCCTGGATGCCGACCTGCTCGATGCCCAGGACGTCGGCCCAGATGGCCGCGACCAGCTCCTCGACGGGGGTGCGCGGCGCGGCGCGGCCGGCGGCCCCGAGCTGGATCTCCGGCGCCGGCGGCGCCGGCAGCGCCCGGCGGTCCAGCTTCCCGGTGGGCGTCAGCGGCAGCCTCGCCAGCGGCACGAAGTCGGCGGGCACCATGTAGGCCGGCAGGCGCGCTTTCAAGAACTCCCGCAGCTCGCCGGCGCCCGGCGGCTCGGCTGCCGCGTAATAAGCCACCAGGCGTACCTCGCCACCCGCTTCGCCGTCCTCACCGCGGTGCCCGCCGGGCCGATGCAGCGCCGCCACCACCGCCGCCTCCTGAATCGCGGGATGGCCCAGCAACACCGCGGCGACCTCCCCCGGCTCGACGCGGTAGCCGCGGACCTTGACCTGATCGTCCAGGCGCCCGACGAACTCGAGCGTGCCGTCGCGCCGGTGCCGCGCCAGGTCGCCGCTGCGATAGAGGCGCGCTCCGCGCTCGCCGCCGCAGCTCACGCCGGCCGGAACGAAGCGCTCGGCAGTCAGCTCCGGACGGCCCAGATAGCCCCGCGCCAGACCGCCGCCGCCGATGTGCAGCTCGCCGGCGGCGCCGATGGGCACCGGCTCTAGGGCGCGATCGAGCAGCCAGACGCCGGCCGCGCCGAACGGCCGGCCGATCGGCACCGCCGCGGCGGTGACCGGCGCACCCCCGGGCTCGCCCAGCACGCAGGCGGTGGCGACGACGGTCGCCTCGGTCGGCCCGTAGGTGTTCACCAGCCGGGGATGCCGGCCGACGGCCTGAAACCAGCCCATCACCCGTTGCGGCACCGCCCGCTCGCCGCCCAGGATGATCAGCCGCAGTCCGGGCGGGCAGGCGTCCAGGGACGCCGCGGGATCGGCCGCCAGCACGTGCCACCAGGCGGTCGGCAGGTCCAGCACCGTCACCCCCCAGTCCGCGCAGTCCGCGAAGAAGCGACGCGGCGAGCTGAGCATGGCCTCGTTGCGCAGCACCAGCGTCGCGCCGGCGGCAAGGCCGGGAAGGATCTCCTCGACGCTGGTGTCGAAGCTCGGCGAGGCAAACTGCAGCACGCGGTCGCCGGGCTGCAGCCCGTAGGCGGTGCCGGCGGCGGCGGTGAAGCGGGCAAGCGCGCCGTGCGGCACCGCCACGCCCTTGGGCCTGCCGGTCGAGCCGGAGGTATAGATGACGTAGGCCAGGTTCAGCGGCTCCGGCCAGGCGCCGCCGGCGACTCGCGCGTCTCGTGCACGGTGCGTGTCGCCGGTCCCGGCACCGCGAGCGTCCAGTCGCAGGACCGGTCCGGCGAAGACCAGGAGACCCGAGGGCCGAGGTCCGGAGATCAGGAGCGCCCCTGGCCGTGCGTCCGCGAGCAGCCAGGCCAGACGCTCGGCCGGCAGCTCGGGATCGATCGGCAGCCAGGCGGCGCCGGCCTCCAGGATCCCCAGCATGCCGGCGATCAGCTCGGGGCCCCGCGCGCAGCACAGCCCGACCAGGGTCTCCATCCCCACGCCGAGGTTCCGCAGCTGGCCGGCGACCGCCGCCGCCCGGCGCGCGAGCTCGGCGTAGGTGAGGCTGTGCTCCCCCGCCGCCACCGCGGTCGCCTGCGGCCGGCGCGCTGCCTGGGCGCGGATCCGCTGGTGCACCGGCAGGAGAGCGGCGTCCTGCCAGGCGGCGCCGTCGCCGGCGCCGACGTCCCAGCGGCCGCCGCACCACTCGCGGACGACCTGGTGCCGCTCCTCCGGCCGCAGCAGCGGCAGCGCCGCAACGGGCCTGCCCGGATCCGCCGCTGCCGCCGCGAGCAGCGTCTGGAAATGCCCCAACCAGCGGCGCGCGGTGGAGCTGTCGAACAGGTCGGCGCTGAAGTGCAGAGTCCCCTCCAGGCCCTCTCTGCCCTGCCACATCCAGAGAGTCAGATCGAAGTTCGAGCGCCAGGCCGGGAGCTCGAGGCGCTCGAGCTCCAGACTCGGGAATCGCGCCTCGAGGCCCGGCATGTCCTGGAAGACGAACATCACCTGGAACAGCGGCGTGTGGGCGAGCGAGCGCTCGGGCTGCAGCTCGGCGAGCAGCTTCTGGAAGGGCAGCTCCTGCCAGGCCAGGGCATCCAGGCTGATCTCGCGCACTGCCGCCAGCAGCTCCCGGAAAGGCAGCTCCGGGAGCACCGCGGTGCGCAGCACCAGGGTGTTGACGAAGAAGCCGATCAGCGGCTCGATCTCGGGGCGCCCGCGGTTCGCGGCGAACGTGCCGACCGCGAGATCGGTCTCGCCGCTCAGGCGATGGAGCAGCGTCGCGAAGACGGCGAGCAGGGTCATGAACGGCGAGGCGCCGGCGCCGCGCGCCAGGCCCGCGGCGGCGCGCGACAGCTCGGGGTCGAGGTCCAAGGCGACCTCGGCGCCGCGGAAGCTCTGCCTGGCCGGCCGCGGGCGATCGGTGGGCAGCGCCAGCGGCGGCCGCGCGCCGCCCAGGCGCTCCCGCCAGAAGGCGAGCAGCGTCTGAAGCGTCGGTCCCTGCAGCCGCTGCCGCTGCCATACCGCGTAGTCGGCGTACTGCACGGCCAGCGCGCCGAGGCTCGGCCTGCGCCCGGCGACGCGGTCGCCGTAGAGCGTCGCCAGCTCGCGCAGCAGCACCCCGATGGACCACAGGTCGGAGACGATGTGGTGGGTGTTGAGGAGCAGGACCTGCTCGGCAGATCCCAGCCGCAGGAGGCTGACCGCGAGCAGCGGTCCGCGGGCCAGGTCGAACGCGATCCGTCCGTGCGCCGCCGCCAGGCGCAGCGTCTCGGCCGCGAGGCGTGCCGGCGGCAGCTTCGCCAGGTCGATCACGGGCTGCGGCAGATGGAGCGCCGGGGCTACGACCTGCGCCGGCCGGCCTGCCGTTGCCGGGAAGGTGGTGCGCAGCGCTTCGTGCCTGCCGACGATCTCGTCGAAGGCCAGCCGCAGCGCTCGCACGTCCAAGCGCCCGCGCAGGCGAACCGCCTGGGGGACGTCGTAGGCAGGCGTGCCGGGCTCGAGCTGGACGAGAAGCCATTCGCGCTCCTGGGCGAACGACAGCGGGAAGACGCCGCCGCCGTCCGCCGCCCGCGGCAGCCGCACCAGGGCGGGCGCCGGCGGCAGCGCCCCGCCCGGGGCCGCCGCCGCGGCTCCGGGGCCCGCCGCCTGCCGCACCGCCCGCGCCGCCGCCGCCAGCCCGGCGACCGTCGGCGTCGCAAACAGCTGCCGCAGCGGCAGCTCCACCCCCAGCGACCGGCCCAGCTGCCCGGCCAGACGCACCGCCAGCAGCGAGTGCCCGCCGAGCGCGAAGAAGTCCTCATGGATGCCCACCCGCTCGCGGCCCAGCAGCTCGGCCCATGCTGCCGCCACGATCTCCTCGAGCGGATCGCGCGGCCCCTGCCACGTGCTGCCCGCCGCCGCCTCTTCGGGCCGCGGCAGCGCCCGGCGGTTCACCTTGCCGCCGGCCAGCCGCGGCAGCGCCGCCAGGGCGACGAACGCCGCCGGCACCAGATGGCCCGGCAACCGCTCGCCCAGCCACGCCCGCAGCGCCGGCCCATCCACCGCCGGCGCCGCCTCCCCCGGACCCGCCCCGCCTGCCGCCGCCGCGACGTACGCCACCAGCCCGGCGCCGCCGGCCAGGTCTTCCCGCGCCGTCACGCAGACCTCGCGCACGCCCGGGTGGCCCGCCAGCACCGCCTCCACCTCCCCGGGCTCGATGCGGAAACCCCGGATCTTCACCTGATGGTCCAGCCGACCCAGGAACGTCAGCTCCCCAGCCGGACCCCAGCGCGCCAGGTCGCCCGTGCGGTACAGCCGGCCCCCCGGCTCGCCCGCCGCGAACGGATCCGGCCGGAACCGCTCCGCCGTCAGCTCCGGACGACCCAGGTAACCCCGCGCCAGACCCTCGCCCCCCAACCACAGCTCGCCCACCGCACCCACCGGCAGCAGCCGCTGCCGGCCGTCCAGCACCAACGCCCGGCTCCCCGGCAGCGGCAGCCCGATCGCCGGCTCCCCCGCCTCGCCACGCGCCGCCAACGCCCAGGTCGAGTACGTCGTGTCCTCCGACGGACCGTACAGGTTGTACACCGCCTCGATCCACGGCAGCTCGTACAGCCGCGACACCAGCTCGCGCCGCAGCGGCTCGCCCGCCGCGTTGATCACCCGC
>DASZHY010000083.1:0-15020 GCA_035949675.1 Thermoanaerobaculia bacterium
CAGCGCCGGATTGCGCTCGTGGGCGACGGCGGTGCGCAGCCGCTCGGCGGCGGCCGCGAAAGCCAAGGCGTCCTGGCCCCCCGCGCCAGCCGAGCCGCCGCCGGCCGCGCCCGCGCCGCCCGCCGCGCCGGCCTCTCCGGCCTCGCGCAGGGCGGCCTCCCAGGCCCACTCGTTGACCTCGGTGGCGGTGTAGAGCGCATCGATCGGCGCGCTCAGGTACAGGCTGGCGCCGCTGCCGAAGCGCCGCACCGCGACCTCCTCGTCGCGCCAGCCCAGGGCGTCGAGCATCCTCCGCGCCTGCCGCCGCCACGCGCCGATCAGCGCCTCGGCGTCCGCTTCTCCGCCGCCCAAGCTGACGTCGATGACGGCGCCCGGACGAGGAGACAGCAGGTTGAATCCCGTCAGGCGGCGCGAGTCGTGGAGCGCCGGCCGCTCCTGCCGCGCCGCGTGCAGAGAAGCCATCGGCGGCAGCGTACAACAGACCGCCGGCGGCGCAGCTTCCGGCCTGCCGGCGGCGCGGCTCCGGCCGGCCGGCGGCGCGGCTTCCGGCCGGCACCGACGGCCGACGGCGCAGCGCCAGTCGGAATCGACAGCGCCCCCGGGGGGCCGGGTGGGCAGCCGGGCCGGTCAGCGGCGGCGTGCTAGCATTTCAGACTGGTCGAGGCCGAAGGAGGAGCATCCATGGAGGCGCTGCCTGTGACGTCCGCCGGCAAGCCGGGGCCGCTGATCGCGATCGGCGGCGCCGAGGACAAGGTGCGCGAGCGCATCATCCTCCGCTACTTCCTCGAAGTGGCCGGCGGCTCCGACGCGTCGGTGGTGGTGCTGGCTACCGCCTCGGAGGTGCCGGAGACCGGCGAGCGCTACGCCGACCTCTTCTATTCGCTCAACGCCGACAGTGTCGAGGTGCTGCGCATCAGCACCCGCGAGGACGCGCTGGTGGCGGGCGCCGAGGCACACGAGCTGCTCGAGTACGCGACCGGCCTGTTCATCACCGGCGGCGGTCAGCTGCGCCTGTCGTCGGCCCTGGATGGCACGCAGGTGGCGCTGGCCATCCGCGCCCGCCACGCCGCGGGGATGGTGGTGGCGGGCACCAGCGCCGGCGCCGCTTTCCTCTCGGAGCACATGATCGCCCTGGGCGACAGCGGCGCCACGCCCCGCCGGCGCCTGGTGCACCTGGCGCCAGGCCTGGGCCTCGCGCCAGGCATCGTCATCGACCAGCACTTCCGGCGGCGCGACCGGCTGGGCCGCCTGCTCACCGCGCTCTCCTACAGCCCCGGGCTGCTGGGTGTCGGCATCGACGAGGACACCGCCGCGGTGATCGATTCGGAGGGCTCCCTTCGGGTGCTGGGAGCGGGCGCCGTCACCGTCGTCGACGCCCGCGACATGCGCTACACCGACAGTCACGCCGTGCACCGCGGCCAGCCCCTCGCCATGCTCGGGGTGAAGCTCGACGTGCTGACCACCGGCTGCCGCTACGATCTCGAGCGCCGCGTCGCCCATCCGCCCCCGCCGGGCGCGGTCCGCCTCGAAGCCTCCGGCATGGACGCGCTGCGCGAGATCCGCGAGCCGCCGGAGGCGCCTGAGCTCGCCGAGCATGCCGGCGGCGGCACCCTCGCCGAGCAGACCGCCGACCGCGGCGACTAGCGGCAGACGCAGAGCGCGCCGACGAGCGGATTCGTCGTGGCCTTCACTCGCTGCGGAGGACCGCGGCGGGGTCGATCTGGCTCGCCCGTCGCGCCGGGAAGTAGGCCGCGGCCAGGCAGGTGACGATCAGCAGCAACCCGGCGGCGGCCAGTCCGCGGAGGTCGGCGGCAACCACTCCGAACAGCAGGCCGGCCAGCAGGCGCCTGCTCGCCAGCGCCCCGAGCGTGCCCAGCAAGACGCCGGTCACCGCCAGCGCCAGGGCGCGCCGGAGCACCCATCGCCGCACCCAGCGGCGGTCTGCGCCGGCTGCCATGCGGATCGCGATCTCGCGGCGGCGACGGCCAATGCCGTAAGCCATCACCCCGTAGGTGCCGATGAGCGCCAGCAGCAGGGCAACGCCTGCTGAGAGACCGACCAGCAGGGCGCGGGAGCGGGGGCCGACGGCTGACCTGGCGACGAGGTCCTCGAGGCGGGCCGCCGCCGGCAGCGGCAGCGAGGGGTCCAGCCCGCGGACCGCCCGGCGCACCGCCGCCGCCTGATCCAGGGGCCGCCCGCCGGCGACGCGGACCAGCGCCGCAAAGCTGGCGACCGGGCCCTGCTGCCAAGGTTGGATCATCAGCTCCCCTGCGCCTGCGGCCGGCCCCTGATAGCGCACGTCGCCAAAGACTCCTTCGACCCGGTACAGGTGGCTGTGCATGAGCAATTCCGCGCCCAGCGGGCTCGACCGCGGCCAGTGCCGCTCTGCCATGGCATGGTTGACGAGCACCGCCCAGAAGCCGGCGCCCTCGGGCGCCGCCGCGACCGTGCCGTCGACCGGCTGCCCCGCGAACAATGGAATCCGCAGCAGGCGGAGAAAGCCGGAGGTCGCGGACAGCATCACGGCGCTGCGGCCCTGGGTCCAGTCCCGGGCAGGGGGGTCGCGGCCGGCGATGCGGAAACCCCAGACCTCGACCGGGCCGGGACCCGGCAGGCGGCTGACCAGCGCCGCCCCGCTCGCACCGGGCAGAGCTTCGAGGCTGGCGAGCAGCCGTGCCGCCAGCTCGCGGCGCCTGACCTCGTCGGGATAGCGCCAGGCGGGCAGGCGGATCTCCTGAACCAGGAGGCCGCGGGCGTCGAAGCCCGGATCGACCGCGGCGAGATGCAGCCAGCTTGCCGCCAGAGCCAGGGCCCCGACGGTCAGCATCAGCGTCAGCGCGATCTCCGCGACCACCAACCCGTCCTGTGCGGCGCGAGCCAGACGGCGGCCGCCGATTGCCTGCCGCAGCGCGGCGTCCGGGGAGAAGACAGCCGGCAACAACGCGCTGACCAGCGCCGCGGCGACTCCGGTCGAGAAGGCGAAGAGGACGACCTGCCCGTCGATGGCGATCCTTTCCGCCCGCGGCAGCTCGGCGGCCAGCAGCACCGGGAGCGCGCGCCGCGCCAGACCGGCCAGGATGAGTCCGGCGGCGCTACCGGCGACGGCGGCAGGCAGGATCTCGGCACCGCTCTGCAGCAGGCGGTCGCGGGTCCGGGCGCCGAGAGCCTGCCGCAGGGCCGTCTCGTTTCTGCGTTCCGCCCCCTGGGCCAGCAGCACGTGCGCCAGGTTGACGCAGGCGACCAGCAGCACCGCCGCCGCCGCGGCGGCCAGCAGCGCGACGACGCGCCGGCTGTCGCCGATGACCGTGTCCAGCAGCGGCGCGAGCCGTACTCCGGTCGAGGCGTTGGTCGCCGGATACGCGGCAGCCAGCCGGGACGCGAGCCGGTCCAGCTCGGCCTGTGCCTGCTCCCGGTCCGTTCCCGCGGCCAGCCGTCCCACGGCCGAATAGTCGTACTCGTCCCGATTCTCCAGATCCTCCGGGCGCGGCCCCGCCGGCGTCCAGAGCCGGTCCTGGCGTCCGGGCAGCGCGAAGCCCGCGGGCATCACGCCGACGACGGTGTATTGCTGGCCGTCGAGCCGCACCGCCCGGCCGAGGATCCTCCGGTCCGCGCCGAAAACGCCGGTCCAGAGGTCGTGCCCGAGGAGCGCCAGGCGCTCTCGGTGCGCCACCTCCCCGGCGTCGAACGGACGGCCGAGCTCCGGCGCGACGCCCAGGACTCGCAGCAGGTTCGAGTCGATCCTGGCGGCGGCCACCTCCAGCGGCTCACCGCCGGCCTCGAGCACCGCTCGATAGTCCAGGTACAGCGCGATGCCGCTGAGAGCTCGGCTGCCGTGCCGCCAGTCGTTCGCGTCGCTGTACGACACCGGGAGCTCGTTCCACATCGCGGCCAGGCGCGGATTGGGCGAGTCTTTGAGCGACCGCAGGGTCTCGTAGATGCGCACCAGACGCTCGGGTTGGGGATAATCGAGCGGCGCGAGAACTCCGTGGCCGACGGTGTAAGCGGTGGTGAGCGCGCCGACGCCGGCGGCGAGAGTCAACGTCACGGTCAGGGAGACGACAGGAGCCCGTGCGAGCCGCCGCAGGCCGAAGCGCAGGTCGTGCCACATGTCAGCGTCTCGGCGAGGAGGGCGAAGCGGCCGCCGCGTGCCTGGCTCAAAGCAGCTCGAGCAGGACGTCCAGGCTCGAAACGGCTGCCGGCGGCAGGCCGATTCTTATCATAGTTGCCCGCCGGTGCCGGGCGGCTCCGCGACGTCGAGCGGGCGCGGCCCGCCCCGCGCAGCCGGCGGCTCGCACGCGTGAGGCGCCGCCGGCGCGGCCGGCTCGTTGCCTTGCCGTGCACGCGGGGCCATGCTAAATAGCCGTACGTGATTCGCCGATGAAGATCCTCGAGACGCGGGTCTACCGCGGCCCCAACCTCTATGCGCTCGGACCGGTGATCCGGCTGCGGGTGGACCTGGGCGAGCTCGAGGACTACCCGACCATGCGGCTGCCCGGGTTCAACGAGCGGCTGCTCGAGCTGATCCCGACCCTCGACGATCACTCCTGCTCCTACGGCGAGCCGGGCGGCTTCGTGCGCCGGCTGCGGGAGGACGAGGGCACCTGGCTCGGCCACGTGCTCGAGCACGTCGCCATCGAGCTGCAATGTCTCGCCGGCACCCCGGTCACCTACGGCAAGACCCGCAGCGAGGCGCTGCCGGCCGGTCAGTATCACGTCATCTACAGCTTCGCCGCGGAAGCCGTCGGGACCGCCGCCGGCGCGCTCGGCCTCGCGGTGATCCGGCACCTGCTGCCGCCTGACCGGGAGGCCTTCGATCCGTCGCCGTTCGATTTCCGCGCCCAGTGCGAGGCGCTGGTGCGCCTGGCGCAGCGGCGCGCCTTCGGCCCCTCGACCGGCGCCCTGGTGCGTGCCGCCGAGGAGCGGGACATCCCGTGGATCCGCCTCAACGACCGCTCGCTGGTGCAGCTGGGTCACGGCAAGTTCCAGCGCCGCATCCAGGCGACGATCACCAGCGAGACCCGTCACACCGCCGTCGAGATCGCGTCCGACAAACGGCTCACCAACCAGATCCTGGCCGATCTCGGCCTTCCCGTGCCCCGCCAGGTGCGGGTCTACGACGCCGAGGAGGCGGTCGAGGAGGCCGCGGGCCTCGGCTACCCGGTGGTGGTCAAGCCGCTCGACGGCAATCATGGCAAGGGCGTCAGCATCGGCCTGCGCACCGCCGAGCAGGTGCAAGCGGCGTTCGAGAAGGCCGCCGACTACAGCGGGACGGTGATCGTCGAGAGCTTCCAGGAGGGCAACGACTACCGCCTGCTGGTGGTCGACGGCAAGCTGCTGGCGGTGGCCCAGCGCCTGCCCGGGCACGTCGCCGGCGACGGCACCCACTCGCTCGCCGAGCTGGTCGAGATCGTCAATCAGGACCCGCGCCGCGGCGTCGGCCACGAGAAGGTGCTCACCCGCCTCGAGCTCGACGATCAGGCCGAGCGGCTGATCGCGGAGGCCGGCTTGACCGCCGAGTCGGTGCTGCCGCCAGGCCAGGTGTTCTACCTGCGCTCGACCGGCAACCTGTCGACCGGCGGCACCTCGATCGACAAGACGGACGTCATCCATTACGACAACCGCATCATGGCCGAGCGCGGGGTGCGCGCCATCGGTCTCGACGTCGCCGGCGTCGACTTCATCTCGCCCGACATCACGCGCAGCTACAAGGAGGTGGGCGGCGCGATCGTGGAGATCAACGCCGCGCCCGGCTTCCGCATGCACACCGCCCCCACCGAGGGCACGGCCCGCGACGTCGCCGGGCCGGTGATCGACATGCTGTTCCCGCAGGGCACGCCGTATCGCATCCCGATCGCCGCCGTCACCGGCACCAACGGCAAGACCACCACTACCCGCATGGTCGGCCACATCCTCAAGCTCTCCGGCTACCGCGTCGGCATGGCGACCAGCGACGGCGTCTACATCGACGGCGTGCTGACGGTCAAGGGCGACATGACCGGTCCCTGGGCGAGCCACCTGGTGCTCCGCGATCCGACGGTGGATGCGGCGGTCCTCGAGACGGCGCGCGGCGGCATCGTGCGCACCGGCCTGGGCTGGCGCAAGTGCAGCGTCGGCGCGGTGCTCAACGTCGCCTCGGATCACCTGGGGATGGGCGGCATCGAGACTCTCGAGGATCTGGCGCGGGTCAAGCAGGTGATCGTCGAGGTGGCGCGCGATTTCTGCGTGCTCAACGCCGACGACCCGCGGGTGGTGCGCATGGCGCGCCACAGCCCGGGGCGGCCCATCTACGTCACCATGGACCCGCGCAACGAGCGCGTCGTGGCGCACGTGCGCCACGAGCGGGGCGCCGCCGTGTCGCTCGAAGAGGGGCTGTCGGGCCGCATGATCGTCCTCTACCAGAACGGCGAGCAGGTGCCGCTGCTGCTGGCGCGCCAGGTGCCCGCCACGGTCGAGGGCTACGCCGTCCACAACGTCCAGAACGCGATGTTCGCCGCCGCCATCGCGCACGGCCTCGGGATCGGGGTCGAGAACATCCGCCAGGGGCTGCGCACCTTCACCGCCGACTTCTTCCAGACGCCCGGGCGGCTCAACTTCTACAACGAGCTGCCCTTCCGGGTGCTGCTCGACTACGCCCACAACGCCCACGGCATGCACGCCATGGCTCGCACCATCCGCGGCCTCGCGGTGCATGGCCGCCGCATCGGGGTGATCGCCGCGCCCGGCGACCGGCGCGACGAGGACATCGCCGAGCTCGCCGCCGCCGCCGCGCCGGCCTTCGACCTGGTGTTGCTGCGCGAGGACGACAATCGCCGCGGCCGCGTGCCGGGAGAGGTAGGGGAGCTGTTGCGCCGAGGCCTGATCCGCGCCGGCTTCCCCGCCGACTGCATCGCTCCGGGCGTCCACCCGGAGGAGCAGGCGGTCGCCAAGGCCCTGGCGACGGCCCGTGCCGGCGATCTGTTGGTCATCTTCGGCGACAAGCTCCCCCGCGTCTGGGATCAGATCGTCAGCTTCGGCGGGGCGAAGCCGGCCGAGGTGGCGGCAGCGGCGGCGACCGCGGCGGCGGCGGCGACCGGAGCGGGCGCGGCGGCGACCGGAGCGGGCGCGGCAGCCGGCGGGGGCGCGGCAACTCCCCTGGGCGTGGGGGCCACGGTCGCGGCCGTGCCAGGAGGGCCGGAAGGTGCAGGCGGGGGCGATGGTGCTTTTTCTGGGCCGCCTCCGGCGGCCGCTCCTGCGAGGAGCATCGCGGGGGATGGGAGCGCGGCGCCCGCCGGCTGGCCGCCTCCCGATCGCGCCCGGGTGCAGACCGGGTCCGCCGCCGCGGACCCGCGAGAACAGCCGGGCTGGCCCGCCCGGCCCGCGGCCGCGGAGATCATCCCGGACGAGCTCGACGATTGAACGGCGGCGGCCGCCGGCCGCTGCCGGACGGGCCGCAATGCGAAGCATTTCGAAGTCTCTATATGCTTGCGCTTTTGAATTGAATCTGGAATTCTCTGAGATCGCAGTCAGGCTGTGGCTGCTCGCCACAGATGACACCTTCGCGGAGGAACTCCCAACGTGTCAAACGATCGCGAGCACACGAGATCTCGTACGTTGGAGTTCCTGCTTGGCCTTACCTCTGCACTGAATGACAACCTTGAAAAGTCCCTGGAGAAGATCTGGATTGCTCATGTCGTGATCGCTGGCATAGGCATCGCCACGGTGTTCCAAGTCGCCAATGTGCCGGACTTCCTTGCCCACTACGTCCTCAAAGGGAAATACGATCTCGCGACGCTTGCCGCCATCATATTGGCAGTTCATTCGTACTATTTCATGAAGACCGGACACACGCTGACAGCCTTCAATGAAGCTAAGGCGCTCAGGGATGCGCTGCTGAGAGACTATTTGAGAGGCCAGCCCGAGGAGGGTAAGGTGGACCCGCTTTATCGGACCACGAGTTTCCTGGCGGCGGGATTTTACTCTCACCTAGAGGGCGTAGTCCATTTCATATTCACAGCCTTGGTTGTCTCACTCGCACAAGCGGCCGCTCTCTTCTTGGGGTATAAGGCGTATCACGCAGACGCCGTGACGGTGATCGTATTATGCTTCATAATTCCTCTCTATTTCCTGTTCTGGAGAGCACAAGCAGATCGCCGCCGCGCTACATTGGCGGTACTCGCTCTCTGGGTATTCGTGGGCCTTTGGCTCATTGTATTTGAAGAGTTTGCGCCGGGATGGCCGCACGAATAACAGGGTAGGCAAGCCTAACTCAGCCTGCGAAGAAGGACCGCACGCGGTTCGTCGAGAGGAACAGCAGGAGCAGGCCGGCGATCGGGATGCCGACCAGCGCGCGCGGCTCGGTACCGGAGACGGCGTTGGCGGCGTCGCCGATCAAGTTGATCGCGATGAGCGTGGTCGCCAGCCGGCGGCCCCAGCGCCGGCCCGACCAGAGGCCGCGAGCCGCCGCGGCGCAAGCGACGGCGACGATGGCGAGCAGGACGGGTGCCCACGGACCCATGCTGACGAAGGCAGCGCGAGCCCGCGGGTTGAGCCGCCACATGGGCTCGAGGACGCTGCCGGGGAAGAGCAGCGCGGCGGCGGACACGAGGCTGATGGCGGCGCCGGCCGCGAAGAAGATGCCAAGCGCCGAGACGCCGCCTGGTCGTACCGGTGTTGCCGGATGGCTCATGGGAGCGACAAGCAGCCCTCTTCTTCCCACCCTTCGAAGTCCTTCCCGAGTGGGTCCTCGACTCCCGCATAAGCGCGTTCATACTGGGCGTCGACATCTTGCACCCGGCGTTGACGGACCAAGTCCCGGACCAACTGCCTGAGAACGGCCGCCCGCCCATTTTCGCGGACCTCGGTTGTCGCGTCCAGCTCGGCAAGAAGAATCTCGTCAAGCAGTACTCGCACCGCTTTCATGTTTATAAGTTTATGTGGCCTTCGTCATTTGGTCGACTAAATCAACAGCTCGTCCGGGAAGATGAGCCTTACTCCTTATTGAGCGTCGGCTCTTCCCGCCTCGAGCTCAGAGCAGCTCGTCCGCAGTAATGACCAGCGGTCCCTGGTCTCTCCGGCACGCGGTCTTGGCACTTGGCTCGACTTCCGGGACGAAGAGCGCTCTCACGGCAGGCCGGCTGCCGTAGCGTTGCGGGAGAAGCGGGGCCGGTCTCGCGGCCAGCTCGCTGCGAGCGCGCGCGAGGGCCCTGGCGCTCCATGGCTTGGCGCTCCATTTCACCTCGCCGAGCAGGAGGTCGCCGCCGGCCATCGACTCGCTCACCAGGTCCCACTCCGGCGCCGTCTTTTCCCACCAGCGGGAAGCCGGCCCCCAAGGACCGTGCTGGCCCAGGAGCGTCGAGCTCGCCAGGTGCGGGATTTGCTGGCGACAAAGGTCTTCCCATGCCTGGGCAGCCAACTCGTCCCAGAAGCGGGCCAGCAGCCGCAATCGGACCTGGCGAGAGCCGCTCGCCAAAGGCCCCCGATAAGGGGCCACGACGCGGAACCAAAGGCGGAAGAAGGGGTCCGCGATCTTGTAGAGGCTGCGGCGGCTCGTCTTTTCCAGCTCCCCGAAGGGAATCTCGCGCCGGATCAACCCCATTCCCAAGAGCCGGTCGAGCGGACGGGACATGGAGGTAGCGGGGCGGCCCAGCCGGCCCGCGATCTCGGAGACCCTGTGCGCTCCCGCTCCGATCGCGTCGAGGACGGGACGGACCTCCAGAGCGGAGGGGACCTCCTCAATGAGCAGCCGGTCCGGCTCCCGATGCAGCGGTCCCAGGGGGTCGAGGACCAGGTGGTCGATCTGCTGGCGGACACTGAACCGTAGGGAGCTTGCCAACTCCCAATAGCGGGGGATGCCGCCCCAGGCGGTGTAAAGCTCGATCAACTCGACGTTGGAAGCCGGCGCGAAGGCCTCTCGCAGATAGGCGGCGTCGATCGGACCCAGGTCGAGCACCTCCCGGGCGCGGCCGAAAAGAGGAGCATCGGGCTGCAGCACGAAGCCCTGCATCATGCGCTGGCTCGACCCTGCGACCGCAACCACGAGACGGGCACTCCGGGCTTCATGATCGATCCAGCGTTGGAGCAGGCTAGGGAGGTCGGGCGAGGCAGTAACCAGATAGGGCAGCTCATCGAAGATGACGGGCCCTCGCCAGCCAGCGACCTGCGCCTCGCGGGCCAACCGCAGCAGCAGCGTGAGCCAGTCGCGATACTCGACGTCGGCAAAGCCCGGCAGTCGCGCCGCGACGGCCTCGGCGAAGTACCGGCGCTGGATCCCGGCGGCGGACTGATCGGCCACCGTGTAGAGACCGTCGTGCCGCCGAGACCATTCGAGGAGGAGACGGGTCTTGCCGATCCTGCGGCGTCCATAGATCACCGCCAGGCCTCCCTCGGCCTGCTGCATCAGCCGTTCTAGCCGGTCCATCTCGGCAAGCCTGTTCAGGAATTTCATTATGCGGAACAGTATAATGCAATGCAGCATAATCTTTGCAGAGCGGGTTGACATGGGAAGACCCCGGTAGACGGGCGCCCGCGCCCTCGTGATCTCAGGGTGCGGGCGGGTGGCGGCGAGCCGGGAGTTGGCGGCTCATTGCCGGTCCACCGTATCGATCTGACGCTGCTCGAGCAGGGCGGCGTCGAAGGGTGCGGCCTCCTCTTCGGACCAGGCTCCGGGGAGGTGATCGAGGCTGGCGGCTTCCGCTTGCAGCAGGTCGGCGAGCAGGACGATGCGGCGGGCGAGCGAGGCAAGGTCCACGAACTCGTCGCGGGTGTGCATGCCGCCGCCGATGGGCCCGAGACCGTCGAGGACCGGCAGGCGGCCGGGATCGGGCAGGAAGTTGGGGAAGGAGATGCCGCCGCGCTCCTGCTCGACCTCGAGGCGCCAGCCGCGGGCGGCGGCGAGCGCCACGGCACGGTCGCACCAGGCTCGCTGCGGACCGCGCGGATCGACGGGGGGGATCGCCGGGCCGCGCGTGAAGGTGAGGGAGGTGCCGGTCTCGGCGCCGATCGCCGCGGCCAGCTCGGCGAGCCGGCGCGCGGTCTCCTCGCCTGAAGCCGCGGTGGAGAAGCGCGCCTCGCCTTCGACGATGGCGCTGTCCGGCACGACGTTGAGCTGGCGCTCGGTGCCGAGCCATGCGTGCGCGGCGGCCAGGTCGCCGACGAAGCTGGCGTCACCGGCCACCAGCCGCCCGACGTTCACCGTCGGCTTGCCGCGGCCGCCGGGGCCGGCGGCGGCCGCGAGGCACCAGCGGGCTGCCGCGAGCAGGGCGGAGCGGCCGGCGGCCAGGTGCAGACCGGAGTGCGCGGACTTGCCGCGCACCTCGAGACGCCAGTCGAAGAGGCCGCGCCGCCCTCCTACCAGCGTCTCGGCACCCGGCTCGGTACCCGGCTCGCCGGGCTCGAGCACCCAGAGCGCCCGCGCCTTTGCTCCCCAGTGCGCCACCGCGGCGCGCGACAGCTCGCCGCCCACCTCCTCGTCAGGCACCGCGACCACCAGCAGGTCGGCGGGAGGCGCCACGCCGCGCCGGGCGAGCAGATCGAGAGCGCCGGCGAGCGTCGCCAGGCCGCCCTTCATGTCGATGGCGCCGGTGGCCACCAGCCGCTCACCCCGCTCGCCCCCTTCGCGGCAATGCCGCGGCGGCACCGCCGGCAGGACGGTGTCGAAATGACCGATGAGCAGCAGGTGGCCGCGGCCGGCCGCGGCCGGCCGCCGATCGGGCCCGCGCGCCACGACCACGGGCAGCGCGCCGCCGGCGGCGATGGGTGCCGCTGTCTCCGGCTCGCCGGCTCCGGCGACGGCCTGCCGCACCTCTACCGCGAGGCCGCGCGCCGCGAGCACCGCGGCGAGCCGCGCCGCCATGCGTCCGAGGCCGGCGGCATCGCCGCTGGCCGACGAGATGGCGGTGAGCTCTTCGAGCAGCGCCACCGCGGCAGCGAATTGATCAGGCGGCAGGCCGCCATCCTCGCCGATCGACACGCCTCTTAATCTAGCATCGGGCGCCGCAGCCAGCGGCAGCAGTGACGGCGCGGCCGGCGGCAGAAGTGACGCCGGGGGGCTCACCAAGCCGGCATGGGTCCATCTCGCGGCGGCGATCCTTCCGCGGCATCGCGGTCGAGTGTTGTAAAGTGGCGCGAGGCATGGGGCAGCCGCCCGCGAGCCGGCCTTCCGGAGGGTGGGTCATGGTCAGCGCCGTCATCCTGCTGGTGGTGGACAAATCGAAGATCAACGAGGTGGCCCAGCAGCTGGTTGAGCTGACGGCCATCACCGAGGTCTATTCGGTCGCCGGCCAGTACGACCTGGTGGCGGTGGCGCGGGTCGCCGACAACGAAGGGATCGCCACGGCGGTCACCAACCAGATGCTCAAGATCGAAGGCATCGTCCGCACCGAGACCCTGATCGCCTTCCGTGTCTACTCGCGCTACAACCTGGAGCGCATGTTCTCGGTGGGCATGGAAGAGCCGCCGCCCGCCGAAGGTTGATGAGCGCCAAGCAGGACCTGCCAGTCCTTCCCTTCGCCTCCCGCGACGCCTGGGAAGCGTGGCTCGCCGAGCACCACGCGATCTCGGCGGGGGTGTGGCTCAAGATCGCCAAGAAGGGATCGGGCATCGCCAGCGTCTCCTACTCGGAGGCGCTCGACGCGGCCCTCTGCTATGGGTGGATCGACGGCCAGAAGGACAAGCTCGACGGCGACCACTGGCTGCAACGCTTCACGCCGCGCCAGCCCCGGAGCAAATGGTCCAAGAACAACTGCGAGCGTGTGGCGGCGCTCGTCGCCCGGGGAGAGATGAAACCGGCCGGCCTGCGCGAGGTCGAGCGGGCCAAGGCGGACGGCCGCTGGGCGGCGGCATACGAGGGCCAGCGCACCGCCGAGGTGCCGGACGACCTGCGGCAAGAGCTCGACGGCAATGAGCGGGCCCGGGCCTTCTTCGCCAGTCTCGACGGCGCGAACCGGTATGCGATCTTGTACCGCTTGCACGAAGCCAAGAAACCCGAGACGCGGGCGCGGCGCCTGAAGCAGTTCGTGACCATGCTGGCCGAGGGCAAGAAGCTCCATCCCTGACCGCCCACTGTGGGTGGGGCGGTCTCCGGCCGGCCGCGCCAGCGCCCTTGACCACCGGCCACCATGCGGGCGGGCACTCAGCCGCACGCGCCGGCGGCCTTCGCAACGGCGCGCGGCGGCGACGACGCCGGATCAGGCCGGTGCCACTGGCAGCGGCAGCACCCCCAGGGTGCCTTCGACGCCTTCGACGAACGTTCTTTCCTCGCGGAGGACAAAGCGCTGGCTCTGCGCCAGGGCAAAGTTCTCGCGCGCCTCAGGATCCGCCCTCAAGCGCGCCCGGTAGGTCTCGTAGGCGGCAAGGCTGTCGAAGGCGATCAGGCCCCAGGCGACGTCGTTGGTGCCTTCGTGGGGGAGAAAGTAGCCGACGAGGCGGCCGCCGCATCGGGGGATGATGCGGCCCCAGTTCTCGGCGTACCTGCTGAAGGCCTCGCGCTGGAACGGGTCGATCTGGTAGCGGATGAAGCAGGCAATCGTCATGGGCGCTCTCCCTGGGGTTTGTGAGGTCCTCGTCCACGGACGATAGCTGTGATACACTTCGACCGTCATCGAACTATGGATGCAGACGCTCACGTCGCCCCGATCGCCGCCCTCGTGGCCGACGCCACCCGCGCGACCATCCTCTGGTCGCTGAGCGACGGGCGAGCGCTGCCGGCCTGCGACCTGGCGCTCGAGGCCGGGGTCACCCCAGCGACGATCAGCTACCAGCTCGAGAAGCTCATTGCCGGCGGCCTGGTGGCCGCCGAGCGTCAGGGACGCCACCGGTATTACCGCCTCGCCGGCCCCACCGTGGTCAGCCTGCTCGAGGTCCTCGCCGCGGTCGCGCCGCCGGCCCCGGCCAGGTCCTTCCGCGAGGGGCAGAAGGGAAATGCGCTACGCTTCGCGCGCACCTGTTACGACCATCTGGCCGGGCGGCTGGGCGTCGAGGTCGCCGAGGCGCTGGTGAGGCGCGGCTGCCTGGCACCGGCCGGACGCGACTACGAGCTGACGCCGGCCGGAGAGCGCCTCTTCGCCGACCTCGCGGTGGACGTGGCCGGAGCGCGGGCCGCGCGCCGTTGCTTCGCCAGGGCGTGTCTGGATTGGAGCGAGCGCCGGCATCACCTGGCCGGGTCGCTGGGCGCCGCGTTCCTCGACCGCCTGTTCGAGCTCGGGTGGATCGAGCGGACACGAGCGAGCCGCGCCGTCCGGCTCGCGGATGCTGGCCGCCGCGGCCTGCGCGAGCACTTCCTGATCTCGGGCGGCGAGATCTGATCGCGGGCGCGCCGTCTAATCTAACGGTGTCTAAGGGGGTCAGTAGATCCCGGGCACGAAGCGCCGGGCCTGGCGTAGGTAGGTTTCGTAGGCCTGGCCGAAGGTGTCGCACAGCAAGCGCTCCTCGGTGCGGGCGCGCAGGTCGCCGGTAAGCGCCATCAGGACCACGCCGAGCGCGACGGTTGCCGTCGGCGCCCACAGCCATGAGCCCAGGGCCAGCAGGTCCATGGCCAGGTAGATGGGGTGGCGCACCCAGCGAAAGGGGCCGGTCGTGCAGAGCTCGTGGCCGAGCTCGATGCGTGCCGCCAACCGCCACGAACGGAAAACCGCCAGGGCCCATGCCGCCAGGACGGAGGCGGCCAGCATGAGCGACGCGCCGGCCGCCCGCTGGGGCGGGAACAGGTAGGGATCGGCGGCGGCCGGCGGCACGAGGACCGCCCGGGCGATGCCGAAGTAAAGGACGCCTGCTGCCAGCACGTGCAGGAACAGCGGCACCTGCGAGCCGCGGGCGCGGGCCGTCGACCGTTGGCGGCCCATCTCGGAGCCGGCGACGGTCATCGGCGTGTCTTGGCGGGAGGAGAAGCGGCCCCCCACGGCGTGCCACCAGCGCAGCAGCCAGCGCGGCACGAACACCGCGAAGAAAAGCACGTGGAAGGCGTAGAGCTGAGCGCCGGCCGGCGGCCAGACGGCGGAGTCGGAGCCGGCGCCGGCGGGCTGGTGCAACCCGGCCGCAGGCTCCAA
>DASZHY010000084.1:0-2540 GCA_035949675.1 Thermoanaerobaculia bacterium
GGCCGCCGGCTGGCCCTTGGGCCGCCATTCCCGGCCGCCGTTCTTGAACTCCCCGACATTTTCCTTTTTCTTGGTGTCCACGCTGATCACCGGATCGGCGCTGTGCTGATGGGCCTTGACCTGCTCGCTGATGTACCGGAACTGCGCGTCCCGGTCCGGGTGCCGCTGGCCCTCGATCGTCTTGGCGTTGCCCTGCAGGCTGAACCCCTCGGCCCGCAGCAGGTCACCGACGGTATCGGCGCCGGCCCAGTGACCCTGGCGGGTCAGCTCGCCCGCCAGCGTGCGGGTCGACTTGGTGATCCACCGCAGCGGCGACATCGGATCGCCTCGCTCTTCCGGCTCGACCAGGGCCAGCAGCGCCGGGCGCAGCCCGGGATCCAGGACGGCGGCCCGCTTGCGTCCGCCGCCGGGCCTGCGTGCCCGGCCCAGCGGCCCGGCGCCAGAGTCCAGCTCATCCACGCCCAGCGACACCGTGGCCTCCCGGACTCCGGCGGCCCGGGCCACCAGCCGGATCCCGCCATGCCCCAGCGCACGGGCCTCGGCCCCCATCAGCAGCCGCCGCTGCCGCTCATCCAGATGCGGGAAGATCGTCCCGAACTTCGCCGCCAGAATCTCGCTGGTTACCACCATGCTGCCCATACCACACCAGCGTGCCGCATTCCAGGAAGCTACGGGTTATTTCCCGGCAAGCCCTAAGCTGAGGCAGTTGTTATCCTTCGCTTACTTTGGTTGGGCGTTTCATTAACTTAGTCCGCCCTGCGACCCGAGGACGCTTATAAGTTCTTTGCGGGAGTTGATCCGCAGCTTGGCGAACACTTTGCGCAGGTGGTATTCGACGGTGCGCGGGCTGAGGAATAGGCGGCTGCCGATTTCGGGGTTTGAGAGTCCTTCGCTCGCGAGTCTGGCGATCTGGGTCTCTTGTGGCGTGAGGTCGCCGTTGGACCCGGCGGTTGGTTTGCGGACGGTCGCGCCGGTGGCGCGCAGTTCCCGCGCTGCTCGCTCGGCGAATGCGTGGATCCCCATGTCGGTGAGCATCTCGTGCGCGGTGCGCAACTGGTTGCGGGCGGCGAGGTGGCGACGGTCGCGTCGGAGCCATTCGCCGTAGAGCAGGTGCGCGCGGGCCAAAGCCAGGCGAACCCGGCTCCTTTGAAGTTCGGTGATCGCTTCGCTGTAGAGCTCCTCGGCGGTGTCACCGTCGCTGAGAAGGGCGCGACATTGCGCCTCGATGCCAGCGGCCCAATTGGTGCCGCTGGGACCTGTCGTCATGGTCAAGTCCGCCAGTGCCTCGGCGGCGGCTGCAAGATCGCCGGTCCGGGTTGCGGCCTCGATCAGCTCGGCCAGGGTCCAGTTGCGAAACGCCAGATCGCCGGGATAGGAGCTGCCGAGCCTCGCCGCGCGTAGAGCGTCCTCGTAGCGGCCAAGGCCGTTCAGCAGCACTGCGCGCGAATAGTAAGCGACTGCCAGCCCCTGGCCCTCTCCCCGCGAGTTCACCTCGCGCACGGTCGCTTCGATCAAAGCCATGGTCTCGCCCTCTGCGCCCTTCCATGCCAGGTGCAGGAGGGCGCCGTATGGTGCGAGATGGCTCCGGGTCGCCTGATTGATCGCCTCGACTTCTTGCTGGAGCGCGGCGGCGGCGGATGGCTCTCCTGCTTCCATGTGCACGCCCAGCCGTACGGTGAGCGCGAGGGGGAGTGCCGCCACGGCACCCGACTCTCGGACGAGCGCAACGAGCCGTTGTGAGAGCACATCCCAGTCGTCGAAATCCCACACGTCTATCGAGATCCGACACGCGAGCCAGAGCCAGCGGATCGCGTCCTGGTCGGGAAGGTCCTCGCGGCGAAACTCGCTCAGGGCTCGTTTAACCGCCGGGGCGCCGGATTCGTATCCCTCGGCGATCAGCGTCGCCAAAGCGTCGAGTAGGAAGTCTGAGGCACGGGCGGCTTGCGCAGGCGGGGCCGATAGGGCGGCCTGCGCGACGGTGAACACGTCCTCACCCGTGGCGAGGCGCCCGGCGAACTGCGCAGCCGCCAGCGCCTCGAGGTAGGTGCTGCGCGCCAGGGTGACGTCGAGCGGTTCGAGTCGCTTCGCGGCTTTCAGTAGGAGAGACGCGGCATCGCCACCTCGGTCAACCGCGAAAGCGATCTGCGCGCGGAGAAGATCTCCGTGGGCCCGGCCGAGCTCATCGAGCGGCCCTGCCTGCGCCGCGGCGAGAGACGACAGCGCGCCCTCGAAGTCGCCTGCGAGGTGCTGGGCGCGTGCAGCCGCGAGCGCCCGCTGCGCGCGCGGGAGTGGTTCAGGGGTCATCACGGCCGCGAGCTGGAGAAAGACCGCGGCTTGGGCGAAACCTCCTCTCGCCTGCGCAAGCTCCGCCGAGCGTTCGAGTTGCACCGCCAGCTGCTCGTCAAGACCGGCCGCCGCCTGTGCTAGGTGCCAGACGTATCGATCCGGACCGGCGTCGGGGTCCATCGCCTCCGCGAGTGCCTGATGCACAGTCCGTCGGTCCTCCGTCGGTGCCGTGCGATACACGGCGGAGCGGGCGA
>DASZHY010000085.1:0-8705 GCA_035949675.1 Thermoanaerobaculia bacterium
TACAAGATCAAGGCGGAGCTGCAAGGCTTCTCGCCGGTCGACTATCCGCACATCGTCATCAACGTCGGCCGCAACACCAACATCGAGCTGACGATGAACTCGGCGATCGAGGACGTCATCACCGTCACCTCCGAGAGCCCGCTGCTCGACGAGAAGGCGATCCGCACCGGCGCCACCGTCAGCCAGACGGAGCTGCAGAAGATCCCGACCGCCCGCGACCCGTGGACGGTGTTGCAGGGGACGCCCGGCGTGCTCGTCGACCGCGTCAACGTCGGCGGCAACGAGAGCGGCCAGCAGTCGCTGTACGTCGGCCCGGGCTCGATTGGGGCCCAGTCGATCTGGTCGGTGGACGGCGTGGTGATCACCGACATGACCGCCACCGGTGCGTCGCCGGCGTACTTCGACTTCGATTCCTTCGAGGAGATGCAGATCTCGACCGGAGGCTCGGACGTGACCATCGCCACCGGCGGCATCGCCCTCAACATCGTCACCAAGCGCGGCACCAACGAGTACCGCGGCTCGGCCCGCTACCTGCAGGTGCCGGGCGGCACCCAGTCGAACACCACCTTCACCGCCAACGACGTGCCGGTGGCGCAGCGGCCGACGTTTGCCGGCGGCAGCAACAAGATCAACAAGATCGAGGACTTCGGCGGCGAGATCGGCGGCCCGATCCTCAAGGACCACATCTGGCTGTGGGGCTCCTACGGCGAGGACAAGGTCAGCGTGCAGACGCTGCCCAAGATCGTGCCTGGCAATCCCTCCCAGTCGACGCCGAACGGCCTGACCGACAAGACCCAGCTGCCGGCCTGGAACGCCAAGCTCAACGCCCAGGTCACGGCCAGCAACTCGCTGACCTTCGTCGGCATGAACAGCGCCAAGGAGAAGCAGGGGCGCAACGCCGGCCCGCTGCGGCCGGCGGAAACCACCTGGAACCAGGGGCAGTTCGGCGGCAAGCCGACGCTGCTCAAGGGCGAGGACACGCAGATCTTCAGCCCCAACCTCTACCTGACGGTGCTGTACTCGCACGTCTACGGCGGCTTCTTCCTGCTGCCGCAGTCGGGCACCGGCCCCGACGTCCCGGCGGCCTACCTGGACGGCACCAACACCTGGCACCACAGCTTCGTCAGCGCCTTGTTAAAGCGGCCGCAGACCCAGGAAAAGGCGGACGCCTCCACCTTCTTCAACACCGGTTCCATCAACCATGAGATCAAGTACGGCGCCGCCTACCGCGTCGCCACCTCGGTCACCAGCAGCGCCTGGCAGGGCGGCGGCTACATCCTCAACGGGCCGAGGTTCTACGGCACCACGAACAACTACATGATCCTGGCCCGCACCGCCCTCCCGAAAGTCCAGATGAAGTACACCAGCGCCTACGCCCAGGACACGTTGACCAGCGGTAACCTGACCGCCAACGTCGGCCTGCGCTACGACCGCCAGGGCGGCGACAACCTTGGCGATTCGGTGCCGGGCAACTCCATTCTCCCCGACAAGCTGCCAGCGGTCAGTTACGGTGGCGGCCCGATCGGCTTCACCTGGACGAGCTGGGCACCGCGCGTCGGTCTGACCTATGCGTTGGGCAAGGACCGCGCGACCCTGCTGCGCGCCAGCTACTCGCGTTTTGCCGACCAGCTGTCCACCTCCTATGCCAACTGGCTGAACCCCTTCAGGACTCTGAGCTACTACTACGCCTACACCACCAACAACGGCGACGGCCGCGTCACTCCCGGGCAGATCATCCTCCCCGGCGTTGGCTATAGCGCCAACGTCGACCCGCACAACCCCAACAAGTTCCTGTTCAACACGATCTCGAGCAGCGGGTTCAAGCCTCCGGTGACCGACGAGGTCCTGCTCAGCGGCGACCATGCGCTGCTGCCCGAGTTCGTGGTCGGGGTGAACCTCACCTATCGCAAGCAGAGCAACTTGGTGCAGGAAGACCTGCTGGTCTTCGATCCCGGCACCACGCCCGGCAACGGCTACAACGGCCGAGTGGCGACGCGCGCCGACTTCACGCCGGTTACCGTCACCGCGACTCTGCCCAACGGGTCGCAGGTCCCAGTCACCTATTGGAGGCTCAATCCCGGCCTCACCACGGCGCACGGCTACAACCTCAAGAACGGCGACTACCAGACCACCTTCAAGGGCGCCTCGTTGACCTTCAACAAGCGCCTCTCGAACCGCTGGATGATGCGCGGCAACTTCAGCTACAGCGATTGGTACTACAGCAAGGCCGGCGACCGGCCTGACCCGACCGCGTTGATCGCGGGCGGCCTCAGCGACTTCAACTATGTCAACCAAGGTGACGTCGTCCTTCAGGGCTCGGGCAACGGGTCCGGCAACTACCGCAACGTCTACATCAACAGCAAGTGGTCCTTCGCGGTCAACGGGCTGTACCAGATCGCACCGGACCGGCCGTGGGGCTTCAACGTTGCCGGTAACCTCACCGGGCGCCAGGGGTATCCCGACCCCTACTTCTTCAACATCCCTGCGCCGATCTCCAGCGTCCCCAACCCGGCCTTCGGCGGCGAGACCGTCCAGATCGGCAAGGCGGACAGCAACCGGCTCGACAACATCATCGATTTCGACGCCCGCGTCGAGAAAGAGTTTACCTTCCAGAACTTCGGTCTGACCCTGGGAGTCGACTGCTTCAACGTCTTCAACTCGGCGTTCGTCCTGCAGCGCGAGGATACCTTCAAGAATTACCACGCGCCGGTCCCGAGCCTCGCAGGATTCGTCAACGAGGTGCTCAGTCCGCGGGTCTTCCGCTTTGGTGCCAGGTTGTCCTTCAAGTAAGCGCAGTGCCGACGGCAGCGGCGCTTTAGCGCTCCTCCCCAGCCGCCGGGGCATCCCCGGCGGCGCTTTTTGTGTGCCCAGCAATGCGGACGCCGTCCTATTTGACCGCGCTCGCGTCCTCGGCAGCGACGCTCTGCAGCCCGGCCGCTCGAACCCAAGGTGGCGGGAGCGGCCGAAGCCGCTCGCGCGCCTTCGATCGAATCGGCCTTCTCAGGACCGTGGCATCCTCCACTAGCGCCGTCGTCCATCCTTCTCGAGCTGGAGGTCCCACGGGTGCTCCGCGTCCGCCGCCGCTCCGTGGCCTACTGGCTGCCGGCTAACAGGGCTTCGGAGGGGGGGCCGCAAATGCCGAGATTCGCGGCCGGGCAGGCACCGACGGCGTAGATGCCAGCGTTGAAACGATCGGTGCCGGTTTCTGGAAAAGACCTGTCCGAGCCGCAGCCCGTGACTGTACAGGTCGTCGTCCAGTCGCAGTCGTAGATACACTTGCCGCTGGCTTTTTGCTTGACGAAGCGCACCGCGGTGTAGGTCTTGTCCGTGCACGTGGTGTAGGGCGTGCAACTGGGGCCGCCGCCGTCGACGATGAAGCAGTACCCCTGGTCGTCGCAGCAGACTCCAAGCTGGCTGCAGTTGAAGCCGGCGAGGGACACGGGCGCCGGGGTGAGGTCCTGGCCGCCAGGGGCCGGCAGCCAGGGGGCGGCTGCTCCGGAATGCGACGCGACTGCCGTCGGCAAACCCAGCATGCAGCTTGTGAGGAACACTGCGGCGAGCATCATGGTCTGATCTCCTTTCGTGTCTGACTCGTGCCCTCGTCGTGGGCGCACGGTCTAGCCATGGCGCATCGGCATCTCGCCCAACGCTAGCGCTCCCGCACCTCCCTGGCATCGCCAGGAAGTTGGCCGTCCAGGCTCAACTTTGGATAGAGAGGGCCACTTCACCAAGAGTTGACGAAGAGTTACTGACATGCTATCATGACATAATGCAAGCTCCGAAAGGCCCGGCGGTTCGGGCGAGGAGCATCCTGGTGGCGGACGATCAGCCCGTCGTGCGCGAGGGCTTGGTCTCGATCATCAACCGGCAGCCGGACATGGCCGTGGTCGCGGCGGCCACGGACGGGCGCCAGGCGATCGAGCTCTTCCGCGCCGTGAGACCTGACGTCGCCGTCATCGAGCTTCGCCTGCCGGTGGTGGACGGCCCCCACGCCATACGCGTCATCCTCGCGGAGCATCCCGCGAGTCGGATCGTCGTGCTGACGCGGCACGATGGTGACGCCGACATTCGCAGCGCTCTCGAAGCTGGGGCCCGCGGTTATCTCCTCAAGAGCATGGGCCCAGGGGAGTTAATCCAGGCGATGCGGAGCGTCCTGGCCGGTCATCGCTGGATCGCCCCGGCGGCTGCGGTCCGGCTGAGCGAGCACATCGGCGAAACCGCGCTCACGAAGCGCGAGATCGAAGTCTTGCGACTCGTCGTCGAGGGCAGGAGCAACAAACGCCTTGCTGCGGCGCTCGGCATCACCGAGGGCACGGTCAAGGCGCACATCAACCGCATCCTGTCGAAGATGCAAGTCGGCGACCGCACCGAAGCGGCCACTCAAGCCATCAGGCGAGGTATCGTCTACCTCGATTAGTCGGCCCTGGTCTCCTCGCGGTGCGGGCCGACCCGAGAGCCCAGAGGCTTGTCGAGCCAAGCCTTGATCGCGCGCGCTCGCACCAAGGTGCACCTCTTCAGGCGACCGACCTCGTCGTGGACGCCAACGGCTACTTCCAGTTGGCGCCGGGCCGCGGCGCGAGCCCGACCGCGGCGCCGTGATCAGATCAGGTCTTGCAGCAGCAGGACCCCGGAGTTCGGCTCGCCAGGCCGCGGGTCAGCTGCTGCACGATCTGCGGGGCCCTTCGGGCGCGCCGAAGGGCCCCCGGTCGCATCGCTCGACAGGCGCGATCACCTGCTTTCGGCGCGAAACGGAAGGAGGGCGCGCAGCAAGCGATCACGCAGCCAGAGCCCGCCCCAGACCAACGCGGCGACGTAGAGCGGAAACAGCGTGTCGCCGAGGAGTGGGGCGCCGACCCGTAGCTTCGACGCGATGGCGCCCCCCAGGTAACCCGTCCAGAGCACCGCGCCCAGCACCGAGGTGCGCGGAATCAGGTACACGATCAGGCAGACGATCTCGATGATCCCGATCGTGACCAAGGCGCTCTCGCGATAACCGAGCCGTGTGGTGGCCGCGACCGCGCCGGGCAGCGCCAGCAGCTTGACCGCGGCGTCGAGCGCCAGGAAGGCAACCGCCAGGCCGCTCAGGATGCGACCGGTCCAACGCTGTGCTCCAGGGATCTGCTGACCTGCCGTGGTGGGAATCTTGTCGTTCATCGGTGTCTCCTCCTCGAAAGTGGTTTCACCGGTATAGACCCCCGAGATCTCGCGATATCATCGCCGTGGCGAGCGGCCGGCAAGCGGTCGGGTGCGCCGGGGGGCCGCCTGAGTGGCCCTCCCTGCGCGACCGTCTCGGCGAGCGCCCGCAACCATCGCGCGCCCTGCGCGTAGGTAGTGAATCTTAGGAGGAGCCATGTCCGACCTCGCGTACGAGATCCGGGTCGCCCTGCGGGGGCTGAGCCGTGACAAGGCGTTCGCGGTCCCGGTCCTGCTGACGCTCATCCTGTGCATCGCGGCCAACGCGGCGGTGTTCACGGTGGTGTACTCGGTGCTGCTGCACCCCCTCCCGCTCCCCGCCCCCGATCGCCTGGTGTGGATCACCAACAGCTACCCCAAAGTGGGTGTGATCGAGGCGGGCAACAGTCCCCCTGACTACTACGACCGCAAGCAGGCCGTACCCGCCTTCGCAGAGCTGGCGCTCTACAGGCAAACGGGGCGAACGCTCGGCGTGCCGGAGGGGGCGGAGCGCGCCACGGGCATGGTGGCCACGCCCTCCCTCTTCCCGATGTTGCGCCGCCAGGCTCTGCGCGGACGGCTGCTCGAGGAGCGCGACGGCCAGCCGGGCCAGGAGCACGAGGTGCTGCTCAGCTTCGGGCTGTGGCAGCGGCTGTTCGGCGGCCGAGAGGATGCGATCGGCAAGGACCTGCGCATCGACGGCGTGCCGCACACGGTCGTCGGCGTCATGCCGCGCGACTTTCTCTTCGTCGACCCTGAAGTGAGCTTCTGGCTGCCGCTCGCCTTGACCGCCGAGGACCGGAAGGACGTCAACCGGGGCAACAACTATCTGCAGATGGTCGCGCGGCTGCGGCCGGGGGCGACCCTCGCGCAGGCCAGGCAACAGCTCCATGCCATCGACGCGGCCAACCTCGAACGTTTCCCGCAAGCCCGGCAGCAGCAGCTCGATTCCGGCTTCCTGACCGTGGCGATGCCGCTGCAGGAGCACCTGGTGCACGACGTGCGCGGAACGCTCTACCTGCTTTGGGGGGGCGTGATCTGCGTTCTACTGATCGGCTGCGTCAACGTCACCAACCTGGCGCTGGTGCGCTCCACCACGCGGTCCCGCGAAATGGCTGCGCGCCAGACCCTGGGGGCGGGACCCTGGCGACTGCTGCGGCCGCTGCTGATGGAGGGCCTCCTACTGGCGTCCGGCGCGGGCATCCTGGGCACTCTCCTCGCGCTCGCGGCGGTGAGGGCGCTGTCCACGAGCGGCGCCGGGCGGCTCCCGCGCGGCAGCGAGATCTCCGTGGGGGCGCCGACGCTGCTCCTGGTGGTCACGCTCAGCCTTGCCCTCTGCCTGCTGCTGGCACTGATCCCGCTGGCCCAGAGCGCGCGCTCCAACCTGGCGCAGACGCTGCGCACGGAAGGGCGCGGCGGCACGGCCGGCCGGCGCACCCGCTCGCTGCGGCGCGTGCTGGTCGCGGCACAGGTGGCCTTCGCCTTCGTGCTGCTGCTCACCGCCGGATTGCTGCTGGCCAGCTTCCAGCAGCTGCTGCGCGTGCGCTCCGGCTTCGATCCGGGGGGCGTGCTCACCGGCAAGGTCAGCCTGCCCAGCGCGGCGTACCCCAAGGACGGAGATCTCCTCGCCTGGAGCGCTCGCGCTCTCGAGCGGATCCGCGCCCTTCCCGGGGTCACGGCGGCAGGCTTCGGCGACGGCGTTCCCTTGGCCAGCAACTACTCCGACAATTTGATCCTTGCCGAGGGCTACGTGGCGGCTTCCGGCGAGCCGGTGATGGACCCGGCCGAGAATGGGGTGACCCCGGGCTACTTCGCGGCGCTGGGCATCCCGGTGATTCGCGGGCGGGCGATCGACGAGCGCGACACGCCCACCTCGCAGCTGGTGCTGATGGTGGATCAGCGCCTGGCGGACAAGTTCTGGCCCGGAAAAGACCCCATCGGGCGGCGGGTGGCTCTTGGCGGCGGCAGTCCCATGCAGCCGCTCGTGACCGTCGTCGGCGTCGTGCCGGAGGTCAAGCAGCGCGGGCTGGCCTCGCCCGAGGAGCGCATCGGCGCCTACTACTTCTCCTACACCCAACATCCGTTCCCTTACCCTCAGGGCCCGCGGCGGATCGTGACGCTGGTGGCCAGGACCAGCGGCAACCCTCTGCTGCTGGCGCGGGCGGTGCGCGGGGCGCTCGCCGCCATCGACCCCCAGATGCCGCTCTACGACGTGCAAACCATGGAGTCGCGCCTCGACCGCTCGGTGACGGTGCGGCGCACCGCCATGCGTCTGGCGGGCGGCTTCGGCCTGGTCGCGCTGATACTGGCCACTCTCGGTCTCTATGGAGTGCTCGCCTACCAGGTGACGCAGCGCACTCGCGAGATCGGCATCCGCATGGCCCTCGGCAGCGAGAGCGGCCGGGTGTTCAAGCTCGTCCTCGGCGAGGGAGCCGCCCTGCTGGTGATCGGGCTGGCGGTCGGCATGGCGGGGCTCTCCGCCGTGCGGCGCACCCTGACGAGCGAGCTCTACGGCGTCACCCCCTTCGATCCGGCGGTGCTCGCCGCCGCCACTCTCCTCCTCGGTCTGGTGGCGCTGGCCGCGTGCGTGGTGCCCGCGCGGCGCGCCGCGCGCATCGATCCGGCGGCCGCGCTCGCGGACTAGGGGCAGTCGAAGGCGGCGGTGTCCTGGATCGGCGTGAAGGCGGTGTTGGCGGGGTTGGTGTAGGTCTTCCTCGCGCCGGTCCGCGCATCGAGGATGCCGATCTCCACCTCCAGGTTGGTGAGGCCCGCGGCGAAGAACCAGAAGTGCCCGTTGACGGCACAGCCGTCGATCAGCTTGACCAGCACCTCGACGTTGCCCGCGTCGAAGAACCAGTAATAGCCGCTGCTGTTGCCGTCGCCCAGCGGCACCGCGTGGGCGAAGCCCTGGTCGCCATTGGCGAACTTGAAGTCGGCGGAGACGGTGAAGCGCGAAAGCACCAGGCAGAGCGACCCCAGAACGTCGCTGGGACAAGGCAGCGCTCCCGGCGCCACCACCGTGTCGTCGAAGTTCGCCTGAAAGCTGCCGGGCGTCTGGGGAGCGATGACGGCCGAGATCTGGCCGGACCGCGCGAACGTGTTGGTGAAGGCGGTCTCCGCATCGATCCAAGCGCCGGCGGTGATGAC
This sequence comes from Thermoanaerobaculia bacterium, assembly GCA_035949675.1. GTDB lineage: Bacteria > Acidobacteriota > Thermoanaerobaculia > Multivoradales > UBA5704 > JASLEW01. The sequence goes on from DASZHY010000085.1 coordinate 8,320, forward strand.
GTCTCCCGTTTGCAGGAAGCCGCCCGCCGGCGGCGGCAGCCCCTGGCAATCCGCTATGTTATATCAGCATAGACGGGGCTCTGCAAGACCCGCCGTGCCGCTGGCTTCGCAGCCGCAGCCATCCAGCGAAATCGAACCGTTAGAAGTTCACAGCGTCCGGCCGGGCTACTCGGTGCGCAAGACTTCGATCGGCCGTCTTTGCAGCGCCCGGCCGCTGGCGGCGAGCCCGGCGGCGACGGTGAGCGCGGCGCTGGCGGCGATGCCGGCGGCGAGCGGCAGGGCCTCGAGCTGGCCGGCGAGGTTGAAGCCGCGGGTGACGACCGCCCAGGCGAGGGCGGCGGCGCCGCCGGCGCCGATGACGCCGGCGACCAGGCCGATGAGGGCGT
>DASZHY010000086.1:0-6682 GCA_035949675.1 Thermoanaerobaculia bacterium
CGTGGCGCCGGTCCTCGAGGAGATCGCCGAGGAGCTGGACGGCAAGGTGCGCATCGCCAAGCTCAACGTCGACGAGAACCAGCAGCTCGCGTTCCAGTTCCAGGTTTCGAGCATTCCCACCTTCATCCTCTTCAAGGACGGTCAGATGGCCGACCGTACCATCGGGGCGCTGCCCAAGTCGGCCTTCGTCAGCTTCATCAGCCGCAATCTGTAAGCCCGCGTGCCGGATCGCAGGATGGCGGGCCTCGCCGCCGGCCTCGCCGAGATGGGCTGCCAGGCCCTGCTGGTCGTGGCGCAGTCGGGGGGCGACCCCGACCTGGCGCCGTTTCTCGCCGTTCCGGCCCACCTCGGCGCCGCGCTGCTGGTGGCGCCGCGCGGCGGCCAGCCGCGGCTAGCCTTTCTGATGGCCATGGAGCGGGACGAGGCGGCCGCCACCGGCTTGCCGCTGATCACACCCGCGGACCTGGAAGTGTTGCGCGCCGCCAGCGAGGCGCCGGAGCCTGCCGCCAGCCTGGCATGGGTCATCGGCCGGGCGCTGGCGGCGAGCGGTGTGACCCCGGGCCGGGTGGCCCTGGCCGGGCTGGCGCCGGCGGGAGAGATCTACGGCGCCTGCGCGGCGCTCGCCGCTCGCGGCTGGGAGTGGGTGGCGGGCAACGAGCTGGTGCGCCAGGTGCGCAAGCGCAAGACCGCCGCCGAGCTCGCCGCCATCCGTCAGGCCGCGGCCGCCGCGACGGCGGTGCTGCGCGCCGTGGCCGCCCGTCTTGCCGCGGCGCGGCCCGCGGGACCGCCGGAGCTGCCGGAGGCCCCGGAGGTCAACGCCGATCTCTGGCTCGACGGCTCTCCGCTGACGATTGGGCGGCTGCGCGCCGCCGTGGCGAGGCTGATGGCCGACCACGGCGTCGAGCAGCCGCGCGGCAACATCCTGGCTCCGGGAGACGAGGCTGGCGTGCCGCATTCGGCGGGCAGCGACGGGCGCGTGCTGCGGGCCGGCGAGCCGTTGATCGTCGACCTCTTCCCGCGGCTCGCCGCGCGCGACCGGCCGCCGCTGTTCGCGGACTGCACGCGCACCCTGTGCGCCGGCGAGCCTCCCGCGGCGGTGGTGCGGGCCCATGGCGTGCTGCTCGAGGCGCTGGCCGTGGCGCGGTCGCTGGCCGTCCCCGGAGCGCGCGGCTGGGACCTTCAGGAAGCCGTCTGCCTGCACCTCGAGGAGGCAGGGTATGCGACGCCTCTGCATCATCCGGACACCACCACCGGCTACGTTCACAACCTCGGCCACGGCATCGGCTACGAGCTGCACGAGCTGCCCGTCTTCCGCAAGGTGGCGGGCGCCGAGGGCGTGCTCGCCGAGGGTGACGTCTTCACGCTGGAACCGGGTCTCTACGACGCGGCCGGGGGCTACGGCGTCCGCCTCGAAGACCTCTGCTACCTGGGGCCTGCCGGGCTCGAGGTGCTGACGCCGCTGCCCTACGATCTGGATCCGCGCCAATGGCCCGCCCCGACCGCGGCCGATACGGAATTCCGTACCAGACCTGATCCAGAATCCTGAATCACGGCCGGCGCCTGGCCTTCACTGGCCGGCGTCAGGCTGGCACCAGGCGGGCGCCTGGCCGGCACCGGACCGGCGCCAAAATGGGTAGATCGGCAGCCGAATGCAACCAGTTTCCAGCGATTCGTACCAAGGAGCCACGCCACCGGCATCCGCTGCACGCCGGCAGACGACTTGGCCCGGCGGTTGCTGTAGCATGAGAGACCACTCGAGATCGCGCCCGGGCCATGGCCCGCGACCGCGCGGAGAACAGGAAGCCCAGTGGAGCTCTTTACCAGCATCCTGATCGGCCTGGGGCTCGCCGCCGCCTGCGGCTTCCGGGTCTTCGTGCCGCTGCTGGTCGCCGGCCTTGCAGCGCGCTTCGGCGGGCTGCCGGTGGTCGGCGGCTTCGGCTGGATCGGATCGACCCCGGCGCTGGTCGCCTTCTCGGTCGCCACTGGCGTCGAGATCATCGGCTACTACGTGCCGTGGATCGACAACCTGCTCGACGCGCTGGCGACGCCCACCGCCATTGCCGCCGGCATCCTGTTGATGGCCTCGACCCTGGTCGACTGCGGGCCGTTCCTGCGCTGGACGCTGGCGGTGGTGGCCGGCGGCGGCACGGCGGCGCTGTTCCAGGGGCTCACCACGGTGGCGCGGCAGGTGTCTTCGATCAGCACCGGCGGTCTCGGCAACCCGGTGCTGGCGACCGTCGAAGGCGGCAGCTCGGCGCTGCTGGCGGTGCTGGCGGTGACGCTGCCGATCGTGGCGCTGGCGGTGATCGCGGTGCTGGTGGTGCTGGTCATCAAGCTGCTGCCTTTGCGGCGGGCCGCGGCGCGGCCGACTTGACTGCGAGACTGACGGGGACGGACAGAGAGCGTCGGCGATGACGGTGACTGCAAGCACGAAGCGCGCTCTCGCCGCGCTCGCCGTTCTCTGGGGGGCCGGGTGCTTGCTGGGCGGCGCCGGCTGCCGCAGCGCTGCGCCGCAGGTCGGGGACGACGCCGAGCTGAAGCGCGAGCTGCGTGCGCGCGGCTTCGACACGGGAGCCGTCGCCATCCCCTGGCAGCTCACCGCGGAGATGCGACAGTGGGTGCACCGCCAGGTCCCGGACAACCTCGACGTCGAAACGCGCCTGCAGCGGCTGCTCTCCGCACTGCTCGGGAGCGACGGCTTGGCGCTCGAGTACCAGGCCGGCACCACCGGCACCGCCCAGGAAGTGTTCGCCAGCCATCGCGCCAACTGCCTGGGCTTCACCAGCACCTTCGTAGGCATGGCGCGGGAGCTGGGCGTCGACGTCTTCTATCTCGACGTCGGCGACATCGAGAAGTTCGAGCGCGAGGGCAACCTGGTGGTGGAGTCGGACCACGTCACCGCCGGCTACGGCGCCGGCAGCCTGCTGCGCATCCTGGAGTTCTCGCCGACCGGCAAGCCGAACTATCGCCTGCTTCACCGCATCTCCGACCGGACCGCGGTCGCGCTGTACTACTCGAACCGCGGCGCCGAGTTCCTGCGCGCCGGCAACGAGGGCGAGGCCCTCCCCTGGCTGCGCAAGGCCATCGCCCTCGACCCGGAGCTGGCACGCGCCCGCGTCAACTACGGCGTGGCGCTGCGCCGGAGCGGCGACCTCGCGGGGGCGGAGGCGGCCTACCGCAAGGCGCTCGAGGACGATCCTGCCACGGTGCCCGCCTACCACAACCTGGCGGCGCTGCTGTACGCCGCCGGCCGCCGGAGCGAGGGTGACGACCTGATGGCGCTCTCGAGCAAGCTCGACAACCGCAACCCCTTCAACTTCCTGGCGCTCGGCGACGTCGCGCGGAGCCACGGGCGCACCGAGGAGGCGCGCCGCTTCTACCGCAAGGCGCAGCGCCTCGAGGGCGCCGAGGCCGAGTCCGCGGCGGCGCTGGGACAGCTGGAGCTGGCGACCGGCAATCGCGGCGCGGCGCGGCGCTGGTTGCACAAGGCCGCGGCCCGCGACAGCGGCAACGACCGCGTGCAGCAGCTGGCGGCACAGCTCGGCGAGAAGCTGCCGCGCAAGGCGCCGCTACCGGCCGCCAGGCCGGGCGCGGGCGCCGCGGGGCCGGGGGCGAGCTCGGCAGCGGCGCCGCCGGCAGGCCCCGGGGCGAGCCCGCCTGCAAGCTCGGCGATGGTCCCGGGGGGACCGGGGGCGAGGCCGGCGGCGATCCCGGCGGCAAGCCCGGCCGCAAGCCCGGCCGCGAAGCCGGCCCCGCCTGCGGGCGCCGCGGCGGCCCCGGCCGCGACTCCCCTGGCGCCCGCCGCCCCGCCGGTCGCGCCGTCGCCGCCGCCCGGGGCCGCGGCGTGAAGAGCTTCACCCGGACCCTCACCATGCACGTTCAGGCGCGCATGGACTTCGTCAACATCACCCCCGACGTCGAGAGGGCGGTGGCGGAGAGCGGCGTCGCGGAAGGTCTCTGCCTGGTCAACGCCATGCACATCACCGCCAGCGTCTTCGTCAACGACGACGAGCCAGGCCTGCACCAGGACTACAAGCGCTGGCTCGAGCAGCTGGCGCCTTTCGATCCCAGCCCCGAGCACTATCGCCACAACCGCACCGGCGAGGACAACGCCGACGCCCATCTCAAGCGCCAGGTGATGGGGCGGGAGGTGGTGGTGGCGATCACCCGCGGGCGCCTCGATTTCGGACCGTGGGAGCAGATCTTCTACGGCGAGTTCGACGGCCGCCGCGACAAGCGGGTGATGATCAAGATCATCGGTGACTGACCGGCCCGCTGGCTCCGGTGCTGCAGCCGGTCCGGCTGGCGGTCCCTCGGACCCCGGTCGTCCCGCCGCCCCGGCGTCCGGCGCCGGCGCCGGCGCCGGAGCCGGGCAGGGCCGGTGGCGCCTGGCGATCGATACCGGCGGCACTTTCACCGATTGCCTGGCGGTGGATCCCGAGGGGCGGCTGCGGCGCGCCAAGGTGCTGTCGACGGCCGCCCTGCGCACCCGTATCGCGGCGCGACCGGGCGCGGCCGAGGTGCGCCTGGCGCCGCTCGGCGCTGCCGCCGGCGGCACCCTCCCTGCGGACTTCTTCGCCGGCTGCACGTTGCGCCTGCTCGGCCCCGCCATGGCAGGGGGCGCCGCCGGCGGCGCTGGCGGCGAGTGGCGGGTGCTCGCGAGCGGAGCCGAAGGGGCGGCTGGCGCCGCTGACGAGGCGACTGCCTCTGGCGCCGCTGACGAGGCGACCGCCGCTGACGAGGCGACCGCCGCCGGCGAGGCGACCGCCGCCGGCGAGGCGACCGCCCCTGGCGCCGCGGGCCGGGGACTCGGAGCGACAGTGGTGCTGGACCGGCCGCTGCCGCCCGGCGAGCTGGCCGGCGCCGCGGTGGAGCTGCGGACGGCCGAGGAGGCGCCCGTCCTGGCGGCGCGGCTGGTCACCGGCACGCCGCCGGGGCGGCCGCTGCCGCCGCTCGCCATGCGCCTCGCCACCACCCGCGGCACCAATGCCTTGCTCGAGCGCAAGGGGGCGCCGGTCGGGCTGTTCATTACCCGCGGCTTCGCCGATCTGCTGCGCATCGGCACGCAGCAGCGGCCGGAGCTGTTCGCGCTGGCCATCGTGCGGCCGGCGCCGCTCTACCGCGCCGTGGTGGAGGTCGACGAGCGTCTCGCCGCCGACGGCTCGACGATCACGCCGCTCGACCTGGCGGCGCTGCGCGGGCCGGCCGGCGAGTTGCTCGCGGCGGGCGTCCGCTGCGCCGCGGTCGCGTTGCTGCACAGCTACCGGAACCCGGCCCACGAGCGCGAGCTGGGAGCCTTCCTGCGCGGCCTGGGCTTCGCGCACGTGGCGCTGTCGGCGGAGCTCGCGCCGCTGATCAAGCTGCTGCCGCGGGCCGAGACGGCGGTGGTGGACGCCTATCTCGCCCCGGTCCTCGCCGACTATCTGACCGCCGTCGCCGCGGCGCTGCCGGACGGCGCCCTGCACGTCATGACCAGCGCCGGCGGGTTGGTGCGGGCCGCCGATTTCCGCGCCAAGGACAGCCTGCTCTCGGGACCAGCGGGCGGCGTGGTGGGCGCGGCGCGCGCCGGCCGCCGCTCCGGCTTCCGGCGCGTCATTGCCTTCGACATGGGCGGCACCTCGACCGACGTGGCGCGCTTCGACGGCGATTTCGAGTACCTCTTCGAGCATCGGGTGGGCGATGCCCATCTGGTGGCGCCGGCGCTCGCCATCGAGAGCGTCGCGGCGGGAGGCGGCTCGATCTGCGCTTACCGCGACGGCCGCCTGCTGGTGGGACCCGAGAGCGCCGGCGCCCATCCCGGCCCGGCCTGCTATGGCGCCGGCGGGCCGCTCACCCTGACCGACGTCAACCTGCTGCTCGGCCTGCTGGCTCCCGAGCGCTTCGAGATCCCGCTCGACCCTGGCGCCGCCGCGCGGGCTGCGGCGGCGCTCCTGGCAGCGCTGCCAGCGCTGCAAGAGCTGCCGGCGCTGCCGGCGCTGCCAGGGCTGCCAGGGAATGTCGCGCTCGAGCCGCGGGCAGCAGGGGAGGAGCCGGCGCGGCAGGAGGAGCTGCTGGCGGGGCTGCTCGCCATCGCCAACGAGCGCATGGCCGAGGCCATCCGCGGCATCTCGCTGCGCCGCGGCTACGACCCGGCGGAGTACGCGCTGGTGGCGTTTGGCGGCGCCGGGGCGCAGCACGCCTGCGCGGTCGCGGCGCTGCTCGGCATGGACACCGTGCTGGTGCCGGCCGACGCCGGCCTGCTGTCGGCGCTGGGGTTGGGAGCGGCGGTCGTCGAGCGCTTCGCGCAGCGCCAGGTGCTCTCGCCGCTCGCCGAGGTCGCCGGGCATCTCGACGCCTGGTGCGCGGAGCTGGGGCGCGAGGCGGCAGCCGCGGTGGCCGCGGAGGGCGTGCCGCCGTCCGAGGTCGAAGTGCGCCGCCGCCTGGTGGCGCTGCGCTTCGCCGGGCAGGAATCGACGCTGCCGGTGGAATACCAGGGAGCGGCGGCCCTCGCCCCGGCGTTCGCCACCGCTTACCGCGAGGTCTACGGCTACGAGCCCGAGGGCCGGGCCATCGAGGTCGAATCGCTGCGGGTCGTGGCTTCGTCAGGCCTCGCGGCGGGGCCCGGGGGCGACGGCGCGCCGGCAGCCGAGACCCCCGGCGCCATCGACCTCCCGATCGGGCTCGACCCTTCCGGCGGCGGCGA
>DASZHY010000087.1:0-31521 GCA_035949675.1 Thermoanaerobaculia bacterium
TTCCGTCGCCGGCGCCATCTCCACGCCGGAGCCGGCAAGCGCCGGGCAGGCGAGCACGACGCGGTTGCGCCCCGCCGCCTTGGCCCCGTAGAGCGCGACGTCGGCCGCCGACCGCCATTGCTCGAGGTCCATGGCCTGCTCAAGCATGGCGATGCCGGCGCTGAAGGTGACGCGGAAGCTGACGCCGTCGCCCGCGGCGTGGCGCAGCTCGCCGAAGGCCGCCTGCGTCGGCGAGTCTTCCATGTACAAGATGCGCGCCGCCTCGGCGGGAAGCGCCTCCGGGCTGGTCGCGTGCTGCGCCGCCCCGACCGAGCCGAGGACGGCGCGCTCCCGCAGCCGATCTGAAATCTGGATCAAGTTGTCCATTGGAGCTCCTCCTTTGCCCTGGACTCTAGGACCCCGCTCCGAGCCCGGCCATCGGACCGCACCTCGCCTTTCCGTCGGGCAACCCGCCTCCGGCGCGTCAGTGGCCGGCCTACGCGCCAGTGACCGCACTCGAAGAGCCAGGCTCCCATACCTCCCGAGGGTGTCACGGAAGGTGCTCGCCGAACACCATTGATCTCTGAGAGGCTAAGATTTGTTCGCAGATCCCGGTGACAAATGTCCTTGGCGCCCGCATCCCTGCGATCAGGAGCGGCGCACGGCGGCGGAGCTGGCCGCGGCGGAGGAGCTGGGTTTGCCGGATGATCTGGAAAGCGTATTCTGTAGAACAGAAATTGAATGGTTCCGATGATGGCTCCAATTCGCCCGCAAATGGGCCTCGAAGTGGCTTAAGTGGACACAGGGAATGTGCTCCGACGCTCGTCAAGTGGTATACTCCTAGAGGTCAGCAAGCAGATCAACCCTCCGGCCATCGAGCATGGGCCCGGAGGAGAGGTGGAGTCGACCGAGAGCGGCACCCTTCCCCCCTGGGCCCGGCCCCGCGGCCGGCGGAAGGGGGCCTCATGATCGACCATTCCCCGGTCCGCTCGCGGGCGCCCTCCGCTCCCGCCGATCCGCAGCCGGACTTCCGTGCCCTCTTCGAGGGCTCTCCCGACCCCTACCTGGTCCTGGCGCCCGACCTCACGATCGTGGCGGTGAGCGACGCCTACCTGCGCGCCACGATGACTCGGCGGCCGGAGATCCTCGGGCGGGGGATCTTCGACGTCTTCCCGGACAATCCGGCCGACCTCACCGCCACCGGCGTCTCGAACCTGCGGGCCTCCCTCGAGCGCGTCCTCGCCCAGGGAGTCCCGGATGCGATGGCGGTGCAGAAATACGACGTTCGCCGCCCCGAGTCGGCCGGTGGCGCGTTCGAGCTGCGGTACTGGAGCCCGGTCAACACACCGGTCTTCTCGGCAACCGGAGAGCTCGCCTTCATCATCCACCGCGTGGAGGACGTGACCGGCTTCATCCGCTTGAAGGAGGTCGGCCGGGAGCAGGCGAGGGAGACCGAGGAGCTGCGGCAGCATGCCCAGCAGATGGAGGGGGAGATCTACCGCCGGGCGCAGCAGCTGCAGCTGGCCAACGACGAGCTCCGGATCGCGGCGGAGGAACGCTACCGCTCGCTCTTCGACGAGGCGCCGCATCCGATGTGGGTGGTCGACGCCGAGACGCTGCACTTCCTCGAAGTGAACCGCAAGGCGGTGGACCACTATGGCTACTCGCGCCAGGAGTTCCTGGCCATGACGCTGCTCGAGATCAGGCCCGCGGAGGACATCCCCGGCACCCTCGAAGGGGTGCGGGCGGTGCTGGCGGGCGAGCCCCGGATTGGGCGGCGGCGCCACCACACGAAAGCCGGGCAGATCCTCCAAGTCTCGGTGGCCAGCCGGCCGGTGACGTTTGCCGGCCGGCCGGCGCTGCTCGCCGTGGTCGATGACGTGACGGAGCGGCATCGCCTCGAGGCGCAGCTGCTGCAGGCGCAGAAGATGGAAGCCGTCGGCCAGCTCGCCGGCGGCGTGGCGCACGACTTCAACAACCTGCTGACCGTGATCCTTGGCTTCGCGGGGATGGTCGCCGCCGGCCTCGGGGACCGGCCGCGGCTGCTTGCCCAGCTCGACGAGGTCCGCAAGGCTGGCGAGCGTGGCGAGGCGCTCACCAGCCAGCTCCTTGCTTTCAGCCGCGAACAGGTCCTGCGGCCGGAGATCGTAGACCTCAACGCCGTGGTCTCTGGCATCGAGCCGATGCTTCGCCGGCTGCTCCGGGAGGACGTCAAGCTGGCGGTCAGCCTGCAACCGGCGCTCAGCGCGGTGAAGATCGATCGCGCCAAGTTCGAGCAGGTGATCATGAACCTGGCGATCAATGCGCGAGACGCCATGCCGGGCGGCGGCGAGCTGGTGATCACCACGGCCGACGTCGAGCTCGACGCCATCTATACCGCCGACCACCCCGGCGTCGCGCCCGGGCCTTACGTCCTGCTCGCGGTGTCGGACAGCGGCTGCGGCATGGATGCCGCGACGCGGGCGCGCATCTTCGAGCCTTTCTTCACCACCAAGGAGGCCGGCAAGGGCACCGGGCTCGGACTCTCGACCGTGTTTGGCATCGTGCGCCAGAGCGGCGGCTCGATCCAGGTCTACAGCGAGCCCGGGCAGGGCTCGACCTTCAAGGTCTTCCTGCCGGCTGCCGCGCGCGACGAGGCGGCCCGGGAGCCGGCGGCGGCCGCGGTGACACCGCCGGCGGGCGGCTCCGAAACCGTCTTGCTGATCGAGGACGATCCGGCGGTGAGAGAGCTGGTGCGCCTGATGCTCGAGGGGGCCGGCTACAGCGTCCTGGTGAGCGAGACCGTGTCCGCGGCGATCGCTTTCGCCGAGCAGCGAAGCGGCGCGATTCATCTGGTGCTCACCGACCTGATCATGCCCGAGATGAGCGGCGTCGAGGCCGCCTCGCGCCTGACCGCGCTGCGGCCGGAGAGCCGGGTGCTCTACATGTCGGGCTACACCGGGGACATCCTTGGCCGCCGCGGCATGCTGCCCGAGGGCGCGGCTCGGCTCGAAAAGCCCTTCACCCAGAGGACCCTGCTGCAGAGCGTGCGACAGGTCCTGGACGGCGGCGGGTTGGCCATGACGTAGGGGGTCTATGATGGAGGACGAAACCAAGAACCCGGTCCAGGACCGCGAGAAGACCGATGAGAGCTTACGCACCGAGCGGAGGAACACCGACAGTGCGATGACCGAGAGGCGCGCGGAGTTGGAAAAGGACGCCGATGCGCTCGTCGGGCTCGCTCGCGATCAGGCGGACGCGGTGCTGGACACAGCGCGCGACAAGGCTGACCAAGATCTTGACTCGGCCGATCGCGGGGCTCGGGAGCGCGCGGCGATCGTCACTGCAAGGGCCTGGCAAGACGCAGTCCTCGAGGATGAGCGAGCCATTGCCGACGAGGCTCTCCGGCGCGAGCGCGCGGAGCATTCGCGCATCCTGGCGCTGCTGCTGCCGCTCGAGAGGGAGACAACCGACAGGCACCTGCTCATCGAGCGGGCTCGTTCCGACGACAGGCTCGCGCAGCGGGACGACTTCATGGGAATGGTCAGCCACGATCTGCGAAACCTGATGTGCGGCGTAGTCATGGAGGCAGCGCTGCTCTCGGACAAGGCCTCGGAATCCGAGGAGGGGCGGCGAACCGTAGCGGCGATGAACCGGCTGCAACAATATGCCGCCCGCATGAACAGGATCATCGGAGACCTGATCGACATCGTGAGCATCGACGCCGGCAGGCTCTCTATCAGGCCCGCGAGCTGCGCCGCGGACGCGCTGCTCACCGAGGCGGTGGGCGCGTTTGCGGCCTCCGCGTTGGAGAAAGGGATCTTCCTCGGATTCGAAACCGTCGGCGGCAGCCTCAAAGCCGACTTCGATTACCAGCGGATGCTTCAGGTGCTTGCCAACCTCATCAGCAACGCGCTGAAGTTCAGCCCTCGAGGAGGGAAGGTAGTCGTCCGCGCCGAGCGGGCCGCTGAAGCGCTTCATTTCTCCGTCAGCGACACCGGTATGGGCATACCCGCCAGCATGCTGGAAGCCGTGTTCGAGCGCTTCTGGCAGGTAGGTAAGAACGATCAAAGGGGCCTCGGACTCGGCCTCTACATCTCGAATTGCATCGTCGAGGCCCATGGCGGCAGGATCTGGGTCGAGAGCAAGCTTGGCGAGGGGAGCTCGTTCCACTTCACGATTCCGGTGTGCTCTTGCGCCTGGCTCGACGCAACGGAACCCTCGTCACCAGAGCCAGACCGGTAGATCTGAAATTCAAACACGCCATTGCCGTGCTGGGCGTCATTGGCATGTCGTAAACGAAGGCGTAGGACGATCTCGCAGGGGCGGCCCGGTCGGCGTCCTACTGCAGGTCGAGCGGTCGCCCGGCTACCGGCGCGGGTCGAGCGCAATATGATGGGAGCGTAGGGAAAAGGCCAGCGGCGAAGCGTCTGGCCCGAGTCGCGGGAGGTCGGACCCATGGCGAGCGCACGGCGGATCACGGAATGCAACAAGACCATCGGTAGCCTGGTGTTCTACCGGGGTGAGAAGGAGGCCGTCGAGCGAGAGCGTCTGGGACTCCTTCAAGACATCAGCTCGAGCAACCTGGTTCTCGCGACGGAGGAGCGACTGCGCGCCGGAGCGAGGCTGCAGCTGCGGATTTATTGCCAGGAGGCGCCGGCGGGCTACTCTGAGGCGAGCGTGCGGGGGGTCGTGCGGCAGACGTCCCAGGACTTCAAGAGGGCGGCGGTCTCCTTCTTGGACTCGGGACCGCTGGGCGCCGACAAGTTCCAGAGCTTCCTGCGAATGCTCTCGCCCGACCTGCGCGGTGCATGCTCATCCTGCTAGTGCCGGCTTCTCTCAACTCCAGTTCTGCTCTGCGCGCCCGCAACTTCTCCCCCGCACCCTCGGCGTCTCCATTAGACGCTTATCCATCTCTATCTAAAGGACGGCGCCGGCGGCCTGACTGGAGCGCGATCGCCGCCGCCGTCGCCGCCTGGGAACCCAGTGGTGCTGTTGCATTCTCCCGAAGTGGCCCTTGAACGTCGAATCGGGAGGGCCGACAATCACCGCGAATCCGGCGTTACGGGCCACCAGGTTCCAGGAGCAACGCCATGGGCATGTCAACGCACCGCTTCTTGCTGGTGGTGCTGCTCACACTGCCGTCGCGGGCCGTCGCTGCCAGCAATCAAGCGATTCCCATCGTACTCGGCGATTCCACCGTCGCTCTCAACGGTCCCTGGAAGTTCCACACCGGCGACGATTCGCGCTGGACGGATCCCGCGTTCGACGACTCTGGCTGGGAGAGCGTGGATCTGACGCCGTCACCCGGCGCCACCGATGGCGATGTGGGACTTTCCGGGTATGTGCCCGGCTGGAGCGCGAAGGGGCATCCCGGCTACCAGGGCTATGCCTGGTATCGCATCCATCTGACCGTCACTCCTCCCGCGGGCAAGACCCTGGCGCTTCTCGGTCCATGGGCAGTAGACAGCGTGTATCAGGTATACGGCAACGGAACGCTCCTGGGAGGTGTCGGCGACTTCACGGGCTCGACACCTGTTGCCCACGGCAACCACTACCCCAGGCTTTTTGCATTCCCCCCGGAAAACGCGAGCAGAGGTGCGATGGCGATTGCGATCCGGGTGTGGATGGGACCCTGGGGCGCGGCTGCCCCGGGCGCGGGCGGCATCCACATCGCTCCCGCGATTGGCGAACGCGAGGCCATCGCTGCTCGGTACCAGCTGCAGTGGCTCAAGATCTTCGAAGGCTATGCGGTGGATGCGGTGCCCGCGTTGCTGTTCTTCCTGCTCGCGGTGATGATCTTGTGCCTGTGGCCCTTCGATCGCACCGACCGGGCGTATCCTTGGCTGGCGGCGGCTCTACTGCTCAGTGGGATACAGCGCGGCAACCAAGCCTTCTTTTTTTGGTGGGAGATCGAAACAATCCAAGATTTCGTGTACTGCATCTTGGCGCTAACAGCCTCCTTGAACCTGGGCGCATGGATGATGGCTTGGCGTGGCTGGTTCAAGGAGGATTGGCCGGCGTGGCTTCCGAAGGTGGTGGCGGCGCTGACGCTCATCTTGATGCTTGCCCAGGTGTTGGGCCGCCCATGGCTGTTCGGCGCCGTGTTTCCGCACTCTGCAGCTGTCGCCGTGCGTTACCTGATCACTTGCGTGCGGCTCGCGTTCCTGCTGGTGTTGATACTGATCGTCCATCAAGGCATACGCCACCAGGGGCGCGAAGCCTGTTATGCACTGCCGGCGGTGCTGGCCATAGGCGCAGTGCTCTTCACCTCGGAGCTTGTAGCAGTGCACGTCCGTGGCATCTGGTTCCCTTGGGGAGTCGGCGTCTCTCTCAGCGAATATGCTTCCGTGGTCTTCGACGCGCTACTGTTTACATTGCTCGTACGCCGCCTGTGGGACCACGCGCGGCATGCCCCAGCCACCTCCCCATTGGGGTCCCGAGCATGAACGGTTCCCGCCGCGGGGCCGTGGTCAAGCTGGCCGATCCGGACGAGTGGTCCAGCCGCGTCGCCGCGGTGCTCGAGCAGGTGCGGCCGCAACTCGCCCGGACCTTCAGGGCCTACCGCATCCCGCCGGCAGACAGCGAGGATCTGGTGCAGGACGCTCTGCTGGCCCTGGTCACCGGCTGGGCCCAGATCCGGGACCCCGCCGCCTGGCTGGTCGGCACCGTCCGCCGCCGGTGTCGCAACTACGTGCGGCATCACTTCGCGAGGAAGGCCGCGACGGCCAACCCGGCGCTCTGCCTCACTGCACCGCGGTGACGGTTGCAACCGATGGCCATGGGAAGGCCACGGTAGTGCGCTGGGAATCGTAGGCACCCGCTTCGGCCAGCCCCGAGATCCGCTGGTCCGGCGACCAGAGGAGCACGTCCAAGGGGTGCGGTGGAAGCCCTTGCAAAGTCGTCACGCCATTGCGGTCCACCGGCTGGGCGTTGAAGGCCCACTGCAGGGTCTCGCCGCTGAATCGAGTGCCGTCGATCCACAGCGCCAGGCGAGCCCAAGCGGCCGGATCACCAGACTGCTTACGAGCCGCGATCGTCAGTGGCGGCCCGGAAGGGCCGAGAGCGATCGACTCGGCTTGTCCGTCCCAGAGCACAAACCCGCTTGCAGCACCGGGTGCACGCACAAGGAGCGGTGTCCCGACAGCACTGTCCGGGAGCGACACGCGGCCGGTCTCGTCGGCGCTCAGGATCGGGGTCGAATCGGACGACCGAACCCATACCTCAGCGCCAAGAGCCGGTTGGCCCGAGGACAAGATCAAGGCCACCGGAGTGCCCTCGAGCGGCTTCAGGCTGAGCGTGATCTCGCGCGAGAAGTCCCCTTCGGGCACTTTGTCCTTGAATTCCGCCGTCCCAAAATGCGGGGCCTTGGCCCCTATATCGACCTCGCCCGGCCTCAAGGGCATGGCATGGGCAACGCCGTCGTCGCCGGTCTTGACGCTGAATCCCTGCGTAAACTGGTCGCTCCCGGTGTTATGGACTGCCACGTCCGCCTTCGGGATGGGAGCGCCGGTGTCGCTGCGCACCACCCGGATTCGGAAGTCGTTGCCGGGCACCTTGAAGTCCTGGCGGCCGCTCCCTGGCACGTCGAGCAGTACCAGGTAGGGGCGCCCTCGGTCGGGAAACTGCACCATGACCAGGTAACCGCTAGGGCGCGCCAAGGCGATGTGATAATGGCCCTTGGCGTCAGTCTCGACGGAGACCTCGTCGTCGCCATGGTTGGTCCGAAACATGACCCTGGCCTGTCGGGGCTCGCGACCGTAGTAGACGATACCGTCGAGCGTGATCAACTGAGCACGGACTGTGATCTCGGCATCTTGGCCGCCGCTCATGTCTACGGTGTCGTCGAGCTCCCACGGAACGGCAACGACCGATACTCGCAACAGGGCAGCCGGCACATGCAGGAATTCAGCCCGCTCCGCATTGGCGGCGACCGTTTGGGTGACAGGGCTCGCCGGGACTCTACTTGGCTCGATCGAAACCTGGAGCGGCCCGCGGCGCAGCTCCTCGGGCAGCTCGATTCGGACACCGAGGCGAGGCAGCGGCACGAGCACTGCCTCCACGGACTCGACATGCCCTGGCCGCAACATGACGTCAGGCTGCGGCAGCCGCAGGGTCTTGGAATGCAGCTGCAAGGTCGCTTTGCCTGACGCGACACCCTTCCAGATCGCGTACAACCTCCTGGGGCCTGAGGCCACGAAGACCGGCACGGGACTCTTGCCGGAGGCGAGCACGAGCTGAGGCATCGCGTCTTCATCTGTCGCCTTGTCGAGCAATTTAGGCCTCGTGAGCACGACCACAAGGTCAGAGAAACCCGGACTCGGTGGCTTGGGACGGAGGACCGCGGTCTGGTCCGAGGCGACAGCGATCGGCGCCTCGACAGCGCGGTACTCCTTCACCACCTTGTCGTAGAGTGTTGCTGCCACCGCACCAGCTGGCATCAGGGCTCCCCGCTCGACCGCCACGCTTTCGGAGACCAACCGCTTCATCTCTGGGCGTAGGCTGCCGCCTGCGCCGATGTGGCTGTTGGCGTGGAGTAGACCGAGAGTACAGTTCCCGGCGCACGTTGGCGAGTCGAGTCGCACTCGACCCGCCGACACGACGCGATCCACCAAAGCCAACCCCTGCTTGGCGTCGGGAGGCGGGAGGTGATACATCAGAGGCGTTGGCGATGGAGAGATCAAGTAGCGTGCGGGATTCTCGAGCCAGACCAGAAACACCCCGCTCAACGAAGGGATGAACCACTCACCGGCAGGATGTACGGTTTCAGTGTCAAGAGCGTCCCGCAAGGCGATGTGAGCCTCGAAGCCTGTCGGATCTGCGGCTTTCCGGTCCATTGCCGAGGACGTGCCGGGCCAGAGCCCAACGGCCGCTTTGCCGTCGATCAGGCCCTTGCCCGGATTGAAGTCATGAGCGGGTGGCAGGGTGAGGGGTTGAGGAGCGTCACCCGTTGGAGTTTGCGAGGGTCGCACCGCGGGCGCGAGGACCTGGATATCCCCTAGACCTGCGAGGGCAGCAGCGACCTCGTCGAAGCGCACATCTTGGAGAGTCAACGTGAGGTGGTCTCCGGGGCTTCGCGGCACGAAGACGACGCGTCCTCGCAGCCACCTGGTGAGCAACCGAGCCACCATCGCCAGCTGGGCATCTTGCGCAGCAAACGTGACCCGAAGTGCCTTGAACTGCTCGATCGACAGACTCTGAAACCGAGGTGGGTCACGGAACATCACCGCGGCGTCGCCGGCGAGCATCGCGCCGAGCAGGCCTGCGACGTCGCGATGGCTGGTGAGCGGCGGGCGACCGTCAGGGCGTTCCACGGCAGCGAAGGCCCATCGGTCGTCTGCCGGCGGTTCTGCTGCCACTGCCAGCGTGCTGATCACACCGACCGACCCGAGAACGACCAAGAGGTGCCGCAACCGCATTGTGCGATCTCCATGCCTTTGAACCCTTCTAAGGGCACAAGCCCGTTGAAGCACATGGCTGCGTCGCATTGTACTCGTACTACCTGCTTCAATCTATTAGGCAGGCGCGCTTACATCCCATAGTGGCAGCAATCTCCCGGTCCCCGCCGAAAGCCTCGGCGACGCGCTGACCGCTACGACGACGGCTTGCCGTCGATGCTCACGCCCTTGACTGGTTTCCAGCGAGCTGCCGCGAGGTCTTCCGGAGAGATCCGCCATATCCCGTCACGCACCAGGCGGCCACCGAGCCAGATCTCGTCGCCGACCAGTGCAGCCGTCATGGGACCGGAGGACACTTGCTCTTTCGGCCCGTCGAGCAGCACTCGCTCGAGGAGGTTCTGCGAAGGATCGAAGCGATCGAGAGCGAGTCCTTCGTCGGTCGAAACGACCAGGTAGAGCACACCCTCGGGCGCGCAAAGCAACGCCCGCAGGACCCCGCGAGGGACAGGTCCACCTGGACCCGACCCTGGGACAAGGAAGAGACCTTGTGCCTTGCGGTCCCCCGCCTCTCGCGCCCGCTCCTTCTGGTCGAGCTTCTGCCACTCCACCTCGCCTTTCCCGACGACGACCTCGTGCTCTGGGTTCTCGGAGCTGGAGAGCTTTTGCAGCCGGTAGGTGTTCCATGACGCTCGCCAGATCGCGTCTTTCCGCCCGGCGCAGATCAGCGCATCGCTTTCCGCCTTGCCCTCAGCCATAAAGTCGAGAGGGTTCGCCGGCATCTTGCCCTCGGAAACCGGTCCCCAGGCGATCGGTTCCCAGCGGTCGTCCTTGAGACCGAACACCCGCGGCTCGGTCCGCTTGTAACGAGCCTCCGCAGCGCCCGGGGCAGGACCCAAATCCGTCACAGCGACAAGTGGACCGGATCGTGAAAAGGTCAGCGAGGAGATCACCCACTTGAGCCCTTCCGGGCGTCGCTCCTTCTCAAAATCGCAGAGCGCGAGCTCGTGTGGCGAACCCACGGCCCACGTTGTCCCCTTGGGATCCATGGCTGCTGCGTAGGCGAACTCGGACTCGGTGGAAAGTTCACAAGCGAGCTTGCCCACCCGACGATCGAACCCGCCGTCGCTGCCGAGCCGGAACACCTCCAGGGTGTCCCCCCGCAGGAGGAAGAGCTGTCCCTTGCTGTTCGCAGCGAGGAACTGTGTGGCATTGGTGCCCTTTAGAGCTGGCGCCTCGACCCGCGTCAAGCGCACCTTCTGGTAACCCGAACCCCCGTTCGCTGCCGGGGACTGCGACTCAGCGTCAAACGGGAGGACGAGCAGCGCACAGAGGAGAAGGAATGTTCTGTATCTCATGCGAATCATCTTAGCAGCTCCACGGTTCAGAAGATCGGGGTGCAATCCGTAACGCATTCGCATATCGGGTCACCTATGTCGAAGAAACAGCAAGTACAACAGGTGATGCAGAAAACACTGCGGGTGCTGAAGGACTTACAGCTGGAGCCGCAATGCGATGCCTTCGGCCTGGCGGCCACTGCGGCGCAGCGGCCGCCATCGGCAGACTTGATCACCTCGATGGAGAGCAGGAGATCGTTCGGGATGCCCAGCTGGTCCCCGTGCGACGTGGCCGCATCGGGTTGGGTTGGGGGAGAACAGCCTTGCGACGCGGCAGGGGCAATTTCCGCTGCTGCAGCATTCCCAATGCCGACAGTACAGATGTAGCACAGGACGGCAAGCGCCAGCAGAGACGGTCTCATGTGCTTTCCCTTTCTCGTGGTCGCGTTAGTGTGAACGCCCCAATTTCGGTCTCTCCGCCCCTTAACCGCCCCCTAGTGGCTCGGGCGCGGGCGGAGGCGGCCGATGGGTTTCGTGCAGCCGCGCACTACCTGCTTCAATCTATTAGTTGCTCAGGACTGCTATAAAGCGACATCCGAGCCGTGTGACAATTCTGTGACAGCGCCACGCCAGGGACTGACCGCCTGCAGGAAGGAGATACAGCCCGAGCTGGACAGAGGGCCGAATAGTGACACTCCACGGGCCAAAATCGGGTTACACTGCCGGGGCGGGGTCCCATGCACCAGAGACAACAGGCCGCGAATGAAGCTCGGCACTACGCCGCGATCTTGCGCCAGGCCGTCAGGGCCGCCGGTTTCACCATGACCGAAGTCGAGCACCGCCTCGGCGCCGGACCCAAGGCGTTGCGCCGGGTGCTGTGCGGCGCCGTCGACCTCAAGGTCAAGCACATCATCGCCGTGCTCCGCGTCATCGGCATGTCGCAGCAGGAGTTCTTCGCGATCGCCACCCGCACTCCCCCGGACCGCCGCCGCGGCCGCTCGGCCGGCGGCGAGCTGCTCGAGACCTTCGAGCGCATCGGCTACCGCGGCGAGTTCGTGCCAACCGACGATGACGTCGACTTTCCTGCATCTGAGGAGGAGCTCAACCGCCTGGTTCAGGAGGTCGTCGAGGAAGTGCTGGCGCGGCGTGCGAAGCGGAAGGAACCGCCGCCGCTCGACCCGCCGGCCGATCAGGAGGACGGGGAGGGAGGACCCGGCGGGGGCGGCGAGCCCGAGTAGTTGCGGGGCTTGGCGGGCTGCCGCTCGAGGTTCTCCAGCAGGTCGGACGCCAGCCCTATCAGCGCGAGCAGCTGGCCGCCATGGAGACAAGCGCGCTTCAAGACCAACAGCGCACTGATGGCCTCGCGGGCGATGCACAGGGCCCGGAAGGTGACGATCATCTCCTCGGCCAGCTCGAAGACGTCCTTGACCCGGCCCTGGCGCGCCCACAGGGCCGCGAGATCGAGCCCAACCAGGGCAGCCGGGTACACCTGGCCCTGTTCAGTGAATCCTGCCCGCGCCTGCTGGAAAGCCGCTTCGGCACGCTTGAAGTCCGAGAGGCCAGCGAAGATCCTGGCCTCGAGCCAACGCAGGCGATGGGGCTGAATGACATCCGCGAAGAGGACCCGCGACCGCCAAAGCAGCCGCCGGGCGCTGCGGAAACGATCCATCTCCTCTAGCGTCCAGACCATGTTCCAGAGAGTCTGGACGACCAGCTGCGGGTCCCGCTCAGGGTCCAGGAGATCGAACCCTTTCCGCATGAGCGGCAGCGCCGCACGAGGAGAGCCTGCCCAAAGGGCCAGGTTTCCCTGACTGACCAGGGCGCGGCCGGCGAGGTACCGGTTCCCCGCTTCGGCGTGAATCCGGTAGACGATGGCCAGCAACTCCCGCCCCTCGGGGAAGCGCCGCTGATAGGCGAGCAGTGACGCCAGATTCTCACCGACCCGAGCCAGCAGGGAATCCGACTTCGAGCCGCGCTTGCACCAGTAGATCGCGCGGTTCATCGCATGCCCGGCCTGGCGCAGCTCGTTGCACACGCGATAGGCGCTGCCGAGCTCGGCCCAGGCAAGGCCGCGAAGATCCGCTACTGCCTGGCGGCCATACTCGCGCATTCGCAAGCGATCCGCCGCGCAGCGAGCGAGCCTGGCGAACCGGAGCATCCCTTGTGGGTCGTCGTGTCGCAGCCCGCGGGCGGCCTCGAGCAGTGCTCGGACTCGTGGCAACCCGCGCCGGGTCGCCGCCGCCGGCGTCGGCGTCGAGTGGCCAAGCCGATCGCTGTCGCTGGCGAGCAGGGCAGCAAGCGTCTCGGCCGCCTCCCGGCGGGGCGCGGCGAACCGGGCTGCCGCGGCGAAGGCACGGTCAAGGGCGCCCTGGTAATCCTCGGCCGCAACCTCGCCGGCGACGTCGAAACCGCCGAAGTGAGCCAGCGCGCTGCAGCAGCGCGGACACCGGCCAAGGAGGTGCCCAAACAGCCGCCGCTTCTCGTCTGCCGACAGCGTGCCTTGAACGAGCCGATCGAGGTCCGCTGGCGGTGGGTGCTCGGTCATCTTGTCTCCCCGAGCGCTACATTGTGCCATCGTTTGCGCAGTGACGGAAGGAGGGGGGTTGGACCTCAACTCTCCCGCCATTTGCATCGTGGCTAATGTGGGGGTGCGGGCGCTGGGCACCCGCCGCCGGGGTCAATTGTGCCGCCGCAGTCGATTCTGAACTTGATCGGCCGGCTCTTGGCTGGACGCCCGGCTTGGCCGGCCGCTGGCCGGTCAGGCGCCGACCAGGCCCACCAACTCGCGCTCCACTGCGAGAGCTGGTGGGCCAGGGTGTCGAGCCAGCCGAGAGGCGGGCTTTCGCGTGCATGTGCGGGTGGCGCCGCCAGGGCGAGGGCGAGCGCCAGGGACAGCGCGGTCAAGGCGAGACGACGGGACAGGCGTGGCAGGGGCATACCAACCTCCTCGTTTGCGGGGTAAGGCTGGGGGCCGCCATGGCCCCGAGCTCCCGCAAGACTGGACTCAGTTTCGCAAGTTCGAGGAGGAAAAGCGCCGCAAGGTTGAGTCTAACGCACCTCCTGGTGTCTCCCGGGAGTGAGTCGCATCTAATTGTCGCAGCGATGCGTGGTGAGCTACGGGCCGGTGCGTGCTACGCAACGGTTGCAAATATGAACTTTAAAGGTCATTCTATGGCCCATGCCAGAACAGCCCTCTCGCTGGCCCTCGGAGCAGCACCTCGCCCAGGTTCTTGGTTCCCGTGTCAGGACGCTGCGGGAAGCCCGCGGGCTGAGCCAGCGCGCGCTTTCCCAGCAGCTGCGCATCTCGAAGTCCATGGTGACCAAGTACGAGGCCGGCCTGCACGTGCCGACCGTCCCCATGCTGGTCCGCCTCGCGGCCCTGTTCGGGGTAACCCTCGACAGTCTTCTCGGGCGCGACGTGCGCGATCCCCGCCTCGTCGGTTGCCTGCTCGGCATCGAGGCGATGGACGAGCCGAGCCGCGTCCTGGTGATCGACGCCATCGAGGGGATCGTCCACGCCTACCGCATGCTGTTCGAGCGCGGGGCGGCCGCGGTGGGGCCGCCGTGACGGCGTCGCGCGCCGCGGTGGCGCGGCACCTCGACGCGGCCACCCTGGGCAGCCTCGGTGCCAGGGAACGGTCGCTGCTGGTCCACGTCGCGACCTGCACGGGTTGCCGGCGCCGGCTGGCGGCCGAGGCGCGCGACCTCGAGCTCGCCTGGACGCCCGACGCCGCGGCGGACGCTGCCATCCTGCGACTGCTGCGGGATCTCGAGCGGGAGACCAACCTCGACGACCGGCTCGCGGCGATCGAGCGCGAGCACCTGGCAGCTCCCGAGCTGGTGCGCGAGCTGCTCGAGCACCCCGACAGCTGGGGCACCGCGGCGAGCGAGCCGCGCTACGCCTCGCTCGAGGTCGCCTGGCACCTGCTCGTCGCGGCCAAGGGCGAGGAGCCGCTGCTCGCGCTGCGGTTGATCGATCTGGCGGGGGAGATCGCCGTCGTTCTCGCCGCGGCCGACTCGCGGGCGCACCTCCACCGGCAGCTCCTGGTCGAGGTGCGCTGCGCCCGCGCGCATCGTCGCCTCGACGCGGCAGATCGCGCCGGCGCGGGCCGCGAGCTGCGCCGCGCCGCCAGCCAGCTGGCGCCGGATCTCGGTTACGCCCGGGCTCTGTACTGCCTGGCGCTCGCCAGGTTGCGTCGCCAGGAGCGGCGCTGGGAGGAGGCGCTCGCGATCGGCGAGCGGGCGGTGATGCTGCTCGACGATCACGGCACCACGCTCGAGGCCGGCCAGGCGCAGATCGAGCAGGGGTGGGCGCTGATCGACGCCGGCGATCCCGACGAGGCGCTGCCGCTGCTCGAGGCGGCGCTGCCGCTCGTCGAGGGGATGGCGGCCTGGGCGGTCAGCGGCCGGCTGGGGCTGGCAGTGGCGCTGGCGGCGCAAGGCGACTGGGGGAGCGCCAGCCAGCTGCTCGCCGCGGCGGACCGCCTCACGGCCCAGGTCGTCGAGCCGAGGATGCGCCAGCGGCTGCGCTGGCGGGGCGCACAGGCCGCCCGCCGCTGTGGCCAGGGCGGCAGCGCCTTTCGCCGGTTGTGCCGAGCGGTGACGGGCCTGCTGGCGCTGGGCGAGGACCGCGACGCCGCCCAAGCGCTTTGCGAGCTACTGGCGCTCTGCCTCGATCACCAATGGCACCGGGTCTTTCGCAGCCCCTCGGTGCAGCTCGCGCTCGACGCCTTGCGCGATTCGCCCCATCTGCACCGGCGCGCGCGGAACGTCATCGGGCTGGTGGCCTACGTAGTCCTCGACCCCGAGCGGCGCTGCGCGGCCGAGGTCGTCGCCAACGCCAGCCGCTACCTGGTCGACTCCCGCAACCGC
Source organism: Thermoanaerobaculia bacterium (assembly GCA_035949675.1). Taxonomy (GTDB): domain Bacteria; phylum Acidobacteriota; class Thermoanaerobaculia; order Multivoradales; family UBA5704; genus JASLEW01. The sequence continues at coordinate 15,563 of DASZHY010000087.1, forward strand.
CCCGATCAGACGTTCCGGCCGACGCGGCCCAAGATCCCGCCCATCCACCACACATGGGATGCGCTCGACCCGCGACTCCGGGGCGACATCTGCGTCGAGGTCGGCATCCCGGAGGAGACCGGGCGCCGCTCTGGCGAGGAGCTGGAGACCAGCTTGCGGGAGGTCATCTCGTGGCGTTTCGAGGTGTTGCGGAGGGTGCGAATCGGCTTTGCGCCCAAGGGGCGCCGGCCGCTGCCGGCGCCGTAGCCGGATGAGGGCGCGGCCGTGATCAAGCTGGCCGATCCGGACGAATGGTCCAGCCGCGTCGCCGCGGTGCTCGAGCAGGTGCGACCGCGGCTCGTCCGGACCTTCAGGGCCTACCGCATCCCGCCGGCTGACAGCGAGGACCTGGTGCAGGACGCTCTGCTGGCCCTGATCACCGGGTGGGCCCAGATCCGGGAGCCGGCTGCCTGGCTGGTAGGCACCGTGCGCCGCCAGTGCCGCAACTACGTGCGGCATCACTTCGCGAGGAAGACCGCGACGGCCGGACCCGAGGAGATCGAGCGGCTTGCCGGCGCTGCGCCAAGCGGCGAGGAGCAGATCGGCGCCCGCCTCGATCTCGAGCGCCTGGCGCGGGCGCTCACGCCGCGACAACGGCACCTCTTGCGATGGATTTACAGGCTCGGCCTCGACGAGCGCGAGCTCGCGCACATGCTCGGCGACGCCAAGCCCGCCTCGCTGCGGCAGGCGCGGCGACGCGCTATCCGGCGCTTACGCGAGCTGATGCCAGGGGGCCGTTAGGGGAGCACCGGCCCGGGGCGGCGGCCTCTTCCTGTACCATCGCCGGTAGCGCTGCCGCCAGGCGGATGGTCGCCAGGCGCTGAGCAAACGGCTGCCGTGAATCCCAAGCCATCCAAGCCATGACCAAGCAAGTGGAAGCTTGCTGTAGCTCGCCACGGACCTTGTGCTACTGGTTCGCCGTCTCGGCGATCGCATGGGGAGCGCTGAGCCTGGCCCCGTCGCCGCCCGCGGTGATCCCCGCGGGTGTGCCCAGCCTCGTGGGGATCGGGTACTCGACGATCGTGACTGCCCACGCACCCCGCCCGGCGGTCACGGTCAAGAGAGCCGCGGCGACAATCCACATGCACCGGTGCATGGCGCGAAACCTCCGGGCATCCTTGCGTCTAGCCAAGGGAACCCGATGAAGAAAGTCGCCGGCTCGAACGGAGAGTTCGCATCCACAAGTGTACAGCCGCGGCCTTTTCGTCTGCCATCGCCGGTAGCGCCTGGCGCCGCCCCCTCGCCGAGCGCCCGAGCGCGACACCGCCGCCGGCTACGCCGGCTCCCGCCGCGGCGCCACCAGGTCGATCCAGGCGGCAAACGCCGCCAGGACGGCGGCGAGCTGCGCGCGGGTCGCGGGATCGGAGAGCCGGCCCGCGTCGTCGAACAGCCGCTCGGCGCCGGCGGCGTACAGGGCGGGCGCCGGCAGCACCAGCGCGCCGGTGGCGTAGAGGACGTGGCGCACCGCCATTTGCGCCAGGCGCGTGCCCCAGCGGCCCGCCGTCGCGCCGACGACCGCCGCCGGCTTGCCGTCCAGCACCGGGCGGGGAGCTTCCCGGGAGAGCCAGTCCAGGACGTTCTTCAGCACCCCGGGGATCGACTGGTTGTACTCGGGCGTCGCCACCAAGAGGCCGTCGGCCGCCATCACCTCGCCGCGCAGCCGCAGCACCGCCGCCGGCCCGCCGCCGGTCTCCTGCTCGAGGTCCTCGTCGAAAGGCGGGATCGCCGCCAGGTCGTCGTAGACGCGCACGTCCACGCCCGGCGGCGCGAGCTCGACGGCCGCCGCCAGCAGCCGCCGGTTGCAGGAGCGCCGGCGGAGACTTCCCGGCAGCGCGAGGAGACGCCGGTTTGCAGGTTCCAAGGCCGCTACCTCCGCTTGCGAGCGTGAATCGGTGTGCATCAGGGATTCCATGCCTCCGCCAGGAGCGCCAGCGCCGAAACGACCAGCAGGCCGCCCAGGGCGCGGTCCAGCCAGGCGCCGCCGGGGCCGCCCGCCAGCCCCTTCGCCGCCACCCCCAGGGCCGCCCAGAGCAGGAGCGCCGCCGCCGGAATGACCGCGAACAGCGGCGCGAGGCGAGCGAACTGGGCGAGCGGGCCGCCCTCGGCCGGCGCCGCGGCAGCCACGGTCAGCACCAGGATCCAGCTCTTCGGGTTGACGAACTGAAAGCCGAACAGCCCCGCCGTGCCCGCGGGGAGATCCTCCTGCCCCGCCGGCCGGTGCACCGTCATGGCATCCGCGCGGTCTGGCCGCCGCACCGCCGCGGCGTCGAGGCGACCCTGCGCGCCGGCGCCGGCGACCAGCCGTACGCCGAGGAAGACGAGGTACGAGCAGCCGCCAACCGCGAGCGCCGCCCGGAGCCGCGGCACCGCCGCGAAGGCGGCGCCGGCTCCCGCCACGACGACCGCCAGCATCGCGAGCGATCCCAGGATGATGCCGGCGATGGCGGACAGCGCGCCGGCGAGGCCGCGGCGGGCGGCGGTGCGCATCACCACGAAGTTGTTGGGGCCCGGCGTCAGGGCGGCCGCGGCCAGCGCGCCGGCGGCGCCGATCAGCGGCTCCATCGGTGTCCCAGGGCGACCGTTGCCGGATGCGTCATGCCGCCATCCTGGCAGTTAACGCCGGTTCAGAGCACGCGAGCTTTGGTCTATTCTAGAGACCATGCGCGAGCTTCCCCTGAACGCCCTGCGCGCCTTCGCCAGCGTCTATCTCCACGGCGGCGTGCGCGCCGCGGCCCGCGAGCTGCGCATCGCGCACTCCTCGGTCAGCCGCCATCTCGCGGAGCTCGAAAAGTGGCTCGGCGTCAAGCTCCTCCGCCCTGCCGGCGGCAGGCGAGGGTTGACCTTCACGCCGCAGGGCGAGGCGCTGGGGAGGGCGGCGCTCGCCGGTCTGCGCGAGATCGCGCACGCCGCGGCGGCCGTGCGCGAGGCGAGATCGGCGCAGGCGGTCACCATCTCGGCCGCCCACTCGTTTGCCGTGCGCTGGCTCCTGCCCCGCCTGCCCGCCTTCGAGCAGGCCTTTCCGCGCCTCGAGGTGTCGGTGGTCGTGGAGCGCGGGTTCGGCGACCCCGACGCCGGCGGCATCGACCTCGCGATCCGCATGGGGAGCGGCCCCTGGCCCGAGGCGCGCTGCGCGGCGCTGATGGATGATGCTCTCTATCCGGTGATGAGTCCCGCGTACTGGAAGAAGGCGGGCCGGCCCGCGGCGCCCGAGGACCTCGTCGGGCTGCGCCTGCTGCACGACCGCGACCCCCAGGCCTCCTGGGAAGCCTGGCAGCGGGCGCAGGGCCCGCCCGCGCTCGACGTGGCGAGCGGTCCGCGTTTCACCTCCTCGGACCTCGTGCTGCGCGCGGCGGCGCAGGGCCAGGGGGTCGCCCTGGCGCGCCATCGTCTCGCCGCGGACGACGTCGCGGCGGGCCAGCTGCTGGCGCCCCTCGCCGGCCGCGTCGAGCTGGGCCCCTCGTACTGGCTCCTCACGCCGCGCCGCGCCGCCATCCGGCCCGCGGCCGCGACGGTGATCGCCTGGCTGCATCGCGAGGCGGGCGCCTCCCAGGGGCTGTAACGCGAATCGCCTCGTGCAGTCATTGCCCCCGGCCGCCGCCGCCGCTTTGCCGCAGCGTGCCGCGGCGGAGCTCCCTCTCCTTCATCAGGGAGAAGAACACCGGCACGAGGATCAACACGTGAATCGTCGAGGTGACCATGCCGCCGACGATGGGGGCCGCGATCGGCTTCATCACGTCCGCGCCGATGCCGCTCTCCCAGAGGATGGGGATCAGGCTGGCGAGCACCACGCACACCGTCATCAGCTTCGGCCGCAAACGCTGCACCGCGCCGGCGATGGCCGCCTCCTGGATGTCCTCGTGCCGCAGCGGCGCTCCCCCGGCCAGCCGCTGGTCCAGGGCCTCGTGCAGATAGACGACCATCACCACTCCGGTCTCGACGGCGATGCCGAAAAGAGCGATGTAGCCCACCCAGACCGCGACGCTGAATTCGTAGCCGAGCAGCCATTGCAGGACGAGGCCGCCGGTCATCGCATAGAACGTCGGAAAGATCAGCACCAGCGTCTCGGTGACCGAATGGAAGACCATGTACAGCAGCAGGACGATGACGCAGAACACCACCGGCAGGATCAGCCTCAAGGTCTGCTTGGCGCGCAGCTCGAGCTCGTACTCGCCCGACCAGCGCCAGGTGAAGCCCACCGGCAGGGACAGCTCCGCCCGCAGCCGGCGCGACGCCCGCTCGACGAAGCCGCCGTAGTCCTTGGTGTTGAGGTCCAGGTAGACGTAGCCGGTGAGCTCGCCGTCCTCGTCGCGGACCATCGCCGGCCCGCGCGAGAAGGAGATCTTGCCCACCTGGCCGAGCGGGATCTGCGCTCCCGAGGGGGTGGCGATCAGCACCCGGCGCAGCTCGTCGACGTTGTCGCGGAAGTCGCGCTGGTAGCGGACGCTGATCGGGTGACGCTCCCGCCCCTCGACGTTCTGCGCCACGTTCATGCCGCCGATCCCGGATGCGACGGCCTGCTGGACGTCGGCGATGGTCAGGCCGTAGGCCGCCGCCGCGGCGCGGTCCACCTCGACGTTGACGTAGAAGCCTTGCGCGACCCGCTCGGCGAACGCCGAGCGCACCTCCGGCAGCCGCGACAGCACCCCCTGCAGCTGGGCGCCGAGCTGCTGGATGCCGTCGAGGGAGGGACCCTGCACCTTCATCCCGACCGGCGTCTTGATGCCGGTCAGCGCCATGTCGAGCCGGTTCTCGACCGGCATCGTCCAGGTGTTGGTGAGGCCCGGGAACTGCAGCTTCTCGTCCATGGCCTTGATCAGCTTCTCGTAGGTCATGCCCGGCGGCCACTGCTCGCGCGGCTTGAGCATGACGGTCGTGTCGACCATGTCGAGCGGCGCGTTGTCGGTCGCGCTGTCCGAGCGCCCCGCCGCTCCGAACACGGTCGCGACCTCCGGGAACGAGCGCAGGATGCGGTCCTGCTCCTGCAGCAGCTCGCCGGCCTGGGTGATCGAGATCCCGGGCAGCGCCGTCGGCATGTACAGCGACGAGCCCTCGTAGAGGGGCGGCATGAACTGGCTGCCGAGCCTGAACATCAGCGGCAACGTCACCGCCAGGAACAGCAGGTTGACGAGCAGCGTGGTCTTGCGGAACCGCAGGCACAGCCTCAGGACCGGCAGGTACAGGGCCTGGGTCGAGCGCGACACCGGGTTCTGCGCTTCCGGGCGCAGCTTCCCCTTGATGAAGAGCACCATCAGGACCGGCACCAGGGTGATCGCCAAAAGCGACGAGAAGCCCACCGCGAAGGTCTTGGTCCACGCCAGCGGCCGGAACATCCGCCCCTCCTGCGCCTCGAGCAGGAAGACCGGCAGGAAGGAGACCACGATGATCAGCAGCGAGAAGAACAGCGCCGGGCCGACCTGCTTCGCGCCGTCGAGGAGCACCCGCCGCCGCTCCCGCTCCGTCAGCTCCGGCGCGGCCGGTGCGCCGGGGGCGGCCGCCCGGCCGGCGGCGGCCGGCGCCCGCTCGGCGAGATGCCGGTAGCCGTTCTCGACCATCACGATCGCCGCGTCCACCAGCACGCCGATCGCCAGCGCCAGCCCGCCCAAGGACATGATGTTGGAGCTGACGTGCAGGTAGAGCATTGGAATGAAGCAGGCCACCACCGCGATCGGCAGCGTCAGGATCGGGATCAGCGCCGAGCGGAAGTGAAACAGGAAGACGACGATCACCAGGCTGACGATGACCGCCTCCTCGAGCAGGTCGCGCTGCAAGGTGCGGATCGAATCCTCGATCAGTCCGGCGCGATCGTAGCCGGCGACCACCTCGACGCCGGGGGGCAGGGTCGCCTTGATCGCCGCCAGCTTGCGCTTGACGCCGTCGATGACGTTGAGCGCGTTCATGCCGTAGCGCATGACCACGATGCCGCCCACGGCTTCGCCTTCTCCCTGCCACTCGGCGACTCCCTCGCGGATGTCGGGGCCGAAGGCGACGGTGCCCACGTCCCTGATCATGACCGGCGTGCCGTTCTTTGCCGTCAGCGGCACGTTCTCGAGGTCGGCGAGCGAGCGCAGGTAGCCGACGCCGCGGATCATGTAGCGGGTGCCGGAGAGCTCCAGCACGCGGCCGCCGACCTCGTTGGTGCTCGCCTTGACCCGCTCGATCACCGTCGACATCGGGATGCCGTAGGCGAGCAGCCGGTTGGGATCGAGCTGCACCTGGTACTGGCGGACGAAGCCGCCGATCGACGCCACCTCGGCGACGCCGGGCACCGTCTCCAGCTGGTAGCGCAGGTGCCAGTCCTGGAGGCTGCGCAGATCGGCCAGGCTGTGGCGATGGCCGTGATCGACCAGCACGTACTCGTAGACCCAGCCGGCGCCGGTCGCATCCGGGCCGATCGCCGGATGTGCTCCCTCGGGCAGGCGGCCGGCGATCGTCTGCAGGTACTCGACGACCCGCGAGCGCGCCCAGTAGATGTCGGTGCCGTCCTCGAACACCACGAAGACGTACGAGTCGTTGAACATCGTCTGGGCGCGGACCGCCTTGACGTGCGGCGCGGCGAGCAGGGCGGTGACGATGGGATAGGTCACCTGGTCTTCGATGAGGTTCGGCGGCTCGCCCTCCCAGTTGGTGTGCACGATCACCTGGACGTCGGAGATGTCGGGGAGCGCGTCGAGCGGGATGCGGCCGAGCGACCAGATGCCGGCTCCTACCAGCAGCAGCACGCCCGCAAACACCAGGAAGCGGTTCTCCGCGCACCAGTCGATGGTCCGCCGGATCACCTTTACATCCCTCCCGTCACCGAGAGCGAGAGCTGCCGGCGGGCGACCATCTGGCCGTGCAGGCGCGCCGTCACGGTGACCTGCCAGGTGCCGCCCGCGGCGAGCTCGCCCTTGCCCTCGTAGGTGCCGGCGCCCTTCTCGCCCGCGGCGACGACCGTCTTCATCGCCGCCATGCCCATGCCGGGCATCGCCGGCATGAAGAAGGCGACCGTCACCTCCGCCCCGCCGAGCGGCTTGCCGTCGTGGCCGGTCAGCTTGACGCGCACCAGGTTGGAGCCCTTGGCGGGCGGCGAGGGCTCGGTCGTCAGCTCGGCAGTGGCCATCGCCGGCGGCGGCGCGTTCATCGCCGCGGCGGCGCCGGCGCCGGGCGGCGGCGGCACGAACGCGCCGGCGGCCGCCTCGAGCTGGGCTTCGGAGTCGATCAGGAAGCTCGGCGAGGTGACGATCCGCTCGCCGGCCCGCAGTCCCTTCCGGACCACGACCGCGTCGCCGGCCCGGGGGCCCAGCTCGACCTGGCGCGGCTCGATCGCGCCGTCGCCGCTGTAAACGAAGGCCAGGGTCGTCGTGCCCGAGTGCAGGGCCGCCGCCGCCGGGATGACCAGCTGCCGGCCGAGCGCCGGCTCGAGGGTGACGTTCACGTACATGCCCGGCCGCAGCTGCAGGCCGGGATTCGGCAAGACCAGGCGGACTGGCAGGGTACGGGTGGTCATGTCGACCTGCGGCAGCAGGGAGTCGACGCGGCCGCGGAAGACCTTGCCGGGGTAGGCGTCGACCGTGACCTCGGCGGCATCGCCCGCGGCCACTTTGCCGGCGTCCTGCTGGAACAGCTGCGCCTGGACCCACACCTCGGAGAGGTCGGCAACGGTGTAGAGGCGGGTCTCCGGCTGGACGTAGAGGTTGGGCAGCGCGTTCTTCTCGGTGATGTAGCCCGAGACGGGAGAGTCGATGGTCAGGTCGGCGATCGCCTTGCCGCTCGCGTCGAGCCGCGCGATCTGGCTGGCCGGCACCTCCCACTGCAAGAGCCGCTGGCGGGCCGCCTGAAGCAGCGAGTCGGCTCCCGCGGCGACGCCCTCGACCGGGCTGGTGCGCAGCAGCGCCTGGTGCTTCTTCGCCAGCAGATACTCCTCCTCGGTCGCCACCAGCTCCGGGCTGTAGATCGTGAACAGGGGCTGGCCCCTGCGGACCAGCGTGCCGGTCGCGTCCGCATAGATCTTGCGCAGCCAGCCCGCGAACCGCGTCTGCACGTAGGCCAGCCGGCGCTCCTCGGCCTGCACGTTGCCGTAGAGGCGCAGCTCGTCGCGCAGCGTCTTCCACTCGACGATGCCGGTCTGCACCCCGATGCTCTGCCGGCGCCGCGGCGAGAGCTGGATCGGCGCCCTCGGGGCGTCGGCCTCCGGCGGGGCCGCGGCGCCCGCCGCGGGCACCGGAGCGGTGGCCGCCCCGGGCGTCATTCCGGCCTTCGCTCCTGCCGCGGCGGTCGCGGGCGCGGTGCGGGTCGGCGGCGGCGCCGGCTGACGCCACCAGAGCGCCCCGACGGCGAGCGCCAGCACCAGCGCGGCGCCGAGGCTGATGCGGAAGGCTCGGCGGTAGCGGCCCGCCGCCGCGCGCGCGGCGAGAAGGTCGGCGGCGTCCGCCGGCAGGTCGCGACCGGTCGGTCGGTCGGTCATTGCAGCGTCCCTCCTCTCAGCCTCTCGAGGCGGGCCAGCGCCGTTTCGTGATCGGCAAGGGTGTTCCAATACTCGACGTCGAGCTTCAGGAGATCGGACAACGACGCCAGCAGGGTGGTGAGATCCTGGCGGCCGACCCGGTAGGCGGCGAGCCCCGCCTCGAAGGCGGCGGCGGCCTGGGGGAGGAGGCCGCCGCGGTAGATGGCGAGGAGCCGCGAGGCGCTCCCGGCCGCCGCCAGCTGATCGCGGACGTCGAAATAGGCCTGCTGCACCGCGGCCTCGTAGTCGCGCTGCGAACGCTCGAGCTCCGCGACCGATTGCACGAGCTCCGGCTGCTGACGCCGCAGCCGGTAGAGCGGCAGGCGGACGCCGAGGGTCACCATGTAGTAGGCGCGGAACCTGGCCGGGTCCGTCCGCTGCCACATGTACTGCAGGTTGAAGTCGGGATAGAAGTCCTTGCGCGCCAGGTCCACCTGCAGGCTCTGCTTGCGCGCCGCCTCCTGGGCGCCTGCCACCTCGGGATTCTGGGCGGGTGCGCCGGCCACCAGGTCGCCCTCGCCGGCAGGCAGGGCGGTTTCGCCGAGCGGCTCGGTGGCGAGGTCGGGGGAGGCGGGCGGGCGGTCGAGAAGCTGCTTGAGCCGCGCCTCGAGGCTCGCCGCCTCGCGGTGGTGCATCTCGATCTCGCGCAGCAGCTTGGTGCGCTCGAGCTGTGCCCTGAGCACGTCCTGCTGGTTGCCCTGTCCGACGCGATAGCGGGCGCCCGCGATCTCCGCGATCTCGGCGAGCAGCGCCCCTTCCTGCTCCAGGATGCCGAGCGTCTGCTCGCGGTAGGCGAGGCGGAAATACGTCACCTTCAGCTGCTCGACCGCCGCGCGCCGGACCGCCTCGGCGCGATCCGCCGCGGCGGCGGCCTCGCGCTCGGCGATCTTGCCCCGCAGGCGGAGCTTTCCCGGGTAGGGCAGGTCCTGCGAGATGCCGATGCCGGCGTAGGCAAACTCGCTGGTAGTGTAGCCGGCGAACGGCACCGGGCTGCCGACGCTGACCTGCTGCAGGTTGAGCTGAGGATCGGGCAGCGTGGCAACCTGGGAAGGCACCTGGCTCGCGGCTTTCCACGCCTGCTGCGCCGCCAGGATCTGCGGGTTGCGCTGCTCGAGCTCCGCCACCAGCGTGGCGAGGGGCGTCGGCGGCGGCTGGCCCGCGGCCGCCGCGGCCGCGGCCGGCGCCAGCAAGGCCAGGATGCCGCCGAGGACGGCGCGGCGGCGGCGCGCGCGGCGGGGCGAGCCAGAAAGCTCGCCAGGGGTACGACGGTCGTGGTGCATGGCTCCTCCGGTCGAGGGTTCGCGCCAGGCTCGCGAGAGCCCGGCAGGACACACTTCTCCCCGGGGAGCGCTTAGATTCTGAAGACGGCGAAGAGCGTATGCAGGCCGACGCCCTGGATCACCGCGGCAGCGGCGGGTGCCAGCCGGGACGGGCCGCGATCGGCGGCGATGGCCGGCGCCGCGGCGGCCACGACAGCCTGCACCGCCGCGGCCAGGTCCGGCGACGCGAGGCGTGGCGAGCCGTGAGACACCCTGCCGGCGCCGGCGCGGCAGCAGTCGAGTCCCATCGCGCGGCAGAGGCTCCGATCCATCTTGGCCATCGGACAGGCCGCCGACGAGCAGAGCGGGAGCCCGAGCAGGAGCACGACCGCTCCGGCCAGCAGGACCGCCGTGGCGGCGCGGAAGCGGAGGCGGAGGAGCGAGGAGGGCCGCGTCATCGCTGGAATCATAAGGGGTTCCAAAGGCCCGGCGCAAACGAAAGGCGCCCGGACACTACCGCGCCCGGCGCATCAGGGAGCCCCTCCCAGGCGGCCGCGCAGCCGGCCGAGGAGCTGCGCGTTGATCGCCACGATGATCGTCGAGAGCGACATGAAGACGGCGCCCACGGCCGGGGTGAGGACGATCCCGGCTCGGTAGAGCACGCCCGCCGCCAGCGGGATGGCGACGACGTTGTAGCCGGTCGCCCACCACAGGTTCTGCACCATCTTGCGGTACGTCGCTCGCGCCAGCACGACGATGGCCGAGACGTCGCGAGGGTCGGAGCGGACGAGGACGATGTCGGCGGACTCGATCGCCACGTCGGTCCCGGCGCCGATCGCAATGCCGACGTCCGCTTCGACCAGGGCGGGAGCGTCGTTCACGCCGTCGCCGACCATCGCCACGACCAGGCCTCGCGCCTTGACCTCCTTGAGTTTCGCCGACTTCTCGTGCGGCAGCACCTCGGCGAAGTAGTCGTCGAGGTCGAGCTCCGCCGCCACCCAGCGGGCGACGGCGGTCGAGTCCCCGGTGAGCATCATGACCTTGATGCCCATCTCCTTGAGCCGGCGCAGGCCCTCGCGCGACTCCTCGCGGATGACGTCGGCGAGCGCGAGCGCCCCCAAGACGCGGCCGTCGGCGATGACGAAGACGACGGTCTTGCCCTCCGCCGCCACCCGCCGGACGCGCTCGTCCGCGGCGGCGAGCCCCTGCTCGGCGAGGAAGCCCGGGCTCACGGCCTTGACCTCGCTGCCCTCGATCCGGGCCTCGGCGCCCTTGCCGGGGATGGTCCGGAAAGCGGTCACCGGGGCGAGCGGCAGGCCCCGCCGGGCGGCCTCCGCGACGATTCCCGCGGCGATCGGATGCTCGCTCTGGCTCTCCAGGCTGGCGGCGAGACGCAGGACTTCTCCCTCGCTCCCGCCGCCGAGCAGGATCACGTCGGTCACGCCGAAGCGCCCTGCGGTGAGGGTGCCGGTCTTGTCGAAGACGACGGCGCCGAGCTGCCGCGCGCGCTCGAAGGCCGAACGGTCGCGGATGAGCAGGCCGTGCGTCGCCGAGAGCGCCGTCGAGACTGCCACGACGAGCGGCACCGCCAGCCCGAGGGCGTGCGGGCAGGCAATGACCATGACCGTGACCATGCGCTCCAACGCGAAGTTGAAGCCCTGCCCGAGGACGAGCCAGGCCACGAGCGTGCCGCCGCCCACGGCGAGCGCGATCGCCGTGAGCCATTGCGCCGCACGGCTGGCGAGGTCCTGTGAGCGGGAGCGCGATTCCTGGGCCGCGCGGACCAGGGCGATGACCTGCGAGAGATAGGTCTCCTCGCCGGTCCTCCTCACCTCGAGGGTGACGGCGGCCTCGCCGTTGACCGCACCGCCGATGGCCTCGTCCCCCTCGCCCATCTCGACCGGCCGGCTCTCGCCGGTGAGCAGCGCCTGGTTGACCGTCGTCCGCCCCGCGACGATGACGCCGTCGGTTGGGACCTTCTCCCCCGGCTTGACCAGCACCCGGTCGCCGCGGCGCAGGGCGGTCACGGCAACCTCCTCGACCCTGCCGTCCGCGCCGATCCGGTGCGCTTCGGCGGGCATCAGCAGCACCAGCTCTTCGAGCGCGCGCGAGGCGCCCATCACCGACCGCATCTCGATCCAGTGGCCGACGAGCATGACGTCGATCAGGGTGGCGAGCTCCCAGAAGAAGACCTCTCCCGGCAGGCCGAGCACCACGGCCGAGCTGTAGAAGTAGGCGACCGAGATCGCCACCGCGATCAGCGTCATCATTCCCGGCTCGCGCCGGCGCAACTCGCTGAAGAATCCCGAGAGGAACGGCCAACCGCCATAGCAGAAGATGACGCTCGCCAAGGCCAGCTCCAGGTAGGCCCGGCCGGGGATCGCCCAGGCCTCCCCCACCCCCAGCCAACGCTGGATGGTCTCCGCCAGGGCGAGGACCGGAACGGTCAGGGCGAGCGAGACCCAGAAGCGGCGCCGCAAGTCCGCGACCATGTCAGCGTGGTGGGAGGCGTGGTGTCCCAGGGCTCACCCCCGCCGCAGCGCGTCCACCAGCTGCAGCACCTGCAGCCGGCAGGCGTCGATCGCCGTTGCTTCCTGGCCGTCCAGCGCCGCCCGGAAGCGCGCCAGGACGTAACCCAGCTCGTCGCGGCGGCTCCCGGTCAGCTCCAGATAGAGCGCCTCGCCGCGCGCCAGCGCGGTGGCGTTGGGCAGCGCTTCGCGCGGATGGAACTTGAGCTTCGCCATCGCCCGGCGTGCGCGCTCGACGTCCTTGGGCGACATCCGCCCGGGCGTCTGCTCGAGGACCAGCAGCGCGACCTTCCCGGTCGAGCGCACGGTCGTTTCGACCTCCAGGATGCCGTTCAAGTCGTAGGTGAAGCGGACGTCGACCGACTGCTCGCCGGCAGGGCCGCGCGGCACGCGCACCTGGTACTGGCCGATCCGGCGGTTGTCGCGGCACAGCGAATGCTCCCCCTGATAGACGGCGATGCGGATCGCCTCCTGCCCGTCGGCGAGGGTGCTGAACTGCTGCACCCGCGATGCCGGGATCACCGTGCCGCGCTCGAGGATCGGCGCGAAGGCTCCGTTCATGAACTGCCGGCCGAACGGCACCGCGGTCTCGATGCCCAGCGTGAAGGGCGCCACGTCCGTCACCACCAGGTCCTCGACGCTGGCGTCGCCCTCCTTGAGCGCCGCCTGGATGGCCGCGCCCATCGCCACCGCCTCGTCGGGCGGCAGGCTGCGCAGCGGCAGCCGGCCGAAGATCTGGGCCGCCAGGCGCACCACGCAGGGCATCCGCGTCGCGCCGCCAACCAGCAGCACCTCGTCCACCTGGTGCGGGGCGAGACCCGCATCGCCCAGGGCGCGCAGGATGGGTGCCCGCAGCCGCTCCTGCAGCCCGGCCCAGGCCTCCTCCGCCTGCTCCCGCGTGACCGGCAGGTCGAGGTCGAGCCTGGCGCCCCCCCGGACCGGGACCTGTGGCGCCACGATGCGCGTCGTCTCGACCTCGCTCAGCCGCCGCTTCGCCTCCTCGGCGGCTTGCAGCACCCGCGCCCAGCCCTGCCGGTCCGATCGCAGATCGGGCTCTCGCGCCTGCTCGCGCCGCGCCGCCGCCCACTCGGCAAGCGCCGCCGAGAAGTCGCCGCCGCCCAGCCGGCTGTCGCCGGCCGACGACTGGATCTCGATCACCCCTTCCATGATCTCGAGCACCGTCACGTCGAACGTGCCCCCGCCCAGGTCGAGCACGACCGCCCGCAGCTCGCGGTCCCGGTGATGCAGGCCGTAGGCGATCGCCGCCGCGGTCGGCTCGTTGACGATCCGCTCGACCTTCAGACCGGCGATCTCCGCCGCGGCGCGCGTCGCCTGGCGCTGGACGTCGTCGAAGTAAGCCGGCACCGTCACCACCGCCTCGACCACCGGCACGCCGAGCGCCGCCTCGGCATCGCGTTTGAGGGCCGCCAGCACCATGGCCGACAGCTCCTGGGGCGACAGCTCGAGCCCGCCGTCTCCCAGGCGCAGCTTGCGCTCCGTCCCCATGTCGCGCTTGAAGGCCAGCGCCGTGCGCTCGGGGTGGGTCGTGGCCCGCGCCGCCGCCGCGGCGCCCACCAGCAACGTGCCGTCGTCGCCCATCGACACCGCGCTCGGCGTCAGGAACTCGCCCACGGCATTGGGCAGCAGTCTCGGCACTCCTTGCTCCAAGACCGCGATCAGGGAGAAAGTCGTGCCGAGGTCGATGCCGACGATCGGCGACCGCGTGCCGGCGTTCATCGCGCCTTGGACCTCTTGGGAGCCGGCGTCGAAAAGTGCACCGCTGCCGCTGGCGCGCAGCGGCTCCGGGCCTCGCGAACGAGCGCCACCGTCCAGAGCCTGTTCGGCAGGTCGGTCCCAGCCGCGGCGTGCCCCTCACGCTCCGCCAGCAGCGCCGCATGCAGATACAGCAGCTCGTCGCGCGCCGCGTCGCAGTCAGGCTTCGCGGCGCCCTCGACGGCGCGCAGCGCGGCGAGCGCGTGCCGGCACACGTCCGACTCCGGCTCCGCCGTGCGCGCCGGGCACGCGTCGCCGAGAACCTGCCGCCAGGTCCGCGGCGGCGCCGGCGCAGGCGAGCGCACCGGCGCGGCGGCCTGCACGTGGGGGCCGACGGCGTCTGCCACGGCCGCTTCGCTCTTCTCGTGCTCCGCCTCGTACTTGATCCCGATCATGACGATCCAGCTCCCCACCACCACCATCATGCCCAGGTACACGTACCGCTTGAACGTCGGACGAGGCGGGGCCCTCCTGACGCTGCCAGCCTCGCCTGCAAGCCCTGCCAGAGCCGCATGATAGGTCGCTCGCAGGAGCGAACCCTTGGGCAGGAGACTCGCCGCCTCGGCAGCCTCGACGGGGCGCAACCAGGCCAGGCGGTCCAGCCCCCACCGGGCATGCGCCGGGTCGCCGCGCAGCGAGGCATAAGCCATCAGCGCCAGCGCCTCGTGCGGGAAGTCGGCCCCCAGCTCGATCAGCTCGCGGGTCACCGCCCAGCGTGCCACATCGCCCCGCACGGCCTCCGCCTCGCGCCCGGCACGGCCCAGCTGCTCCCGATATCGTGCCCACAGGTCCGCGGCCGTCGCCGGCTCACCGCGGGTCAACAGCAGCAGCACGACGTCCAGGACGAGCGCGCAAGGCGGCAGCTCCGCCTCCGCCTCTGCCTGCTCCTCGCCGGCCGGATCCGGGTCCAGCAGGCGCGACACGCAGGCGGCAGCCGCCAGCCACTGGTTGCGGCGGTAGCGCTCCCGCGCGAGCGCCGCCACATGCTGCCGCGGGCAATCCGCGGTCAGCTCGTCGAGCTCGGCGTCGGTGAACGTCTCAAAGCGCGGTCCGGCCTCCCAGCCCCACTCCGCGAGCTCCCCGCCGTCCGCCCGCTCCGGCTCCGCCGCGCCTTCCCTCGCGACCGCCAGGCTCGGCTCCACCGTTTCCGGCGGCTCCGACAGCTCAAGCGGCGCCAGCGGCTCCTGCGGCTCCGGCAGCTCCGGCGGCTCCTGCGGCTCCGGGAACCCGCTCTGCCCGGCGAGCCCCAGCACCAGCTCGTAGGATTCCCGCAGCCTGCGGAAGCCCGCCGGATCGCGCTCGGGCTTGCAGCCTTTGAGCCGCCGCAGGTAGCCCCGCCTTACCTGCTCCGCGGTGCAGGGCAGGTCCACTCCCAGCTCGCGAAGCGCTTCGTTCAGCGTCATATCTCCGCGGACGATAACCCACTCCAGCCGATTGCCCGATCGTCCGATTGCCCATGGGCCGACCACCCGGCGGTGACATACCATGGCCCAGCACCCGAGGAGCTGCGATGGAGAGCGCCGATCGAATTCCGTTTGCCGCCAGTCGAGGTCTGCGCCGGCAGGCATTCACCTGGCGCGAGCGCCTGAAGCCAAGGAAGAGGAGGAAATATCTGCCGCGGCTCCTCCTGCTCGTCTGGATGACCATCTTCTTGGGCTTCGTCTTCGGTGCGCCCCGGGCGTTCGAGGTCTTGCTGGCGACCTTCAGTCCCCTCCGTGTCATGGGCCTCGTGGTTTGCGGACTCGCGCTCGTCATCGTCGTCAGGCTCATTCCCCGGACGCAACCGTTCCGCGGCTATCTCGACCGCGGCGGGCTGGTGATCGAGACCCGCGGCAGCGAGACCCGCTTCGCCTGGGACGACTTCGTGGCGCGCGAGGC
>DASZHY010000088.1:0-1704 GCA_035949675.1 Thermoanaerobaculia bacterium
GCCAGCACCAGGCTGCCGTCGTTGGGACCGAGCGGCGCCAGCCGCCGGTGGCAACGCCGCGAGAACGCGTGCTCGAAGTGCTCGCGCAGGGGAAAGCCGACGACGTTGACCAGGGTGAGGTGCGCCGGCAGCCGCAGCTCGCCGTCGAGCGGGCCGCCGCACCGGTAGCGCAGGTCGCCGATGAAACCGAGGCTCTGGCCGCGGAGCCGGTAGTAGAAACGCGTGAGCAGGGCGCTCCCCTCGCGCGACAGCAGCCAGGCAGCCAGCGGCGTGCCGCCCAGAGTGCCGCACAGGTTGAGCCAGGCGGCCACGTTGCCGAACAGGCTCTCCGCGCCGGCCTCCGCCAGCGCCATCTTCACGTCGGCGCCGCCCTTGCTCAAGGAGGCCAGCAGGATCCGCCGCCCCACGCGCTCGGCCAGCCAGCCGCGGAGGATCGCCGCGTTCTGCCGCACGCTGCCGGTGCTGGCGATGGGAACGACCTCGACCGGGCAACCGAGCCGGTCGGCCTCGTCGCGCAGCAAGCGGCCGTCGGCGCCGGAGCCCGGATTCTCGCGGTAGAAAGCCGCCGGCACGATTGCCAGGAGCGCATCCGAGGTCCAGGCGGCGGGTGCCGGCCGCCGGGAGATCTCGGCGATGCGGCGGATGAAAGGCCCATGGATGGGCGAGTCGAGGACGCTGTCGTAGAGCAGGGCCGTGGCCCGGTCGATGCCGGCGAGGTCGTCGCGGCGGTCGAGCTCCCGCGACTCCGGCCGCTCCCGCATCTCCCGCGGTTCGTCGCCGCCCGGCAATGTGGCGCGGGCGGCAGCGGCGCGCGCGCCGGCGGCGGCGGTCATGCCGTCCGGCGCTCCCTGCCCAGCCTGCCCAGCGCGACACCCAGGGCGAGGCCAACCAGCAGAGCGATGGCGCCCGCCAGGTAGGCGGTCCGCTTGGCCATGGCCAGCAGCGGGTTGTCGAAGAGGTTGTCCGACGCGTGCAGGGCGGCGACCTGCCAGCGGTCGCCGGCCTTGACCAGCGTGGCGGTCCACCGTGCCGGCAGATCGAAGCTCCTGCCGCTCGTCATCTTGAAGTGCTCGACCGCGCTGCCGAAGGAGATACCGGTCGTCGCGCCGCCATAGAGGACGGTGAGCTCGTCGACGTTGACGTCCGCGTGGTACGCGGCAACCACCTTGGCGGGACCCTGCAACATGCGCACGAGGTAAGCGCGCACGCCGTCCCGGCCGCGGCTCACCTCGGCATTGTGCCAGGTGACGACCACGTTGGGATGGAAGTACTCGAGCTCGCGGTCGATGTCGCCCTGGTTCATCGCCGCCAGCAAGCCGTCGCGGAAAGCCCGCAGCTGGTCGTGCACCGCGGCGTCAGCCGATGCCGCTGACGGCGCTGGCGGCGCCGGCGCCGGCGCTGCCGATGCCGCCGGCGGTGCTGGCGGCGCTGACGCCGCCGGCTGCGGCGCCGGCGCCGCTTGCGCGGCGAGCCCCCAGGATGGCAGCAGGATCACCATCGCCGCCAGCGCTGCCAGCGCCACCGTCGACCCCATCGCCACCGTCGACCCCATCGCCGCCGTCGACCCCATCGCCGCTCTCGATCCCATCGCTGCCCTCGACTTGCGCCAGGTCATGGTTGCTCTCATCGGTCCCCCGCTCCCCGCCGGCGGCTCGCGGCAATGCCGCGACCCAGCGGAAGAAGTCCGCCCTTTCGACGTCGTTG
>DASZHY010000089.1:0-10916 GCA_035949675.1 Thermoanaerobaculia bacterium
TCCTCGCGCGTGGTCATGGTCCCGGCGGCCGAGCGCATGCCCGAGCGCAGGCGCTGGCGGAACTCGTTGATCGCGGTGCCGTCGCCTCCCTGCGCCTCGGTCGGCACGATCAGCCGCTCGCCGAAGTCGACAGCCGGGAACGCCGCCGGACCGAAGCGCGCGTCCTTGCCCTTGGCCTGCGCCTCGAGCGCCTTCAGCACCATGTGGGGGTGGATCGGCACCTGGTCGATGCGCACGCCGAGCGCATCGTAGAGCGCGTTGGCCACCGCCGGCATCACCGGCAGCAGCGGCCCCTGGCCAACTTCCTTGGCGCCGAACGGTCCGCGCGGATCGGGGTCTTCGATCAGGTAGGTGGTGACCGGCGGCATGTCGGGGAAGGTCGGGCTCTTGTACTCGAGCAGCGACGGGTGCTTGTGCACCAGCGCCGCGGAGAGGTGCCGCGGCAGCCGCCGGAACGCCTGTTCCTCCATCATCGCTTCGCCCAGCCCCATGTAGACGCTGCCTTCCACCTGCCCCAGCACCAGCACCGGGTTTATGGCGCGGCCGACGTCGTGGGCGATCCAGACGTGCTCCGGCCGCCACACGCCGGTCTCGTCGTCGGCGGCGACCTCGATCACCGCCGCGGAGTAGGAGTAGGCGGGCGAGGGACCGACGCCGGCGCCGCGGTAGCGTCCCGGCGAGCGCGGCGGGATGTAGCTGCCGACCGTCCCCAGAGCGCCGTGGCGCGCCTCGGCGCAGACCACCGCCTCGGCAAAGCTCAGGCCCGTCGCCGGGTCGCCGGGGTCGAACACCCGGCCGCCGGCGAACACCAGCCGTCCGGCCGGCACCGAGAGCTGCTCGCCCACCGCGCCGGCGATCAGCTCGCGCGCCCGCTCGGCGGCCTCGATCGCGGCGTTGCCCACCATCAGGGTGACCCGCGACGAGTAGCTCCCGAGATCGACCGGCGTCAGGTCGGTGTCGGCCACGCAGAGCTTGATGTCGGCCAGGTCCACCCCCAGCACCTCGGCCACCACCGCGGCCAGCACCGAGTCGGAGCCCTGGCCGATCTCGGCCTCGCCGCAGAACACCGCGACGGCGCCGGAGCGGTCGAGCTTGAGCTGCACCGCCGACTGCGGCATGTGGTTCCAGTAGATCGGCAGCCCGGCGCCGCACAGGTACGAGCCGCAGGCCAGTCCCAGGCCGCGCCCGCGCGGCAGCCGGCCGTGGCGCTCGCGGAAGCGGCTGCCGGCCACCACGGCGTCGATGCAGGCCCGCAGGCCCATCGATCCGACGCGCAGCCAGTTGGCGGTGATCGAGTCCGGCTCGGCGAGCATGCGCAACCGCAGGTCGGCCGGGTTGATGGCGAGGCTGGCGGCGATCTTGTCGAGCTGGACCTCGAAGCCGAAGCGCGGCTGGGGGGTGCCGTGGCCGCGCTTCGGTCCGCAGGGCGGCTTGTTGGTGAACACCCGCACCCCCTCGAAGCGGTAGGCCGGCAGCTTGTAGGTCACCGTCTGCAGGGCGCCGGTGTAGTAGGTCGAAGCGACCCCGTAGCTGCCGTAGGCGCCGCCGTCGAGCGCCGTCTGCAGGTGCTGCGCGGTCAGGGTGCCGTCGTGCCGCACGCCGGTGCGCAGGCGCATCAGCACCGGGTGGCGGCCGCGGTGGCAGTAGAAGACCTCCTCGCGGCTGAGCGTCACCTTCACCGGGCGGCCGAGGCGCAGCGCCATCTTCGCCGCCACGATCTCGTGGTTGAAGGGATCGCTCTTGCCGCCGAAGCCGCCGCCGTTGGAGCAGGCGATCACCCGGATACGCGACGCCGGGAGCTCGAGCACCCGCGCCAGGGCCCGATGCACGTAGTGCGGGGTCTGCGTCGACGTGTAAAGGGTGATCCGGTCGTCGTCGTCGGGCACCGCCACCGCCGCGTGCTGCTCCATCGCCAGATGGGTCGAGCCGTCGTAGAAGAAGACGTCCTCGAAGACCTCGTCGGCGGCGGCGAACCCTTCGGCGACGGCGCCGAACTCCATCGCCACCAGCTTGTGGACGTTGCCGCTCTCGCCGTAGTCGTGCAGCCGCGGCTCGGGGGTCGCGAGCGCTTCCTCGATGCCGGCGATGGTCTCGAGCGGTTCGTAGTCGACCTTCACCTGGTAGGCGGCCTCGTAAGCGGCGTCCTCGGAGACCGCCGCCACCGCGGCCACCGGGTCGCCGACGAAGCGCACCTTGTCGGGGCACAGCGCATGCTCGTCCTGGGACACCGGCAGGATGCCGAAGGTCACCGGGAAGTCGCGCCCGGTCAGGAAGCCCAGGACGCCCGGCACCCGCTCGGCCGCCGCCAGGTCGACGGCGGCGATGCGCGCATGCGGCACCGTCGAGCGCACCAGGCGCAGGTAGGCCATGCGCGGGAAGCTGAGGTCGTCGGCGAAGCGCGTGGCGCCGGTGACCTTGGCGCGCCCGTCCACGCGGCGGAAGGGCGTGCCGACGACCTTCCCCTCGGGCGCGAGGCCCGGAACCGGCGCCGGCCTGGGGTTCTTGACGGGATCTGCCATGCCCGGTCGTCTCGCCTTACCGCCGGTCCGCTTACTGCCTGTCCGGCCCGGCCGCCGGCGCGGGCGCCAGGTGCAGGGGGGAACCGTGATGCGCCGGCTCCGGTTGGGGTGCGCCGTAGAAGGTCTCGGCGGGCGGCGACCAGTCCTCGCCGCGCAGCTGCGCCGCCGCCCACTCCACGGCCTCGACGATCTTGTGGTAGCCGGTGCAGCGGCAAAGGTTGCCGGCCAGGGCCTCCTGGATCTCGCCGCGGTCCGGCCGCGGGTTGCCGGCCAGCAGCGCCTTGGCCGCCATCAGGATGCCCGGCGTGCAATAGCCGCATTGCGCGGCGCCGAGGTCGGCAAACGCCGCCTGCAGCGGGTGCAGGACGTTGCCGGTCTGCAACCCCTCGACGGTCTCGATCGCCCGCCCTTGCGCCTCGACTGCCAGCGCCAGGCAGGACAGCACCGGCCTTCCGTCCACCAGCACCGTGCAGGTGCCGCACTCCCCGAGCTCGCAGCCGTGCTTGGTGCCGGTCAAGCCGCACTCCTCGCGCAGCACCTCGAGCAGGGTGTGGTGGCCGGGAGCCACGATGGAGCGCTCCTCGCCGTTGATCGTCAGCCGCATCACCTGCGGCAGGGCAGCTTCGGTCATCCGTGCGAACCTCGGGAAGCGGATCTTCAGGGCACGAGGGCTCGACCGGCTCGCCGCCGCCGCACCCCGACACACCATCATATCGCCAAGCCCGCATTTCTCACACCGGTCCTGGGCGGCGCGAGCCGGCATAGCTGGCGATCCGATGTCACGCAAATGCGCCATTCCTTCTATGCTAGTATTGCGCAAGTCTGTAATGGCGAGACCAGTGGGACACGGATGAGGGCCGGTCCCGACCTGTCGATTGTGGACAGGTTGATTTCTGGTCAGCTGGGCAATGAGCGAACGGCAAGCACGGGGCTGACATGCGTTCCAGGAGAAGCGCCAACGGAGGAGAGAGATGGCAAACCCGCTGAGAAGCACGAACGTTGTGACGGAGCCGATGGGCGAAGGCCTGGGCGTGTTCGCTCCCGACCGGAGACAGTCGTACGTCCTGAACGCGACCTCGGCGCTGGTCTTTCAACACTGCGACGGACAGACCACACCCCGCCAATTGACGGAGCTGCTGCAGCAGCAGTTCAACGTGGGGCAGGCCCAGGCGGAGGAGTTGATGCGGCTCGCGTTGGACGAGCTGGAGAGCGCCCAACTGCTCCAACCCGGCTTCGCGCCGCCGCCTCCCCAGGCGGGCGCGTACTCACGCCGGGCAGCGCTGACCGCTCTCGCCACCGCGGGCCTTTCGCTGCTCCTGCTCCCGGTGGTCACGAAGGTGGCCGCGGCGGACGGAGGGGGCGGCGACGGCGGCGGTGACGAGGGCGACGACGGCGGCGACGATGGCGACGACCACAAGCTCATCCCGCTGTTGGAATGCGTGGACGACAACGGCGACGGCACCTTCACGGCCCATTTCGGCTACCTGAACCGGAGCACGAACGACATCACCGTGCCGATCGGGCCCAAGAACGAGTTCCGTCCCGGCCAACCGGATCGCGGGCAACCGACGGTGTTCCTGCCGGGCGAGCACCTCAACGTGTTCTCCGTGGTGTTCGACGGCCAGCCGATCCGCTGGGTCCTCAAGACGCGCCACGGCCGGCGCCACGAGGTCGAGGCGAGCTCCGAGTCTGAGATCTGTCCGACCACGACGACGACCACCACGACGACGACCACAACGACGACCACGACGATGCCGCCGACGACCACTTTGACTCCTCAGTAGAGTCGTGCACCGCCCTTCTCCCGCCATGGGGGAAGGGCAGGACAGGGCAAGGAAGCGAGCCGCGAACCGAGGTCCAGACATGAGAATCGTGGCCTATCCTCTGTACGGCCATGCGGCCCCCCTACGGCCATCGCGACGGGGGAAGGGCTGGGATTTCCTCTGTCCGTACGCTTTCGCAGCCGTCTGGCGTGGCGGCCCCGGCGCCGAGGATGTGGAGCTGCGCCGCGCCGATGGCGCTGCCGGGCCAGTGGACTTTGCACAGAGCCGCCGAGGTCAGGGGCTGCTGACGTTCCATCCGGGGTATCAATGCCGGACCGAAGGTGAGCACGTCCTGTTGGTGCGCGGCCCGGTCAATGCGCCCAAGGACGGCGTGTGCCCGTTGGAGTCGCTGTCCGACACCTCCGTCCTGCCGGGCACCATCGTCATCGATTGGCAGCTCACCCGGGCCGGGCAAACCATCCGGTTCGAGGCCGGGGAGCCCTTCTGCACGATCCTGCCCTATCCCAAAGCCGGCCTGAACGACGTGGCCGTGGAGGTGATCCAACCTGGCGGTGACGTGGAGGATTACGAAGCAGTCTTCCGGCGCATGGCCGACGGCCCGGGCGTGCAGAGCGTCTTCATGCGCCTCGGCGCTGGCCTCGGAGACCCTGTGCCTGCGCTGCCGCCGAGCAGCGGCGGCCGCGGGACCGCGAGAAAAGCGTGGGCTGCCCGGTTCGTGAATCGGTCGGCGGCGCCCGCGGTCAGTTGCATCTGTCCGACCTATGGGCGCGTCGAGCTGCTGGAAGAGGCGATCCATGCCTTCCTCGAGCAGGATTACCCCGGCGGGAAAGAGCTCATCGTCCTCAACGATTACGACCGGCAGACGCTGGTTTACGACCACCCCGAGGTACAGATCGTCAACCTGCCCAGACGCTTTCATTCGGTCGCCGAGAAGCACAAGGCGGCGGTGGGTCTGGCCGCGCACGACCTCATCTTCGTCTGGCCCGACGACGACATCAGCCTTCCTCACCGCTTGTCCTTCACCGTCGCCCATTTCGAGCGGCCGGCGGCCTTTTTCAAAGCCGACAAAGCCTGGCTCTGGAACGATGGCGAGCTGAGCGGTCCGGAGCCGGAGGCGCCCCATGGGGGCAGTTGCTGGCGGCGCGACCTGTTCGTCAGGATCCATGGCTACCCGCATGTCGGGAATCGCTACGGCAGCGAGCTCGAGGCGCTGTGCGCAGCCGAAGGGAACGGTTCGGTCCACCTCCATCCCATCGCGGCGGCGGACGTCTACTACATCCGCCGCTGGAAGGGGACGGGCTCCTATCATTTCAGCGCCATGGGCGCAGACGGCGAGGAGCACCGCGAGGTTGCGGCGTACGTCGAACGGCAGGCGGCCCGAGGAGAGATCCCGCAGGGAAGGATCGGGTTGCGGCCGCGGTGGAGGACGGACTACGGCGCGCTCGTCCGGGAACGCCTGAGAGCCATCTCGGGCCGGCCGCCGGGCGCCGACGCAGCGGAGGTCCCATTTCCGCCCCCCTTCCACGTGATCCCACCGCCGCAGCCGCTGCCGGCGGAGCAGGCGGACAGGCTGTTTCGGGGTGACCATGCGGCCAGGATCAGCGTGATCCTGCCGGCCACGAACGAGTCCGTGATGTTGCGGCGTACCGTCGAGCAGTTTGCGGCGACGCTGCCGCCGGAGAGCGAGGTCATCGTCATCGACAATGGCTCGACGGATGGGTGCGCCGACTTCCTGTCGGCGGAGCCGCGCGCGAACGTTCAGCTCATCCGCTCGCTCGAACCTCTGGGCGTGGCCGCGGCGCGCAACCGCGGGCTGGCCCAGGCGCGCGGCGAGATCGTGGTCTTTGCCGACGCCCATATCGACGTCCCCGAGCGCTGGTGGGAACCCATCGTCTGCACGCTGAACCAGCCGCAGGTGGGCGTGGTCGCCCCCGGCATCGGCGTGATGGGCGAGCCGCATCACCGCGCGTCGTGCGGGCAGCGGATTGCCGAGCCCAACCTGCGCGTGGAATGGCTACCCTGGAAAGCCGCGGAGCCCCACCCCGTGCCGACCCTGGGGGGCGGTTTCATGGCCATGCGCCGCGACACCCTCGAGCGGGCCGGGGCCTTCGACGACGGCATGCCGCAGTGGGGTTCGGAAGACCTGGAGCTGTGCGTGCGCTACTGGCTGCTGGGGCATGAAGTGTGGGTGGTGCCGGAGGTCACGGTGCTGCACTACTTCCGGAAGCGGCGCCCGTATGGGGTCCGATGGCATCTGCTCACGCACAATCTGCTGCGGGTGGCCCTGTTGCACTTCAACCAGAGCCGCACGGCCCGCGTCGCGTCCGCGCTGAGAAACTACGTCCGTTTCGGCCCAGCCCTGGCGCATGCCGTGGAGAGCGACGTCTGGCAGAGGCGGGCCGAGCTCGCGTCGCGCCGGGTGCATGACGACGATTGGCTGTTCGAAAAGTTCAAGGATAGCTGTCACGTCTAACTTCCCACCTGCCTCGGCTCGGCAGGCCTACGGCCGGCGGATGACGATGCCCGATGTCACGGCAACCCTCGAGTGACTTGAAGAATGGGGCAGGGCAGATGGAAAACCAACCTGCGGTGAGCTGCTTTTGCCTGACCTATGCGCGGCCCGGTCTCCTGGAAGAGGCAATCTACTCGTTCCTCCAGCAGGACTACGCCGGGACCAAAGAGATGATCGTCCTGAATGACTATGCCGATCAGACCCTGGTATTCGACCACCCCGAGGTGCGGGTGATCAACGTCCCCAGGCGCTTCCGGACGCTGGGCGAGAAGCTGAATGCCGCGGTCGCCCTGGCGTCCCATGACCTGCTCTTCGCCTGGGATGACGACGACGTCTATCTGCCCCGTCGGCTGAGCTTCTCCGTGGCGAACTTCGAACCGCAAAAGGGTTTCTTCAAGTCGGACATGGCCTGGTTCTGGAATGATCACGAGCTGAGCGGTCCCTTGCGGAGTCTCCTTCACGCGGGCAGCTGCTGGTCCCGCCAACTGTTCGACGCCGTGCGCGGCTATGCGCCGGAAGGCTGCAACTGCGATCAGCTCTTCGAGCAGCAGCTGGCGGCCCGCTTTCCCGGCTCCACCGCGCCCTGCGACGTCGCACTGGAGGACATCTACTACATCTACCGCTGGAGCGGTACGGGCAGCTATCACCTGAGCGTCATCAGCCGAGCCCAAAGCACGCAGAATATCGGCTACGCCGAGGTCGCGTCCTTCGTACGGCAGCAGGCGGACCAGGGAGAGGTCCGCCACGGAACCATCGCTTTGCAGCCGCGCTGGAACGTCGATTATCGGCAGTTGGTTGCCGGTCGGATTGGGGGTCTTGGCCGAACGGAAGGCGCGGGAGAAGAAGGAGGCTAGGCCTGCGTTACCGCCGCGCCGGACAGGCGCTATCGCCTGATCGCATGAACGCGATCGTCAATCAGGTCGAGCAGTTTCCGCGACTCCTCTTGATGGAACTTGCGGGCGAACAGAGCCTCGGACGCTAGCAGATCCGCGAAGTCGAGCTCGTCGAGCGTCAAATAATCTCGCGGGCGCCTGCCTGCCCAGTCGATGTAGTGATTGGCGTGCAGCAGGTTGTCGGCGCAGGTCCCGCGCTCGAAGTCATGGACAATGGCCTCGGCAAAGGGCGAAGCCTTTACAATCGAGTGGAAGAGGATCTCATCCGGGGCGAAGACCCGCCGGTGTAGGTCCACGAAGCCGGGGTTCTCTTTCAGGAAAGCCAGGATGAAGTTGACACAGTCGGCGGTCAGTGACCAGTACATGCTCCCGTGATAGGGGATCAGGTCGCCGAAGTAGGTTCCCTGCGGGAGGCGCTTGATAAACTCGAAGTGGGCGTTCCTTGGCTCACCCACCAGCCGGCGATCGATGCGAATGAACTGGCGGTCTGATGCCTGCAACCGAGCATGGATCTCCTCTCGGTTCTTGATCGGATAGTCGCTGCCGCTGAGCAGGGTGTAATACTTGAAGGCATGGCCCGAGCCGGCGGCGGCGCCGAGGAGCTTCAGCACCGCGCGCACGACGCTCAGCTTTCCCCGGCGGACGGGCACCCGATCAGGCAGGAACGCGATGTTCGCTTGGCGGGGAGCCGGGGCCTTGAAGGGCGCCATCGCGGTTCTCTTGTCGACGTGGATGAAGAAGTGGCTGTGCTCCTGGTCCAGCGCACGGATGAGCCGAGCCAGATGCTCCGGCTGATGGTGGGCGACGATCAGGTAGGCCAGCTCGACCGCCGGCCGGAGCGGAGCGTACGGTTTCCCTGGCGGCTCGGCGCGGCTCGCGGACGGCGAGCGAAGGAGATCGGCGACGAGCCGCTGGTAGTCAG
Organism: Thermoanaerobaculia bacterium; assembly: GCA_035949675.1. Classification (GTDB taxonomy): domain Bacteria; phylum Acidobacteriota; class Thermoanaerobaculia; order Multivoradales; family UBA5704; genus JASLEW01. The sequence goes on from DASZHY010000089.1 coordinate 8,631, forward strand.
CCTGCCAACGTGGGTGCAATGCAATTCGCCCATGACGAATACCGGCCTGCTCTGCCCGGCGTTGCACGTACGCTGCGACGTTGTCATGGCCGACGTTGGCGCCCGGCTGGTAGTCGCCAAAGGCGCTCATATGATAGGAGTTCGTGCCGCCCCAACGGTAGACGTAATAGATGTCTTCCGGCCTGATGACGTAAGGGGCTGTCGCGCCCGGGAACCTCCGCTCGAGGCGCTGTTCGAAGACCAGATCGTAACCCGATCCATCGGCCGGATACCCCCCTACCTCGTCGAACAGCCGGCGAGTCCAGCAACTCCCCGAATGGAACACGTTCGTCACCGGACCGCTGAGCGTCCCGCTGTTCCAGTACCATGCCTTGTCGGGCTTGAAGAAGCCGCGCTGCACGTCGAGCCTCGCCACCGAGAACGTGAGCCGATGCGGCAGGTAGATGTCGTCGTCGTCCCAGACGAGGAGCAGGTCGTGCGCGGCCAGGGAAACGGCCAGGTTCATCTTCTCGCCGACCGTGCGCACGCGCCTGGGGAGGTTCACCACCAGCACCTCCGGATGGTCGAATTCGAGGAGCTGTCGGTCGTAGTCGTTGAGGACGATCAGCTCTTTCGGGCCGGCGTAATCTTGCCGGAGAAACGAGTGGATCGCCTCTTCCAGCACCTCTGGGCGAGCATAGGTGAGGCAGATACAGCTCACACCAGGTGGATCTACGTCCTGTAGCATATCAGCTATTGCGATCGACCCCCAGCCGCGGCCAGCGCCCGCGCTCGGGCGGCCGCGAACTCGTCGCCGGGGTTCCAGGCAGGCATCCGGGGTGCCTGGGCCAGGGCGACGCCGAGGAAAAAGCCGAGCTGGGCGTCCTCGATCATGCCGTCGAAGTTCCAGTCGGGCGTGAGCTTGTCGCTCGGCTGGTGGTATTGCGTCAACTCCCAGCGCTCGATCACCTCCTTGCCCCAGCCGGCGGGCCTGCCGCGGAACTCCGTCCCGGGATGGAAGTAAACGGCCGGCACGCCGATCTTGGCGAAATTGAACTGGTCGGAGCGGTAGAAGAAGCCGCGGTCAGGGAAGGGGTCGGCGACCACCTTGCGCCCCTGCGTCCCTGCCAGCGCCTCGACCAGGTGGTCGAGCGTCGCCGACTTGCCCAGCGCCACCGAGGTCAGGTCGGTGGTGCGGCCCCAGATGTCGCCCCCGTCGTAGTTGATGTTGGCGGCGATCTTGCCGGCGGGGAACGTCGGGTGCTTGGCGTAATACTCGGAACCGAGCAGCCCTTGCTCCTCGACGCCCACGAACAGGAAGAGGACCGACCGCCGCGGCCGCTCGAGCAGGGCCGCGAACGCCTTGGCGATGGCCACCAGCTGCGCGCAGCCGGCAGCGTTGTCGTTGGCGCCGTGATAGATCCGGTCGCCGCTCTTGTCCGGGGTGCCGACGCCGAAATGGTCATGGTGCGCGCTGTAGACGACCACCTCGTCGCGCAGCGCCGGGTCGCCGCCGCGGAGGAGGCCGGCGACGTTGGCGGTCTGGGCGCGCGCCACCTGGTTTTCGAGCGTCAAGGAGGTGGTGATGCCCAGGGGCACCGGCCGGAAGTCGCGGCTCCGCGCCTCGGCCGTCAGCTTGTCGAGGTCCTTGCCGGCGGCCGCCAGCAGCCGCCGCACCGCGTCCTCGGTGGCCCAGGCGGCGACCTGGATCTGCGGCTCGCCGGCCGCGGGCAGCGAGAACTTTTCGCCCGAGAACGACGTCTGCACCACCTGCCATGGATAGCCCGCGGAGGGCGTGGTGTGGATGATGATCGCGCCGGCGGCGCCCTGGCGCGCCGCGCTCTCGTACTTGTAGGTCCAGCGCCCGTAATAGAGCCGGCGCTTGCCGGCGAACAGGTCGGGGTCCCAGTCCGGGTCGTTGTTCATCATCACCAGGACCTTGCCCTTGAGATCGGCGCCCTTGTAGTCGTCCCATCGGTACTCGGGCGCCTGGATGCCGTAGCCGACGAAGACCAGCTCGGCGCCTGCGATCGCCGCCCGCTCGCTCTGCACGCCGGAGGCGGCGATGTAGTCGTCCCAGCGGCGCAGGCTCACGGTCTCCGCGCCCGTCTTGAACGGCCAGGCGTCGGGCATCTTGGCGTTGACGCCGACGATCTCGAACGGCTGCTCCCACGAGCCTGCCGGCCCGCCCGGCGCGTAGCCCATCTCCTCGAGCAGGCTCGCGAGGTAGAGCCGAGCCAGCTTGTCGCCGCGGGTGGCCGGACCGCGGCCTTCGAGCAGGTCGTCGGCCAGGACCCGCACCGGCGC
>DASZHY010000090.1:0-63261 GCA_035949675.1 Thermoanaerobaculia bacterium
CATCCTCTCCCAAGCAGCGGACGTCCTGGGGGAGATGATCTCCCTCAAGCAGAAGCCGCTCATCTGCTCGGAGTTCGTTTACCGCTCCTACGCCCAGGCCCTCCCTGGAGCGCTCGTCATTGCCCGCGCCAGCTTCTTCGGCCCAACGCCAGTGCCACCGGTACTCCATTTTAACCTGCGCAAATGGAGCGGGTTTGACGCGCCGGCGAGGGCTGAGAGCGGTCCCGTAGGATGGCCGCGAGAACGCCCTTCTCCCGAAGGCCCGTTGTTCCAGGCAGACGAGGCAACCAGCTTGTTCCTCCCCAGCTCAACAACCACCGCCGACACTCAGCTAAGCGCCAACCGCGCGGTGGTTCCGGCTGCCGCAATGGCACGTAGACGCCTTCCCGACAGCTTCCTCGGACGGTTCGAGTTCGACCCGACGGCGCAGGTGATCGGGGATCCAGCGCCGGAGAGTATCTCGGCGCAGCTCCTGGCGGCGGTTCTGGCCGCCGCAGTGCCATCCAGAATCCATCCCGACAGCCTCCTCGGACGGCTCGGGTTCGACGCGACGGCGAAGGCGATCGGGGATCCGGCGCTGAAGAGTGTCTCGGCGGACCTCGAGGAGCTCTTCAACGTCTACATCGAGGAGTGCAAAGCGGCCATTGAACCCGAAGCGATCGCCTTCCCGTCGGCGGCAGTCGTGGCCCAGCTCGGCCGGTACGGGGGACTTCTACACCGAGCCTTAGATCCAGCGGCGGAGCCTCCGACCCCGAATGCCGTGACCCACCATCTGATCGACCTCGCCGCGGACTTTGTCACCCCTGGTGATCTCTTGCAGAGCGAGAGCCTGATGCCGCTGGGCTTGATCTCGTAGCAGCCCGAAGGGCGGGAAGCACTGATAGACCGACTAGGCAGCGGCCCAGGCGGCAGGCCGCATCGCCGCAGAACGACCGCGTGCAGGTCGGACGGTCGAGATCCGTGACGCCCCAGATCGCCGGCCGGCATAGCCTTACCCAACCTGGATACCATCGCTCGGTGGCAGGTAGCGAAACCGGATCAGATAGACGTTTTCGCTCTTGCCGTGCTTTGCGGTCTTCAGGAGGTCGATGACACCTGCGAAACCTGAGCGCGTCGCCAGGTCCGGCGTGATGTCGTCGAAGTCGATCGGTTCGATCGACTCCACTTCGATCTCGCCATCCTCCATGCGATAGCGGCCGCCGCCGACCTTGAGGTGGGGGCGCTTCCAGATCCGGATAGTGAGCGTGATCTCCCCTCGCCGGACTCCGTCGCGCAGGCGCTTGGCGAAAATCATGGCCCGATCCACCTCCAAGAGCGGTTCCGGGTTGCCATGCTACCTGGCGATTGGCTGGACGCTGATGATCGTGTCCCAGGCGTTCCTACACATGAGCGTCAACCTCGGGTGTAGCGTCAACCTGCCAGCTGTCGGTGCCGCAATCGTGCTCGAGGGGACTACCCCGGCGGAGGCCGCCGCGCTCAATCCGGCTGCACAGTCAAGGCTTGTCCGCGGCCCGCTGCCAGGGGCGTGGCGGTCGCCGGTCCCGGCGCCGGCTGCCGAAGGCGACGGCGGTGGCATGCCCGTCGGGAACACACTCAGACAGAGGCGGGATCGGGCGATGGCCCCGAAGGAGGCAACATCGCTTGGCGGCGAGACGAGGAGGAGCTAGAGACGAACCGCAGGAGATCAGCAGGGCGACCGCGGTGAAGAAGATCGAAGCGGCTCGCGACCGGGTCGCGGTCTATGCGCGACCGACGAGACCTGCGCTCCGGGGGTTGCGCAAGGGCGTCGGTCACGGTCACGCAGAAGCCAGGCAGGCGAACGGGCTCGCTCCGCTGAAAGGATCGAGATAAAACGGGCCGCAAGCGCCGCGTTACAGGGGAATGGATCTGGCATGCGCCCTGCAGGACCCGATGCCAGCCGCTAACCATCTCACTCTAACAGTCTCGAAGAAAGGAACCAGCCATGTCGATGTTGGTTTGGATCATCCTCGGGCTCGTCTCGGGCTTCATCGCCAGCAAGATCGTCAATCGCAAGGGTGAGGGATTCGTCGTGGACATCCTTCTCGGTGTCGTCGGAGCTATCGCTGGCGGCTGGCTCTTCGGAACCTTCGGCAAACTCGCTCACCTCCATCGAGTGCCGGGAGTGACCGGTCTCAACCTCGAGAGCCTTCTCGTGGCCGTCGTTGGCGCCGTCGCGGTGCTCGTCGTCTACCACGCGCTTCGTCGCAGCACGGCGGGCCACCATCGTCGTCGAGCGCGTTGACTCACATGCACCCTCACGCTCATGCTGGGCAGATAAGCGAAAAAGGCGGCCCCCAGTTCGTCGCCGAGTTCAAGGAGCAATGAGTTGGCGGACTCGAGGGCCGCCAGAGATTCGACGACAGGGCGATCGAACCGCAGCGATGAACGCCGTCCGTGGTGCCAAACGGTGGCGCGAACTCTTGGGACCGCCGCACGTGGGTGTAGGCCAGCTGCCATGCCTTGTAGCGGAGCGTGGCCCCCGCCGGCAAGTCGTAAACCAGATCATTGCGGCGAACGTCGATCTCCGGGCCCTGCGGGCTGTGGACGATCCTGTGGATCGTGCTTTGCGCGAACTTGGCGCCGGCGCCGGGCCCCACGAGACCCGCCTGGAACTCAGCCCACCTTCCGCGGTCCCCCGCCCTACCCTTGCTCACTTTATCGACCGCCTCCTCGGCTGTGAGCGCTTCGTCCGGTCAGAGACCCAAGTCCGCAGCGCAGGCTGAGGGGTTGCAGCCGCCGCCAACGTTCTATGAGGTGATCGGAGACAAGGTCCTGGCGGTGATCACATGGACCTTGTCGCTACATGACGAAAGGACAAGGGTATGCCTTGGAGCGCGACGATCTCCTCCGGCGATGTAGTTGCCATCCATTCCGCCCTCGTGCCCACGGCGAACGGCGACGGCGAGATTCTCCTCTTCGGCGGCGACGATCACGATCGCGCCGCGAACGAGAACCACCAGTGGGACCATACCCGACGCTTCAATTGCCGTCATCCTACACAGCCGCTGCTCTACGTGCAGTCGCCCAACGCGGATCTATTCTGCTGCGGTCACGCCTTCACCGGGGACGGACGCTTGCTCACCGGGGGCGGGACGACGGCATTTAGTGAGGATGCCGTAGGCATCCACGCTCATCTTCACTTCGAGGGCCATCGGCGCTGCTTTGCGTATAACCCAGCGACGATGGTGCTCGCCGAGGTGGCGAGCATGAACTTCGAACCCGGCTCGACCAGCCAGGGCGGCGGCCGCTGGTATCCCTCGCTCTGCACCCTTGCCACCGGCGAGGTACTGATAGTGGCCGGCCATCCTGCGGGGGACGACAGCCGCCACAACAACAATCACCCCGAGCGTTACCAGCCGTTGGTGGACCGCTGGGTGTTGCTCGCCGCCACCGGACCGGATGACGTGGGAGGCCCCGATCTCTTCCCGCGCCTGCATCTGCTCGCCGACGGCTCCGTCTTCGTGTCCTCGGCGCTGCAAGGCAACACCCGTTGCATCGCCATCGACCCGTGGACTGGGAGCAAGCGCGAGGTGTGCGACTTGCCCAACGGTGATTACCACGGCTACAGCTGTCCCTCGGTGCTGCTGCCGCTCACGCCGCAGGACGGCTACCAGCAGCGCGTGCTGCTCTGCGGCGGCGGGGCGTCGCAGCTGCTCGACCTGGGCGCGACCGCCCCGGCCTGGGTGACCGTCCCACGCAACGGTGCCACTGCAGCTCAAAGTCGAACCCACGCGTCGGCCACCATCCTCCCGACCGGCGACGTGCTCATGACCGGTGGCGCCGATCCGGCCACCGACCAATCCGGCGTCATGGAACCCGAGCTGTACCACACGCCGATCGACCACGCCGCCGGCACGCCGTCGTATGCGGCCGGGCCAGGAAGTTGGGACACCCTGGCCGAGCCGGCGACGGTGCTGCGGAACTATCACTCTGGCGCACTGCTGATGCCGGACGGCCGTATCTGGACGGCGGGCGGGAACAGCCCCACGCAGCCCGACACGCCACCGGGAACGAACCAGGAACTGATCGAGATTTTCGACCCGCCCTACCCTGCCGGCACGCGGCCCAGCATCCTCAGCTGCCCGACGGTCGTCGCTTATGGCGATCAGTTTGCCGTCGACTCGCCGGACGCGCCGCACATCAGCGCGGTGACGCTCCTGCGCTGCGGCAGCTCGACGCACGCGTTCAACCCTGATCAGCGATGCATCTTCCTGGCGTTCACGGCAGAATCGGCAACGCGACTCCGCGTCAGCGCGCCGCCCGGCGGCACCATCGCGCCACCCGGAAACTACATGCTCTTCCTGGTCGATGACGGCGGCCGCCCGTGCCAGTACGCCAGCTTCCTACGCCTCGGCGGCACCATGTCGCTCTTCACCGACCGCTCGACCTTCTCGCAACACGAGGTCGAGGCGCTCCTCTCGGGCTCCACCCCGTGGATCCCCGATGCGATCTACGTCGTTCTCGATGGCTTCACGCAGCTGGACACCGCCGGAACCTCCGACCGGCCCTTCCCGCCAACGCTGCAGCTCTCCTTCGAGGACGACGACTCGGCGGTCCCAGGCTTCGACGTGTCGCAGGTGTCGAGCACCCTCTACGAGAGCCCCGCCGCACCGGCGGGGGTCGCGCAGCGCATCACCATCGGCTACCAGCTCCGCTTCACCGATCCGCACGCCTTCGACGGGATCGCGGCGGGAGACAGCCGGCGGGTGCGCGTCGCCGCCCACTGGGGACCCACGACCGCCAGCGGCGAGATCGTGATCTTCAGGCGCGAACATGTCTATTCGCTTGACGGCCCCGTTTCCTGGCTGAGCATCGATGTGCAGGTCCTGCAGCTCCCGCGGGGCGGAGCCTTCGCGGGAAAGCAGGATGACGACCCGGCATCGTTCATCGGCCAGGCGATTCAGGCCATGCGGACCGTTGCCGACGATTCGACCCACCCATTCGAGCAGCTCGTCGCCAACAGTGCCAACGCCGCACTGGAGTTGAACGACGCGACCGACGACGTCCTGCGGGACAACTTTGCCTTCGCGAAGGTGCGGTTTCGCGCGCCAGCGGGTGTCACGGCGCCCGACGTGAAACTCTTCTTCAGGATGTTCACGACGGCAGCAACCTCGCTCAGCTACGACACGTCCACCGTCTACCAGCGGACCGGCGACGGGCCCACGGCCGTGGCGCTGCCCGGCACCGTCAACGGCGAGATCGTGAGCCAGCCGTTCTTTGCGGGCGCCCGCAACGCCGATCCTCAGGCTCAGCAGGATCCCGTGAATCGCTGGACGCTGGCGGGGGCCGGGGCGCAGGAAGCCGTGACCTTCTTCGGCTGCTGGCTCGATTTCAACCACGACGCCACGATCCGGAACCGGATCCGCGGGGAGCACCAATGCCTGGTGGCAGAGATCTTCTTTCCACCGAGCCCGATCCCGGCTGGAGCAACGCCGGCAGATAACGATCAGCTTTCGCAACGCAACTTGGTCATCCTCCACTCTGACAACCCTGGTGACGCGGCCTCCCATACCATCGCGCACACTTTCGACCTCAAGTCGTCAGCCACTGCACTGCCAACCTCGCTCATGATCGGCAAGGGTTCATTGGCGCCGCCGATCTTGGCGATCGCGTCGCAGCGCGTCATACCGCCCGACGAGCTCTTCCTCCGCTGGCACGGCTTGCCGCAGGACAGCATCGTCAGTATCTATCTCCCCGACGTCGACGTCGATCAGGTGCTTGCCGTTGCCTCTTCCCGGCCCGGCTACGGCAGTCTTGCCGCAATCGACGCTCATACGATCGGCTGCCGCGTCGGCGACGCGACGTACCTGCCACTGCCCGGCGGCCGTCCCGGCAACATCGCCGGTCTGCTTACCATCCAGCTCCCGCCGACGGTGCGCGCCGGCGAGACCTACCGCGTAACGGCACATCAAATCTCCGGGCGCAACCGCAGCTTCGTCGCGAGCTTCGAGCTCACCATTCCGGTGAGCCGTGCCCCGCTCATCTTGCCTTTGGCCCAGCGTTCGTTCGTCGTGCTGCGTGAGATCGGCTCCAGCATCGCGCCGACCGACCGCTGGCGTCCGGTCTTCGACCGCTACCTGGCGGTGCTGGCCTCGCGGCTCGTGAGCCTCGGCGGCGACCCTGGCGCAGCCGGCCCCGCCGGCGGCCGAGATCGAGCAGCGCAGCGTTGCGGGTGCCGCGCATGGGTCTTTGCGGCCCTTCTCGCCCTCCTGGTCGTGGTCGTAGCCTTGCACCCCTTGCCGGGCCTTCTCGCCGAAGCCGCCGTGGCCATCGCTACCTTGGCGGCGGGTGTTTGGTGGCTCGCAAGGTGCCGGCCGCGGCGCTGCCAGGTTGTGATGGCGCTGGCCGCCGGTTTGGCGTTCGGCGGTGCTGCGTCCGCGGCACTATGGTTGCTCGGGGCGCTGCCGTCCGGCGGCGGCCTCGTGGTCGCGGCCACCTCTCTCGGCGTCGGCGCAATGGTCGCCATCGGCATCGGCTGGCGCTGTTTCCACGTCGGTGGCGTCAGCACTCCATGAGCAGCCTTGCCCAAATGGACCCGGTGAGATGCCTGCCGTCCCGGCGACGCAGAAGCGGCCGGTTCCAGATTCAGGATGCTCTCGCGCCTGAGCACGAGCTATATAATCCTGCCGGCGCGTTCGTTCTCGCGGACGAGGAGGCCATGAGCACACGCTGTGTTGCCGCTTTGTCGCTCCTGCTCGCGTTGCGGCCTCATTCCGCCCTCGCCTGGGGACCGACCGGCCACCGGGTGGTGGGGCGCATCGCGGAGCGCCATCTTTCCGCGGCGGCGGCGCGCGGGGTGGCCGGCATCCTCGGTTCCGAGAGCCTCGTCCAGGCCTCCACCTGGCCCGACGAGATCCGCTCCGATCCTGCCTGGGACCAGGCCAAGCCCTGGCACTTCGTCAGCCTCGACGACAACGAGAGCTATGAGACGGCGCCGAAGAGCCCCGGCGGCGACGTGGTGGAGGCGATCGGGCGCTTCACCCGGGTGCTGCAAGACCCCCGGGCGGAGGCGGGCAAGAAGATCGAGGCGCTGCGTTTCCTCGTTCACTTCGTCGGCGACGCGCACCAGCCTCTACACGTCGGGCGGCGTGACGATCGCGGCGGCAATGCCATCCAGGTGACCTGGTTCGGCGAGAGCACGAACCTGCACGCGGTCTGGGACGAGAAGATCATCGAGTCGGAGAAGCTCTCGTTTTCCGAGCTCGCCGAGATGGTCGATCATCCGACCCAGACCGAGATCAGGACCTGGCAAAGCACGGGCGTCCTCGACTGGATCAAGGAGTCGATGGCGGTGCGGGCACGAGTCTACGAGATCGGCGACAAGAAGCTCGAGTACCTCTATGCCTACCAGCAGGCTCCGCTCGTCAAGCGGCGCCTCCTCCAGGCCGGGGTCCGCCTCGCCGGCGTGCTCAATGCGCTGTTCGACTCGCCGGGGCCCTCGATTCCCGACCAGCCGCCGGTCAAGAACCCGCCGGCCCCGTAGCGCGACGCGGCCTCCTACTCGGCGCGCAGCGCCTCGAGCGGATCGACCTCGGTGGCGCGCTGCGCCGGCACCCAATTGGCGACCAGCGCCACCGCTGCCAGCACCAGCACCATTGCAGCGAAGGTGAGCGGGTCGGCGGCGCTCACCTGGAAGAGCTGGTCCGCGAGCAGGCGGGCGGCGAGCCACGAGCCGGCCAGGCCCGCGGCCAGGCCGGCGCCGACCAGGCCCATCCCCTGGCGCAGCACCAGCCCCAGCACCTGGGCGCGCCCGGCACCCAGCGCGACGCGGATGCCGATCTCGTGGGTGCGCTGGGTGACCGAGTCGCTGATCAGCCCGTAGATGCCGACCGCCGCCAGGATCAGCGCCAGGCCGCCGAAGAGGCTCAGCAGCAGCGTCCTCACCCGGCGCTCGGCGAGCGAGCGGTCCACCAGCTCGCGCAAGGTCTGGATGCGGTCGAGCGGCAGGTCGGGGTCGATCGCCTGCAACGACCTGCGCACCGGCGCCGCCAGCGAGCCGGGGTTGCCGGGCGTGCGCGCCACCAGCCAAAAGTCCCACTGCGGCCACTGCAGCTGGCAGCGGTAGACACTGCCCTCCGGTTCCAGGCCGAGAGACCTGGAGCGCACGTCCTCCACCACGCCCACCACCGTCCACCAGCGGCGGCTGCTCTCGGGTGCCTTGAGGTCGAAAGAGATGCGTCGCCCGATCGGGTCCTCTCCCGGCCAGGACCTGACGGCGAGGGCCCGGCTGACGACCGCCACCGGCGGGCTGGCGGCATCGTCGTGCTCGCCGAACTCCCGGCCGTGCAGCAGCGGGATCCGCAGGGTCTGGAAATAGCCCGGGCTGACGGCGCTGACCGCGACCGGCAGCAGGTCGGCAGAGGACGGGCGCGGGCGCCCTTCGACGAAGAAGGAGTCGAAGTAGTCGCGACCCGAGAACGGCAGCGGATAGACGGTGGCCGCGGCGGTGACGCCCGGCAGCGCGCGGACGCGGGCGAGCGCCTGGCGCTGGAAGGCGACCCGCCTCGGCAAGGCGTTTTCCCCGTAGGTCGCCTCGGGGAGCGACAGGGTAACGCCCAGCACGCCGCCCGCCGCGAAGCCCGGATCGACCGCTTGCAGGCGGGCGAAGCTGCGCAGCAGCAGGCCCGCCGCAACCAGGAGCGTCAGGGCCAGGGCGACCTCCGCCAGCACCAGCAGGCGGCGCAGCCGCCGCCCGCCGCGGCTTCCCGCCAGCGCTCGCCCCCCCTCCTTGAGCGCGCGATGGCGGTCGTTGCCGAGCAGCTGGCCGAATGCCGGCACCAGGCCGACCAGCAGGCCCGCGCCGAAGGTGAGGAGCAGGGAAAAGGCGAGCACTCGGCCATCGACGCCGGTCGCCTCCGCCCGCGGGATCGCGCCACCATAGAGCGTCACCAGCGCCGGCGTGCCCCAGGCGGCCAGCAGCAGCCCGAGGGCGCCGCCGGCGGCGAACAGCACCACGCTCTCGACCACGATCTGCCGCGCCAAGCGGCCGCGCCCCGCCCCCAGCGCCGAGCGCACCGCGATCTCCCGCTCGCGGGCGGCCAGGCGCGCCAGCATCAGGCTCGCCACGTTGGCGCAGGCGATCAGCAGCACCGCCCCGACCGCGAGCCGCAGCAGCACGAGAGCGGGCCTGATGCGCTCGACCATCTCCTCGTGCAGCGGCCGCAACCGGACTCCCCAGCCCAGGTTGTCGGCGGGGTACTGGCGCTCGAGCCGGGCGGCGATCGCCGACATCTCCGCCTGCGCCCGCGCCAGGCCGGTGCCCGCGCGCAGCCTGCCGAAGACGCGCAGGTGGCGGCCGGAACGCCATTGCTGGTAGTCGGCGGCCAGCGGCACCCAGACCGCGATCTCCGGCGAGAGGGCCGCGGCGGCCGTTGGCGCCACTCCGATGACCGTATGAGCGTGGCCGTCCAGCAGCACACGACGGCCAAGGACGCCACGCTCACCGCCGAAGCGGCTGCGCCACAGCGCGTTGGACAGGACGGCCACCCGCGCGGCGCCGGGGCGATCCTCCTCGGGGCGGAAGAAGCGCCCGAGCGCCGGCCTCACCCCCAGCACGCGAAAGAACTCCCAGGTCACATTGCCAGCGGCCAGCGTCTCCGGCGTGCCCGCCGCGCTCAGGTTGTAGGTGTTGGGGTGGAAGGCGGCGAGACTCTCGAAGGCGCGGCTCTGCTCGCGCCAGTCGCGGAAGTTGGGCGCCGAGGAGCCGAAGCGAGGCAGGTCCTTCCCGGGATTGGTGTCGATGACCCGGATCAGGCGCTCGGGGTGCGGCACCGGCAGCGGTTGCAGCAGCACGCCGTCGACGACGCTGAAGATGGCGGCGTTGGCGCCGATGCCGAGCGCCAGGGTGAGCAGCGCCAGGCCGGTGGTCAGCGGGCTGCGCCGCAGCATGCGCACGCCGAAGCGGAGATCTTGCCAAAGCGCGTCCATGGCCCTGGCACTCTACTACGGCCCTTCGCGGCGAAGGTTTGATGGCCGCAGCGGGTTGGCGGTCTGCCACCGCGACGAGGAAGTCCAGGTCCGCTCGGCGCGCGCGAGAACGCGGCCATCAGTCTTATATACTTCTCGATAGGCTCCTTGGAGGGAGCCACACCCGAGACGCCAACCGTGAGGATCGTCCACACCAGCGACTGGCACGCGGGCCGCCGCTGGAAGGGGCTCCAGCGCCTCGACGAGCTGGAGGCGGTGCTCGAACACCTGGCGGCTTTCGTCGAGAGGGAATCGATCGACCTCGTCCTCCACAGCGGGGACGTGTTCGAGAGCCGCAACCCGCCGGCGGAAGCGGAGCAGCTGGTGAACCGGTTCCTGGTGCGCGTGGGCCGGGCCGGCGCGCACATGCTGGTCATCGCCGGCAACCACGACGATCCGGCGCGCCTGGATGCGCGCTCGTTGCTCACCGAGCTCGTCAACGTCAAGATCGTCGGCCGCCCACGCAGCGCCGCGCGGGGTGGGAGCTTCGTCGTCGAGACGCATCGCGGCGAGAAGGCGGTGGTCGCGGCGCTGCCGTTCGCATCCCCGGGCGCCTGGGTGTCGGCGCTCGACCTCGCGGGCGACGAGGAGGCCGCGCGCCGAAAATATGCGCGCATGTTCGAGCTCGCCGTGCGCGATCTGAGTGGCGCCTTTCGGCGGGACGCCGTCAATCTCTTCATGGCGCACACTCACCTCGAGGGCGCCCTGTTCGGCGAATCGGAGCGCCGCGTGCACATCGCGGAGGATTGGGCGGCCTCGCCGCAGGCACTGCCGTCGGCGGCGAGCTACGTCGCCCTCGGTCACCTGCACAAGCCGCAGCAGGTCGACGTGGGGGTGCCCGCCTACTACGCCGGATCGCTGATCCAGCTGGACTTCGGCGAGGCCGGGGAGGAAAAGACCTTCAACGTCATCACGGCCTCGCCCGGGAGGCTCGGCAAGCCCGGCATGGTCGAGAAGGTGCCTTACGAGGGGGGGCTGCCGCTCATCGACCTGCGCGCCTCGCTGGCGGAGCTGGAGGCGGCCGCGGACCGATACCGCAAGGGTTGGATACGCGTAACCGTGCCGCTGACGAAAGCCGATCCCGATCTCAACCGCAAGGTCCGTGACCTGCTTCCCAACGTGCTGGTCGTGCGCGCCGAGCTCCCCGAGGTCGAGGAACCGGCAGAGAGCCGGCTGGAAACCGGGCTGCCGCCGGTTGGCCATTACGCCGCCTATCACTTCCGCGAGCATGCGCAAGCGGCGGACCTGGCCGTCCTGGATACGTTTCAGGACCTCTATGACCAGGCATCCGGAGAAGACCAGCTTTAGTGGCCAGTGTGGCTCTTCCCCCCCAGGGGCCGCAGGGCGAATGAATACCTTGCGAATCAGCCGATCGGGACTCTGAGCGTTGCGCCCCGTCCACCTCGCCGTCGAGGGGCTCGCCTGCTTCCGGGAAAGGCAGCAGATCGACTTCCGCTTGCTGGAGCTGTTCGCCATTTCAGGGCCGACCGGGGCCGGCAAGTCGACTTTGCTCGATGCGATCATCTTCGCGCTCTATGGTGAGATCCCTCGGGTCAACTTCCAGAGCCGGACCGAAATGATCTCGGCGGCGCGGGACCGGGTCACCGTGGTGCTGGATTTCGACGTCGGCGCGAGCCGCTACCGCATCACCCGCGTCCTCAGGCGCAATGGCGTGCAGATGGTCCGTCTGGAGGAGCGGGACGCAAGCGGCTCCTTTCGCAGCCTGGCGGACCAGGTGCGAACCGCGACCGACCGGGTGGTTCAGATCCTCGGACTCGGCGCCGCCGCGTTCATGCAGGCCGTGGTGCTGCCGCAGGGCGAGTTCGCCCGCTTCCTCAAGGCGCCGCCGCGGGACCGGCGCAGCATGCTGCGCACGTTGCTGCGGCTCGACGTGTACGAGCGGATGCGTGAGCAGGCACAGCGTCTGTCCGCCCTCGAGAAGGTCGCCGTCGATTCGCTGCGCAAGCTCTTGACGGACGAATATGCGGGACTCGACGAGTCGGCGGTAGCCGGTCTGGTGGCAGAGCAGGCCGAGGTCGTCGAATCGCTCGCAACGTTGCGGCAGCGGCGGGACGTGATCCAGGTTGCGCTTGCCCGGGCGCAGAGCCTGCACGCGAAGACCCGGGAGCTGCGCCAGGTCGAGACCAGGCGGGTCGCCTTGCAGAAGCAGGCGAAACAGGTGAAGGTCGAGCAGGCGAGGATCGAAGCGGCGGCGCGTGCGGCGCCCCTGTTGCCTTTGCTCGACGAAGCGGCGCGCGCCTTCGGCGCCGCGAAGACGGCGACCCATGCGGCGGAGGAAGCGAAGGCCCGCAAAGACGTCGCGCAGCAGGAATGGCAGGCGAAGGCCGGCGCGCTCGAGGCAGCGGAGAGGGCCGGCAAGACGATCCAGATGCTGCGGGTGCAGGTCGGTCGCCTCCACCAGGTGATCGGACGCCTCCCCGAGCAAGAGCAGCTCGCGGCGACGCTCGACCGGCAGACGCAGGAGGCTGCGGCCCTGAAGGACCAACGGACCGCGCTCGCGGCGGCGGTCGAATCGGCGCTCGCGGCGCAAGCAAAACAGGAAGGTGCCGTCCATGCCGCGCGGCAGGCCGCCGCGGCCTCCGGTTACGATCCGGAGCTGGACGAGCTGTTGCAGACCGAGCGCGACCGCGCCGTCGAGCTGGGCGCTGCCCGCAGGGCCGCGGCGGAGCGTAGGGCCGAGCTCGCCCGCAAGCTCGAGGCGGCGACCGAGCATGCCCGGGAGGTCGCCTTGCTGAAAAAGCGCGTCGAGTCGGCCAGGAGGACCGCGGCGAAGGCGAAGCGCGGCTTCGAGGCGGCCGAGGAGGCGCTGCATCTCGCCGTCAGTCTCAACGAGGCCAATCACCTGCGCGAGAAGCTGCTGCCCGGCCAACGCTGTCCCGTGTGCGAGCAGCTCGTGGACACCCCGCCGGCGATCCAGCTGGCGCCTGAGGTCGAAGCGGCCAGGGCCGCGTACCGGGCCGCACGCGACAAGCGCGCGGACGCCGAAGCGCTCGCTCGGCGCAGCGAGGCGGCGCTCACCGGGGAAGAGGCGCAGCTGCTCGCGGCGCGCCAAGGGCTCTCCGAGCTGGAGGCGCGCTGCGCCGAGATAGAGGCCGGCGTGGCGGCCGCCGAGGCAGCGATCTTTCAGACACTCGACGCCCGTGCTCCGCAAGGCGGCGGCGTGATCGAGGCCTGGATCGAGAGACGGATCGCGGCGCTGGCCAAGAGCCGCAAGGTGAACGCCGACGCACAGGCGCAGCAGGCCGCGGCTGAAGGAGCCCGCGAGAAGGCCATGGCCGCGGAGACCACGGCCCGGGAGCGGCTCGGCGAGAAGAAAACCTTGCTGATGCGGCTGGAAAAGGAGCGCCGCGCGGGCCTGCGGCGGCTGCAAGCGTTGCAGGCCGCGGTCCGTGCCGTCACCCGCTCTGCCGACCCGGCCGCCGAGGCTGGCGCCTTGGAGGAGCAGATCCGGCAGATAGAAGCCAACCTGAAGGCGGCTGCAGAAGCGGCGGCGAGCGCCCGGAACCGTCTGGCGACCGCCGAGGAGGCGCAACGGCTCACCGCCGAATCCGCCCTGACAGCTCTGGAAGCCGCCCTGAAGAGAGCGCAGAGCCGGGACCAGGAGATCGAGCGCGCCGGCTTCGAAAACGAGGCCGCCATCCGCAAGGCCTTGCTCGACAAGGCCACCGTCAACCGCCTCGAGGAGCAGGTCCAGCGCCACCTGCAGGACGCCCACGCCGCCGACGCGCGGCTCGCCGAGCTCGGCGCCGAGCTCGGGGATGAGCGAGTCTCCGACCAGCAGCTGGCGGCGGTCGAGAAGCTCGCGGTCAATGCCACCGCCGAGGTCGAGACCGCGCTCGGCCGGGAAAAGAGGCTCGAGGAGCAGATCAGGCGCGCCAGAGAGCGCCTCGAACGCTTGCAGGAGCTGCGCGAAGAGCTGCGCCGCGAAGAGGCTGCTCTGCATGTGCACGAGCTCCTGGCCGCGGACCTGCGCAACGACCGCTTCCAGGCGTACCTGCTGCAGGAGGTATTCACCGAGCTGGTGCGGGGCGCCTCCGCCCGGCTCCTGACCCTGACCGAAGAGCGCTACTCCCTGCGCTTCAACGACGACGCGATCCGGGTCGTCGACCACGACAACGCCGACGAGACGCGGATCAGCGACACCTTGAGCGGCGGCGAGACCTTCCTGACCTCCCTGGCCCTTGCCCTGGAGCTGAGCGACCAGGTGCAACGCGCCGTCGGCGCGGTCAACCTCGACAGCCTCTTCATCGACGAAGGCTTCGGCACCCTCGATCCCGACACTCTATCTCTCGTCTCCGAGACCCTCCAGAACCTGCGCATCGGCGGCCGGATGGTCGGCGTCATCACCCACATCCCGGAGCTGCGAGACGAATTCGCCCAGCAGGTGATCGTCATCAAGCACCAAGGCTACTCGACCGTCGAGGTCCGCGGCCTCGCCGAGCCGGCGTGATCCCGAGCCGATGCCGGTAGGTAGCCGGGTCCCGGGTCAGGGATGCTCGCCGCGCACGTCGGCCACGGGAAGCGCCCAGAGCTCCCGGCCGTGGATCCCGTCGTCGGCCCAGAAGAGCACCTGCTCGCCGACCACGCTGAAGGGCCCCGGACTGCTCGCGGCCGGGCCGGCCGCGATGTCGCCCAGGCGGAACGTGCCCGCGGCGGTGCCGTCGCTGCGCCAGGGCTCGAGCCCGGAGATGCCGTCGGCGGCGGCGAAGACGAGCACTCCGCCAACCGCGGTCAGGTTCTGCGGGACGGAGCCGAGCAAGCCGGGGCGCAAGTCGACGACCAGGTGGGTGCTCCCGGTGGTTCCCCGGCTGACCCAGAGCTCCGAGCCGGTGGTCTCGTTGAAGGCGACGAAGAACAGCGACCCGTCCGTCACGGTGAGGGCGTGCGCAAAGGAAGGCTCTCCGCCGAGCACGAGATCGTCGACCAGCACCGTCCCGTCGCTGGTGCCGTCGCTGCGGAAGAGCGCCTCGCCGTCGTCGTGGGCGGCGATGAAGTAGAGCGCGCCCTGGAAGATGACGAGATCGTGGGGAGCCGAGTCGTACGGCGCCGCGCCCTGATCGACGACGCGATAGGTGCCTCGCCGCCTGCCATTCGAGAACCACAGCTGGCGGCCGCTCGTGCCGTCATTGGCCACGAAGAAGGCGCCGCTGCCGAAACGGACGAAGTCGGTCGGGTTCGAGCCCACCCCGATCAGCGCCGGCTTTTGGTCCTCGGTCACGTCGTTGGGCATGGTGGCGGGGTTGATGTCGGCCACCAGGCGGGTACCGGCGGCGGTGCCGTCGGTGAGGAAGAGCTCCCTGCCATGGATGAGGTCGTCGGCGGCGAAGAGAACGGACCCCCCCAGGGACACCCCCGGGCCCGGATCGGACGGCAGCGGCAAGCCATCGCATTGCGAACCGCCGCCCGGGCCGATAAAGGGGTTCAGCTCGAGGATCTGGCGCGTGTGCGCCGGCGCTCCGTCGCTGATCCACGGCTCGGTGTCGACGAGGCCGCATTCGCCGAAGCTCGGCGGCGACCCGGAGAAGATCAGGCGGCCGTCGATGGCGGCGATGGGGAGACCCGAGGCGAGACGGCGGCCGCCGAGGCTTCGCGTACCGCGGTCGGTGCCGTCGGTCGCCCAGAAGCGGCCGCCGGCGTTGAAGAAGAGGTGGGCTCCCGCGGTGCCGAGGGGGGACGCCGCCCCGCCCCGCTCGCCAAAGGTGCCGAGGGCAGCCGCGCCGACGAGCCGGGTGCCTGCCAGCGTCCCGTCCGTTGCCAACAGCTGCTCGCCGGCGGGCGAGGTTTGGGCAAAGAAGAAGAGCTCACCGCCAAAAAGGACTTGTCCGTGCGGACCGGAAGATCCGTCGGCCGGTTCGAAATCGCGGAGGAGATTGACGGACCGCGCGGCGGCGTCGATGCGCCACAGCAGGTTGCCGCCGCTCGCAAAGGTCGCACCGTCGAGCAACGGGGCGAGGGTGTACTCGTCCGGCATGGGCGCTCCCGGCAAGCGAATGCGGCGCGTGCCGGAGGCGGTGCCGTCGCTGATCAGGAGATCGGGGTATCCCTGAATGAAAAGGCGGTCGGGCTGCTCGATGACCTCCTCGACGTCACCGATCGCCAATGGAACGACCAGCGCCGTCGTCTCGGGAGTCCCTCCGGTGCGCCAGATCCCGCCGGTCGTGACCGCATAGACAACGGAGCCGAGGTGGCAGATGATCGGGCGGAAACCGCTCGGCACCTTGGCCAGCACGACGGTTCCCGCAGCCGTTCCATCCGAGCGCAGCCAGTCGCCAGAGGAGTCGACGGCATAGAAGGCACCGTCGACGACCTCCCAGCTCTCGAAGTACAGGAAGGAGGGATCCGCGACGAGCCCGGCGAGGTCGCGAACGAAATGGGTGCCGGCAAGGGTCCCGTCGCTGACCCACAGTTGCGTGCCATCGACAAAGAAGAGGGGGCCGGAGGCAGCCGCTTGTCCGGCGACCGCTGCCCCCGCCCTGGTCGCATCCTGCAATCGCGCGCCGGAGATGGTGGCGAGTTGCGCGAAGCGGTGCAGCCTCACCGTTCCCTCGCGCGTGCCGTCGGTGCGCACGAGCGAGTCGGCATAGTCGGTCGCCGTGCTCAGCAGCAGTGCGTCGCCGGCGGCGGCCGTTCCGATGAACACCTCGCCGGAGAACCGTCCGAAGCCGCAGAGGCCGAGATCGGCACAGAAGTCCGCGACCTGCCGCGTGCCGCGCGGGGTCCCGTCGGTGCGCCACAGCATCGGGGCATGCGCCTCCCGGCGCACCAGCAGCCAGAGATCCCCCTTCCATACCAGGCCGTCGACAACTGCCACCTGGCAAAGTCCCGGACAGAGCTCCTTGACGAGAGTCTCATGACCGGGGACTCCGTCGGTGCGCCACAGCTCGCCCTGGCGGTCGCCGTCGCCCGCGGCAAAGATGAGAAAGCCCGACAGGAAGGCCAGCGGCGAGGCTCCGGAATCGCAAGTGCCGGGGCAAAGGTCGGTCAGCCGATAGGTCCCTTGGGCGGTCCCGTCGGTCCGCCACAGCTCCCGCCCGTGCTGCGGGTCGGAGGCCGAGAAGTAGGTGATCCCGTCGTGCTCGACACCCAGGAGCATCTCGTAGAGAACGTCCCCCGCCGGACCCGTATTGAGGTTGGCCACCAGGTGCGGGGCGGCGGTCGCGTCCGTGGCGAGACCGACGAGACCGACGAGGCCGGCCAGGGCGAGCAGGGCGAGGACTCCCAGGCGTCGCCCTCGCGCTACGAGCGGCGGGCACCGGCGTGACTGCAGGTCACAACGTGGAGCCGCAGGTGCTGTGGCATGGACCATGGCGGAGCCTCCTACCGCGTTCTGAGCAGCCGCGGTGCTCTGGGCCTCGTGGAATTAAGCATAGACTATCTATGTACTGAACACAAGAGCTTCCCGGTCGGTCGACGTGGAGCTTTTCGCCGCGTGCCTGACGGCGGCCGCGGCGAGCGCCGCGAGCTTCGCGAGGCTTCGCGGGCTTCGCGGGTCCCGGTGCCGAAGGCGAGAAACCCGTACGCTAGAATGAGACGATGACGTCTAACCCTCTGGTCTCGGCCCTCAGCAGCATCGCCGCGGCCGTCGCGACGACGCTCGAGCTCAAGGAGGTCTTCGCGCGCGTGGCCGAGGCCGCCGCTGCCGTTCTCCCCTTCGAGCACATCAACGTCGAGCTCCTCGAGGGCCCGGACTCGCTCACGCTCTACTCGTTCGCCGGCGGCGTGCCCGGAGGACCCCGGACGATCAGCTTCGCCGACTTCTCGCCGGCGCTCCTCCCGCCCTGGCATTGTGCCCAGCGCATCGACGACCTGGCGCTGGTGCTCGAGCCAGCCTTCGCCATCGACCGCCGGGTGATCGAGCACGGATTTCGCTCGAGCCTGGTCACGCCCATTTTCCGCGGCAAGGAAACCGCCGGCTTCGTGTGGCTGGGCTCCCGCCGGCCGGGCACGTTCACCGCCGAGCATGAGGCCACCCTTCGTCCCATCGCCGATCTGGTGGGCCTCGCTCTCGAGCACGAGCGCCTGTGGGGCCTGGACTCGGAGCGCCGCCGGCGCCTGGAGGTCCTTGACGAGCTGCTGCTGACCCTTGCTCCCGTCCTCGACGTGAGGCAGATCTTCCACCAGGTCTCGGCGGTGGTGCAGCCGGTCCTGCCCCACGACCGGCTGGCGCTCGTCTCCTACGGTGCGGACCGGCGCCTGCTCACGGTCGACGCCGTCACCGGCGCGCCGGTTCCCGGCCTGCCCCGGGCGAGGAGCGCCTCAGGCAAGCACCAACCGGGAGACAACGGCGACGAGCTGGTGCTCCCGGACGTCGAGGCCGGTGCACGTTCGGTTCTCCGCATCCCGCTGCGGCTCGACGGCGGCCTTGCCCGCGAGCTCTGCTTCATCTCCAAGACCCCGGGCAAGTACTCGCCCGAGGACGTGGCGGTGGCGCGGCGGGTGGCTGATCACATGAGCCTCGCGCTCTCCCATCAACGCCTGGCCCTGGAGGAGCTCCGGGCCGCCGAGGCGCGGGAGAGCGCCGCCCAGCTCGAGGAGCGGGTCGAGGCGCTCAAGCAGGAGCTGGAGACGACCCGCGGCTGCCGCCGCGTCATCGGCGAGTCGAAGCGGTGGCACGACGTGCTCACCCTGGCGGCGAAGGTGGCGCCCACCGAGACCACGGTCCTGCTCACCGGCGAATCGGGCACCGGCAAGGAGGTCGTGGCCCGCTTCATCCACCGCGGCTCGCCGCGTGCCCGCGGTCCTTTCGTGGCGCTCAACTGCGCGGCCCTGCCGGACACGCTGCTCGAGTCGGAGCTCTTCGGCCATGAGAAAGGGGCCTTCACCGGCGCGATGAGCCTACACCCGGGCCGCATCGAGCAAGCTGCCGGCGGCGTGCTGTTCCTCGACGAGGTGGCGGAGATGAGCCCGGCGATCCAGGCCAAGCTGCTGCGCGTGCTGCAGGAGCGCGAGTTCCAGCGCCTCGGAGGCACCCGTCCGCTCAAGGCCAACGTGCGCGTGCTCGCGGCCACCAACCGCGAGCTCGAGGAGGCGCTGGCGCGAGGCCAGTTCCGCGAGGACCTGTACTACCGGCTGCGCGTCTTCGAGATCCGGCTGCCGCCGTTGCGCGAGCGGCCCGAGGACATCCTGCCGCTCGCCGCGGCCTTCCTCGAGGAGATCGGACCCGCCGTCGGCCGGCCCGCCGCCGGCATCTCGCGGCAGGCCCACGAGGCGCTGCAGTCCCATCGCTGGCCCGGCAACGTCCGCGAGCTGCGCAACGTCCTCGAGCGAGCCTCGATCCTGTGCGACGGCGGCCTGATCACGGTCGACCACCTGCCGGCCGGCCTGGGACCCGGCCAGCGGGAAGGCGGCGCCGCTGGCGGCAGGATCGCCGCCGGGCAACGCCTCGACGGCACCCTCCAGACGGTGGAACGCGACCTGATTGCCAACGCGCTGCAGGAGGCCCGCAACAACCGTTCACAGGCCGCGCGCCTGCTCGGTATCTCGCGCTCGCAGCTGTACTACAAGCTCCGGAAGTACGGCATCGAGCCGGCACCGGCCCTCGCCTCGCGGCCCGGCGCCGCCGATCCTGCAGTGCACTGATCCTGGTCCCCGCAGCCCGCCCCGCCGCGGTCGTCGCGCGCGTCGCGCGTCGCGCATTGCGCTGTCCCGATTTCTGACACCTGTCCTGATTTCCGAGCACCTGACGGAGGCCGCGCCGACGGCCGGTCTCGCCTCATAAGCAGCGTCGTCCCATTCATTTAGCGCCTCGCAGCCGGCGGCCGCGCAGCCTGGCACAGGCCGTGGAACATGAGCCCATGCGGCCCACGCGGAGGCGGACAGCCTTCGACAGCTCGACCCAAGGAGGGAACCTGGTGAAGCAGTTGACGTTTGCGCTCGCGTTGCTCTTGTGTCCCACTCTCCTCGCTGCGAACAAGGCGGAGAAACCGGCGGCGCCCTCAGGCTCCCCGGCCGCCCCGTCCGACCCCTTCGCCGCCCTCAGGTTCCGCTACATCGGGCCGATAGGGAACCGGGTCTCTGCCGTGGCGGGAGTCCCGGGCGACCCCAACGTCTACTACGCGGGTGCGGCCTCCGGCGGCATCTGGAAGACGACCGACGCCGGCGTCATCTGGCGGCCCGTCTTCGACGACCAGCCGGTTTCCTCCATCGGCGCCCTGGCCGTGGCTCCGTCCGATCCCAACGTCGTCTGGGCGGGAACGGGCGAGGCCTTCATCCGCAGCAACATCTCCCTCGGCTGGGGGATGTTCCGCTCCACCGACGCCGGCAAGACCTGGGCGCGCGCCGGGCTGGAAGCGACGGGCCGCATCGCGCGCATCGTCGTGGACCCGCGCGATCCCGGCGTCGCCCTGGCCTGCGCGCTCGGCACCGCCTACGGACCGCAGGCCGACCGCGGCGTGTTCCGCACCGCCGACGGCGGCAAGAGCTGGACGAAGACGCTCTTCGTCGACGAGAAGACCGGCTGCTCCGACCTCGTGATGGACCCCAACAACCCCCGCGTGGTCTTCGCCGGCACCTGGCAGTTCGAGCTCCACACCTGGGGCCGCGAGAGCGGCGGGCCTGGAAGCGGCCTCTACCGCTCGGCCGACGGCGGCCTCACCTGGAAGCAGCTCGAGGGCGACGGGCTGCCCGCCAAGCCGTGGGGCAAGGTCGGACTGGCCATGACGCGCGCCAACTCCAATCGCGTCTATGCGCTCATCGAGGTCGGCGACGGCCAGCCCTGGAAGGGGAAGCAGACGCCGGCCGGCCGCCTCTGGCGGTCCGACGACGCCGGCGAGCACTGGGCGCTGATGACTGCCGACCGCCAGGTGGCCGGCCGCACCGCCTACTTCAACCGCATGGCGGTCGAGCCGGACGATCCGGACGAGGCCTACTTCCTGACCTTTGCCTCGGCCAGGACCCGCGACGGCGGCAAGACGATCGTCGACCCGTCGCTCGCCGAGGAGCCGTACGGCGACTATCACGACATCTGGATCGACCCGCTCAATGGCAACCGGCTCGCCATCAGCCATGACGGCGGGGTGTCCATCAGCGTCAACCGAGGGCGCAGCTGGATCCTGGTGCAGCTGCCCATCGCGCAGATCTACCACGTGACGGTCGACGACCGGATCCCATACATGGTGTACGGCAACCGGCAGGACGGGCCGTCCACTCGCGGCCCGAGCAACAGCAAGCTGGGGTTGAATGCCGACTCGCCGCTGGACAGCGTGCTGGGCGTGAATGCCGACGAGCCGCTCATCACCCGCGGCATGTGGTCCATCGTGGGCGGCGGCGAGAGCGGCTGGGCGACGCCCGATCCACAGGATCCGGACGTCGTCTGGTCCAGCTCGTCCGGCACCGGCAGCCTGGGTGGGATCGTCACCCGGTGGGATGCGCACACCAACACCACGCGCACCCTCGAGGTCTGGCCGCGGGCGACGACCGGCTGGCCCCCTGCCGAGCTGAAATACCGTTTCAACTGGACGTTCCCGCTGACCCTCTCCCCCCACGACCACAACCGCATCTACGTCGGCAGCCAGTACGTCCACCAGACCACCGACGGCGGCCTCACCTGGCAGGTGATCAGCCCCGACCTCACCTTGAACGACAAGACGCGCCAGCAGGTCTCGGGCGGCCTCACTCCCGACAACGTCGGCGTGGAATACGCGGGCGTCGTCTTCGCCATTGCGGAGTCGCGGCTGAAGCCGGGGCTCATCTGGGCCGGGACCAACGACGGCCAGCTGCAGCTCACCCGGGACGGCGGCAAGACCTGGACCAACCTGACCGCACACCTGCCCGGGTTGCCGCCGTGGGGACCGGTCGCCGCGATCGAGGCGTCGCGCTACGAGGCCGGCGCGGCCTACGTCGCCGTCGACCTGCACCAGGTCGACAACGGCGATCCCTTCGTGTTCAAGACCAGGGATTACGGCCGCACCTGGACGTCGATCGTGAGCGGGATCCCGCGCAGCCCGCTGTCCTATGTGCATGCCCTGCGCGAGGACCCGGCGCGGCGCGGCCTCCTGTACCTGGGCACCGAGAACGGCCTGTACGTCTCGTTCGACGACGGCGGGCGATGGCAGCCGCTGTCGGCCGGCCTGCCCCACGCGCCGGTATACGGCATTGCCGTGCAGGAGCGCTTCGGCGACCTGGTGCTGGCCACCTACGGCCGCGGCTTCTGGATCCTCGACGACCTCACCGCGCTGCGGCATTTCGGCCGCAGCGCCACCGCGCAGCCCGGGCAGGCCGAGCTGCTCCCGCCGCGGCCGGCCTATCGCTTCCGCACCGTCGAGAGAGCGTTTACGGACTTCATCGCCGAGATCGCGAACGACCCGGCGGCAGGCTGGAACCCGCCGGATGGCGTGCCGATCAATTACTGGCTCGCGTCCGCCGTCAAGGGCGAGAAGAACAAGCAGACCGGCGAGCAGCAAGACGAGATCGAGATCAAGATCGAGGACGCGGCCGGCAAGGTCGTGCGCACGTTCAAGGGGCCGGCCAAGGCAGGGCTCAATCGCGCCTGGTGGGACCTCGCCTGCGACAAGACGCCCGAGGCGCGGCTGCGCACCAGCCCGCTCGGCGCCAGCTACATCAAGGTCGGGGCGGAGGGGATGCGCGCGCCCGGCATCGAGCGCCTCGCGCTGCTCGCGCCGATCGGCGAGTACAAGGTCAAGCTCGAGGCCGGCGGCCGCGAGCTGTCGCAGCCGCTCACCCTCCTCAAAGACCCCGGCGCCGGCGGCAGCGAGGCCGACCTGCGCGCGCAGGATGCGCTGGCCCGGGATCTGCTCGTGGACCTGAAGCAAGCTATCGCCGCCATCAACACGATCGAGAGCGTGCGCGGTCAGCTCGCCGCGCTCCAGGTCCGGCTCGGAGACCAGGGGCCGAAAGACGTCAAGGAGGCAGCCGAGAAGCTGGACCAGAAGCTCCTCGCCGTCGAGGAGAACCTGTTCCAGGTGCGGGTCACGGGCCGTGGCCAGGACACCTTACGCTGGCCGAAGAAGGTGACCGAGCAGCTCGCGTATCTGCTGGGCAGCGTGACGGACTCCGACTACGCGCCGACGGCCGCCCAGATCGAGGTGCGGCGGCTGCTGCACGACGAGACCGCGCGCTGGCGCAAGGCGCTCGCGGACCTGCTGTCCACGGACCTGGCGCGGTTCAACGCGCTGCTTCAGGAAAAGCAGCTGGCAGGCGTGGTGGCGGGTGCAGAGGTCGCGACCCCCTAGAGCCCGCCATGGGAAGGAGCCAATGAGTCTTTCGGAACCGTTCATCCGCCGGCCGGTGATGACCGCGGTCTTGACCGCCGCCGTGATCCTCTTCGGCGTGATCGCCTACCGGCAGCTCGCGGTCAACGACCTGCCGGCCGTGGATTACCCGGTCATCCAGGTGCAGGCCGACTACCCGGGCGCCAGCCCCGAGACCGTGGCCGCCAACATCGCCACCCCGCTCGAGCGGCAATTCATGCAGATCAACGGCCTCGAGCTGGTGACCTCCCAGAGCACCCAGGGCCACCTGAACATGACCCTGCAGTTCGCACTCGAAAAGAGCCTCGACGCCGCCGCCACCGACGTGCAGACGGCGATCTCTCAGGCCACCGGCAGCCTGCCGGTGGATCTGCCGTCGCCGCCGACCTATTCCAAGACCAACCCCAACGATCAGCCGCTCGTCTACATGGCGCTGACCAGCGACTCGGTGACGCCCGGCCAGCTCTACGACTACGCCACCACCCAGGTTGGCCAGCGCCTCAGCATCCTGCCCGGCGTCAGCCGCGTCAACGTGTTCGGCTCCAAGTCCGCGGTGCGCATCAAGGCCGATCCCGGGGCGATGTGGGCGCGGCAGATCTCGATCGACGACCTGGCGGCAGCGATCCGCAACGGCACCAGCACCATCGGCGCCGGCCAGCTCGACGGCGCCGCCGGCACCCTGCTGCTCCATCCGCAGGGCCAGCTCGACAGCGCCCAGGCCTACAACGACCTGATCGTCGGCAGCAAGGGCGGCGCCCCGATCTATCTCCGCGACGTCGCCGAGGCCAGGGACGGCGTCCAGGACGAGCGCTTCAACCAGTACTTCTGGCTGCGCGGCCACCCGGTTCCCTCGGCCACCGTCGTCATCGCGGTCGTCCGCCGCGCCGGGGCCAACGCCGTCGAGGTGGGCAACAGCGTCAGCGAGCTGCTGCCGGCGATCAGCGCCGAGCTCCCGGCCTCGGTGCGCTTGACGACCGTCTGGGATTTCTCGTGGTCCATCGTCCGCGCCATCGGCGAGGTGCAGCAGACGCTGGTCATCGCCTTCGTGCTGGTCGTCGCCGTGATCTTCCTGTTCCTGGGGCGGGCGCGAGACACGCTCATCCCGGCGGCGGCCCTGCCGCTGTCGCTGCTGATCACCTTCGTGGCGATGCGGATGCTCGGCTACAGCCTCGACAACCTGTCGCTGATGGCGCTCACGCTGGCCATCGGCTTCCTGGTCGACGACGCCATCGTCTTCCTGGAGAACA
This sequence comes from Thermoanaerobaculia bacterium, assembly GCA_035949675.1. GTDB lineage: Bacteria > Acidobacteriota > Thermoanaerobaculia > Multivoradales > UBA5704 > JASLEW01. Next base: position 24,464 of record DASZHY010000090.1, read on the forward strand.
CGGTGCGGCGGATGGAGCGCGGGGAGCGGGCGCTCGAGGCGGCGCTGGGGAGCGCCAGGGAGATCAGCTTCACCATCGTCGCCATGACCATCTCGCTCGCCGCGGTGTTCCTGCCGATGGTCTTCATGTCCGGGCTCATCGGCCGCATCTTCCGCGAGTTCGCCGTCACCATCGTGATCTCGATCCTCGCTTCGGGCCTGGTGTCGCTGACGCTCACGCCGCTCCTCTGCGCGCGGTTGCTGGCGCCACGCGGCGACGGCGCGGCGCGCCCCTGGATGGAGCGTGCCGTCGGCGGCTTGGAGCGGCGGGTGCTCGCCGGCTACGGCAGATCGCTCTGGTGGTTCCTGCGGCACCGCTGGGTGGCCGCGCTGACCTGGATCGTCTGCCTCGCCGGCACGGTGTGGCTGCTGGTGATCGTGCCCAAGGCCTTCCTGCCGATCGGCGACAGCAGCGCCATTGGCGGCGTCATCATCGGCCGCGAGGGCTCCTCGCCCGCGGAGATGAAGGCGCTGCAAAGGCGAGCCAACGAGGTCCTGCGGCAGAGCCCGAACGTCTGGGCGGCCTTCTCCGTGACCGGCAACCAGTTCCTCGCCTCGAACCTGGTGCGCTTCTCCATCTTCATCGATCCGCCCAAGGGCCGGCCGCCGATCCAGCAGGTGGCGGGACAGCTCATGGGCAGGCTCGCCGCCATCCCCGGCGCCTTGCCGTTCCTGCGCCCCTACCCGGTGCTCGAGATCTCGACCGGCGCCACCAGCCAGAACCAGGGGCATTACGCCTACTCGCTGTCGGGGGTCAACCCGGCGCAGGTGTACGAGACGGCCGGCAGGCTCATGGCCAGGCTCGAGAGCTACCCCGGCTTCGCCACCCTCTCCTCGGATCATTTCGCCAACACGCCGCGGCTCGACGTCGAGCTGCGGCGGGACCAGGCGAAGATGTACGGCGTCTCCGCGGCGCGCATCCTGGCGCTGCTGCGCAACGCCTACTCGCAGAGCTACCTCTATCTGATCAAGCAACCAGCCGACCAGTACCAGGTCATCCTGGAGGTCAAGGACGCCGAGCGCAGCAGCGCCGGCGACCTCTCGCTGCTCTACATCAAGTCCGACGACGGCAGGAACTTGGTGCCGCTACGGGCGCTGGTCACCGCCAAGACCTCGCTGGGCCCGCAGGCGGTGAACCACATCAACCAGTTCACCAGCGTCACGCTGTTCTTCAACTTGAAGCCCGGCGTGGCGATCGGCGACGCCACCGACTTCATCACCAAGACCGCCGCCGAGGTGGTGCCGCCGAGCATCCGCGCCAGCTTGCTGGGCGAGGCCCTCACCTTCCGCAGCACGGTCTCGAGCTTGACCATCCTCATGGTGCTCGCCGTGTTCGTCATGTACGTCATCCTCGCCATCCTCTACGAGAGCTACCTGCATCCCGTGACCGTGCTCTCGACGCTGCCGACGGCGCTGGTCGGCGGCCTGCTGACGCTGATGCTGTTCGGCGGCGAGGCGTCGCTCTACGCCTACATCGGCATGTTCATGCTGATGGGGATCGTGAAGAAGAACGGCATCATGATCGTCGACTTCGCCCGCCAGCGCGTCGCCGCCGGCGAGCCCGCCGAGCGGGCGATCCACGATGCCAGCATGGACCGCTTCCGCCCGATCCTGATGACCACCCTGGCCGCCGTCTTCGGCGCGCTGCCGATCGCGTGGGGCTACGGCGGCGACGGCGCGTCGCGCCGGCCGCTCGGGCTGGTCGTGGTCGGCGGCCTGGTGGTGTCGCAGCTGATCACCCTTTACGTGACGCCGGTGATCTACCTCTACCTCGAGCAGTTCCAGGAGCAGGTGCTGGACCGCACCTCGTTTTTCCGCTCCGGCCGCACGACCGCGGGAAGCGGTCCGGGAGCGGACGGCGGCAACTGGGAGGAAATTGGCAATGTTCCCTTTGGTACCTATTGACGAAGCGGCTCGGCTCGGCGAGGAACTCGGCATCGACCGTCCGTTGGCCACGGCGCACGTGTTTCGTGCTCTGCTGCACAGCCCAGCGGCTACAGCCGGTTTCCATGAGGGAATCCAGGCCTTGATGTTTCGCAATCAGGTCCCGGCTCGCACGCGCGAGCTGATCATCCTCCGGATTGGCTGGCGCACCGGCTCGGAGTATGTGTTTTGCCACCACGTGCGCATTGCGCGCGAGCTTGGGATACCCGAGGTGGAGATCCTGGGGGTGCGTGATCCACAGAGCTGCCACGTTTACAGCGCGACCGATCGTGCCGTGCTTCGCCTCGCTGACGAGTTGCACGAGAGCGCTGAAGTCTCACGCTCGACCTGGGCGACGCTGGAGCAGGCCTTCGCGCACGCCGAGCTGGTGGAGATCCTGCTCAGCGCCGGCTTCTGGCGGATGGCGTGCGGTTTCGCCAAGCGCACGGAGATCCAGCTTGACGCGGGCGTTCCAGGCTGGCCGGAAGGCAGGGCGCCGGAGAACCGCGGCCGAGCTTTCTGATCGCCCTGGGCGTATCCCGCGCTAGGCCTCGCCGGCGTAGGCAGGCTCCTCGGCCCAGAGATGCTCGACGTCCCCGAGGTGCTCCGCGACCCAGCGGTTGGAGTAGATCGTGTCGAGATAGCGCTCCCCGCGGTCAGGGAGGATCACCGCGCAGACCGCGCCGCGCTGGATCTCGGGCTGCAGCTTGGTCACGGCCATGACCACTCCGCCCGCCGAGCCGCCGGCGAGGATGGCCTCGCGCGCCACCAGGCGCCGGCAGCCGACCACGCAGTCGAGATTGCTGACGTGCACGCAGCGGTCGATCAGCGACCCGTCGAGCAGCGGCGGCTTCATCGCCGCGCCGAGGCCGGGAACCAGGCGCGGACCCTTGACGTCGCCGAAGATCAGGCTGCCCGCGAGATCGACGGCGACGACGCGGGTCTTCATCCCACGCTCGCGCAGGTAGCTGGCGCAGCCGGCGATCGTGCCGCAGGTGCTGACGGCGACGAACAGGAAATCCATGGGGGCCGGCAGCTGGGCCACCAGCTCCTGCACGGTGGCGCGGTAGTGCGCCGCGGGATTGTGGCGGTTCTGATATTGATTGGGCCAGAACGCGCCCGGGATCGCCCGCACCAGCTCCTGGACGCGGTTCAGCCTCGCCTGCAGCAGCTCGCCGCTCTCCGGGTCGGGCTCCATGACGCACTCGATCTCGGCGCCGTAGGCGCGCAGCACCTCCACGTTCTGGCTGGTCGTCTTGGCGTCGACGACGCAGATGAAGCGCAGGCCGTGGTAGCCGCACACCTGGGCCAGGCCGATGCCCATGTTGCCTGAGCTCGATTCGACGACCACCGCGCCCGGCCCGATCCGTCCCTCGCGCAGCGCCTGCTCGACGATCAACCGCGCCGGCCGGTCCTTGATGCTGCCGCCCGGATTGAGCATCTCGAGCTTGGCGAACACGGTGAAGCCGGCGCCGTCGAAGAGCTTGCGCAGCGGCACCACCGGCGTCTCGCCGATGACCGAGAGGATGGAGTCATGCACCTTCGCACCGGCCACTAGACGTCCATCATCGACACCAGGATCTTGCGCGGCCCGCGAAACGGCATCCTGCCGTGGCAGACCAGCATGTTGTCGACGACCAGCACGTCGCCGGCCTGCCACGGGAAGCAGCGGATCTGTCCGGCAATCGTGGCGCGCACGCTCTCGAGCGTCGCGAGCGGGATCGGAGCGCCGTCGCCGAACCGGGATTGCTGGGGCAGCCGGTCTTCGCGCCCCTTGTACAGGGCCATCATGGCGTCGAAGACCGGCTTGGGATGGGTCGAGGGATGGAACTGGTCCGCCTGGTTGAACCACACCGCCTCGCCGGTCCGCGGATGGGCCGCAACCGCCGGCCTGACGTGCGACAGCCGCAGCGCGCCGTCGTCGAGCCAGCGGCAGCTGACTCCGCCTTCGCGGCAGAAGCCCTCGACCGCCGCGCGGTCCGCGGTTTCGAAGGTGGTCTGCCACGAGGGTCCCATGCCGCGCCCGCCGTGCAGGTTGCGCACGTATTCGACGCCCCGCGCGCGAAACTGCTCGACGATCGCCGGATCCAGCCGGGCTAAGATGCGGCGGCTGTCGGCAAGCGGCGTCTCGCCGCCCGCGGCCGCCGGCGTGACGCAGCAGAACACGAGCCGCGCCGGCCAGCGCGCCGAATAGGACAGCTCGTTGTGCATGGAGATGAAGAACTCGGCAGGATACTCGGTCGAGGTGTAGATGCCGGCTCCGAGCTTGCGCCGCGGCGAGTTGCCGTCGACGTAATCCATCCGGCGGCCCGGCAGGGACCGCACCAGCTCGTCGAGGAGGTCCTCGCGATCGACGCCGAAACCGCGGCACAGCAGGGCGCCGGCGGTCAGCAGGTGCTGGTCGACCAGCCCGGCGTTCGCCGCCAGGAAGGCAGCCAGGGCCGGCGGGCCGGCAGCGGCAGCTCCCGGCGCGCGCTCGACGCGCACCGCGAGCTCGCGCTCAGGGTCCGGCAGATGAATTTCGATCATCGCACGTCCTTTCGTCCGACCGCCGCCTGGCCCGGGCGCTCTCAATCCCGGATGCGGAGCGAAATCACGTCGACCGGGGTGCAGGTGTCGCTGGCGATCCGGCCGTCCTCCAGCTTGACGATCCGATCGCAAGCGTCGTAATAGCGGTCGTCGTGAGTGACCACGATCGCGGTCTTGCCGCGCGCCTTGAGCGCCGGCAGCAGCTGGTGGTAGAAGATCTCCTTGAACACCGGATCCTGGTCCGCGGCCCACTCGTCGAAGACGTAGATCGGCCGGTCCTCGAGGAAGGCGGTGAGCAGCGCCAGCCGCTTGCGCTGCCCCTGCGACAGCTCGGTCGTCGAGAGCCTGCCCTCCTCCACCCGCACCTTGTGCTGCAGGTGCAGCGCGGCGAGGTAAGCGCGCGCCTCGGCATCGAGCTCCGGCCGCTCGAGCCCGAGCAGGTTCTGGAAGAGGTGGAAATCCGAGAACACCACCGCGAAATTCTGCCGGTAGGCGTCGCGACCCTCCTCGTTCACCGCCTTGCCGTCGAGCCGGATCGCGCCGAGGTCGGGCTGGTACAGGCCGACCAGCAGCTTCACCAGCGTCGTCTTGCCGCTGCCGTTGGCGCCCACCAGGAACACCAGCTCCCCCGGCACCAGCGCGAGATCGATCGGTCCCAGGACGAAGTCCATGTCGTCGCGCTCGCGCCGGTAGGTATGGGTGATGCCGGAGAGCTCCAGCCGCCGCCACGACCGCCGCGGCGGCACCTCGAGATCGCGCACCGCGTCGAGTGTGTCTCCCGACAGATCGACTCCCAGCCTTTCCACCCGGTTGAGACCGATGTTGCCGCGGCTGAAGACCGGCGCCGAGGTGAGGATGAAGCTGATCGGGTTGATCAAGAACAGCAGGGTCAAGGTGTAGCCGACGACCACCGAGCGGTCGACGCCGCCGGCGCCGGGCATGCCGAACAGCAGCCAGCCGATGACGGCGAAGAGCACCAGCTGTCCCCAGTTGGCGGCGTAGGTGTAGATCCGTATCGCCGTCTCGTTGGCCTGCCGGAAATCCGCGGCGGTGGCAACCAGCTCGCGGGAGAAGAACGCCTCCCGCCGCCGTGCGTGCATCTTCAGCTCCTTGACGCCGTCGGTCAGCGCCCGCAGGTGTCGGTAGAGCTCGTCGTGCAGGTTGCGCGCTTTGCGGACGAAGGCCATGGCGCGTATCGCCGGCAGCTGGTAGCCGGCGCAGCCGACCGCCACGAACGCCAGGACCACGGCCAGGCTGCGCCACGACAGCAGCCCGAGAAAGATCAGGCCGCCCAGCGTGATGGCGGCGCTGACGCAGATTCCGGGGACCAGGGCGACCGCGTTGCCGACGCTCGCGACGTCCTCGCTGAGCACCGCCAGCAGGCGGTGCGCTCCCAGCTCCTCGAGCCGCCGCAAGGGCACCGACAGCAGGCGGCGGCTGAGCTCGCCGCGCAGCCGCAGGATGGTCCCCTGCCCGAGATGGGCGAGCAGCAGCTCGGAGGCGATGCGGCTGGCCGGCACCAGCAGGCAGACCCCCACGAACGTCCACAGCCGCGCGGCGGGCGGGACCTTGCCGGTGAGCAGCGAGCTGACCACCGCCAGCAGCACGGCGCTGCTGGCGCCGCTGATCGCACCCGCGGCGATGGCCAGCCCGGCCGTGCCCTTCGAGAAGCGGAGCAGGAACTTGATGATTTTCATCTCATGGCCTTTCTTGGGTGAGCGGCGAAATCCAGGTGCTCCGGTCAGCTTTCTCCGATCACCTCGGCAGGCGCCGGAGCGGGGACCTCGTCGAGCGCGGCGGCGATCGTGTCCAGCCCGTGCCGCAGCCCGTCCTCGTCGATGGTCAGCGGCGGCATCACCTTGAGCACCTCGTCCCGCGGCCCGGCGGTCTCGATCACCAGGCCGCGGGCGAAGGCGGCCCGCGCCACCGCCGTGGCCATTCCCGGCGCCGGCAGCTGAAGGCCGAGGATGAGGCCGCGGCCGCGCACCGCCGCCCCGAGGCCGGGGCGGGCCGCCGCGATCTCCTGCAGGCGGCGCATTGCCAGCTTCGACTTGCGCTGCACCTCCCGGCAGAAACCGTCGTCCCGCCAGTAGAGCTCGAGCGCCGCGGTGGCGGCGACGAACGCGAGGTTGTTGCCGCGGAAGGTGCCGGTGTGCTCCCCCGGGCGCCAGGCGTCCAGCTCGGGCTTGATCAGCAGCAGCGCCATCGGCATGCCGAAGGCGCCGATCGATTTGGAGAGGCAGACGAGGTCGGGCTCCAGGCCCGCCTCCTCGAAGCTGAAGAACCTGCCGGAGCGCCCGCAGCCGAGCTGGATGTCGTCGACGATGAGCAAGGCATCGGCGGCGCGCACCAGCGCCGCCAGGCGCCGCAGCCAGTCGCGGCTCGCGACGTTGACGCCGCCCTCGGCCTGCACGGTCTCGACGATCACCGCCGCCGGCTGGTCGAGGCCGCTGCTGGGATCGTCGAGCAGCGCCGCGAGCTGCGCCAGCGAGTCGCCGCGTCCCGCCGGATGGCCGTCGAAGGGCACCACCGTGGCATGGGCAAGGGGCACGCCGGCGGCGAGCCGCTTGGACCTGCTGCCGGTCACCGCCAGGGCGCCAAGCGAGAGGCCATGGTAGGAGTTGGTGAAATGGATGACCTCGGTGCGGCGCTTGACCTTGCGCGCCAGCTTGAGCGCCGCCTCGACCGCGTTGGCGCCGGTGGGACCCGTGAACTGAACCTTGTACTGAAGTCCCCGCGGCCTCAGGATCAGCTCCTCGAAGCGCTCGAGGAACTCCCGCTTGGCGGCCGTGTACATGTCCAGCGAGTGGGTGACGCCGTCGCGCTCCAGGTACTCGATCAGCCGCCGTTTGATGAGCGGGTGGTTGTGGCCGTAGTTGAGCGAGCCGGCGCCGCTGACGAAATCGACGTACTCGCGCCCCGTCTCGTCGATCAGCCGGTAGCCGCGGGCCGCGACGAAGACCACCGGGAACGACCGGCAGTAGATACGGACCTCCGATTCCAGCCGCTCGAAGGTTGCCGTGCCGGCTGCCGGCGCGTCTTTCCCGGACGGCCGGCGGGTGGCAACCGCGCCGGCGGCGACTCCCCCGCCGCTCACAGCGAGAGCTCCCGGCCGTCCACCGGCTCCGTCATGCCGACCCGGAGCCGCCGTTCGCCGCTGTAGGGGGTGCGCGCGTGCGCCACCGCCATGTTGTCGAGCAGCAGCACGTCGCCGCGCTGCCAGGGAAATGCCACCAGCTCCTGGCGATAGGCCGCCCGGACCGCCTCGAGATCGGCGAGCGGGATCGGCGCGCCGTCGCCGAAGGTGGCGTTGCGCGGCAGATCCTCCTCGCCGAAGACCTCGAGCAGCGCCTCGCGGACGTCCGGCGCCAGGCTCGAGTAATGGAACAGGTGCGCCTGGTTGAACCACAGCGGACGGCCGGTCCGTGGGTGCACGGCGGTGGCCTGGCAGACCTGGCGGGTGCGCAGGCGCCCATCCTGCCGCCACTCGAATTCGATGCCCGCATGCCGGCAGAATTCTTCGACCGCGCCCCGGTCGTCGGTCAGGAAGACCTGCTCCCACGGCAGGTCGGCGCCGCCGCCGTAGTTGCGCACGTAGGCCACGCCCTTGGCCGCGAAGCGGGCGCGGACGTCCGGCGCGATGCGCTCGTGGACGCGGTGACTGTCGGCGATCGGGGTCATGCCGCCCTCGGCCGCCGGCAGCTCGCAGAAGAAGAAGAGCTTCATCGGCCAGATCGCGGCATACGAGTTCTCGTTGTGCGGCGGGATCTCCTCGCTCGCCGGGTACTCGGTCGAGGTGTAGATCCCCGCGCCTACTTCGGAGCGGGGGGTGGAGCGATAGCGGTACTCGAGCAGGTCTCCCGAGAGCGCTTGGATGAAGCGCGAAAACGTCTCGACGCCGTCGAAGCCGAAGCCGCGGAACAGGATGGCCCCGTGGCGCAGCAGCAAGTCGCCGATCGCCGTCCGCTGTTCGGCGGCGCAGGCGACCGGATCGGCGCCGGGGGAGGCGGGCCGCGCCAGCAGCGGCAGGTCGGTTCCCGGCCGCAGCGGCTGGGTGACGATGGCATTCGGGCGCGGCAGGCGCACGCCGCGGCGCTCGACGCGGCCGATCGGTGCCGCGGCGGGCACCGGCGTTGGCGTTTCATCTCGGGTCATGACGATCTCCTCATTGATTCCTGCGGTCGAATGCCCGCGGCGGGGGCCGTCTCGATCTCCTCGAGGCAGCGGCGGAGCTCCTGCGCCAGCGCGCGTACGTGAGGCTCGCGGACCATCGACTCGTGGTGGCCGGGAACGTGCCTGAGGTCCACGGGCTCGACGGCGAGCTTGGACCAGCCGTAGGTCGGATCGCCCCGGGTCGCCCGCTCGTAGATCTCGCGCACCTCCGAGAGCTCGATGCCGAGGTTGGGCTCGGAGGTGCGGAACAGGCTGATCCTGCCGGCATAAGGCCGCGGCGCGTAGCGGTTCATCGCCTCGATCCTGGCGACGCGCACGTCGAAGTAGCGCCGCAGCGTGGGGCGATCGACGTCGAAAGGCAGGGCGTCGCGCTGCTGCAGCTCCTCGAGCAGCAGCTCCATCTGTGCCTCCGGCGGGAGGCCGGCGATGTCGTACGGGGTGATCGGGAGCGGTTGCTTGCCCGCTGCCTCCGCCGCTTCCTGGGCGTGGGTGACGAGCAGGAACGCGCGCATCAGGCCGGGATCGATCCGCGACATCTCCTCGCTGATCGCCGGCACGCTGCAGTCGAGCATCAGCAGGCGCGGCACCGGCTCGCCCGCCCGCATCAGCTGCTGCGCCATCTCGTAGGCGACCAGGCCGCCGAACGACCAGCCACCGACCAGGTACGGTCCGTGCGGCTGCGCCTCCTGCAGCGCCTTCACGTAGCGCGCCGCCATCTCCTCGATGCTGACGAAGGGGTCGCGGTCGCCTTCGACGTCGAGCGCCTGCAGCCCGTAGAGCGGCTGATCCGGCCCCAGATGGCGAGCGAGATCGAGGTAGCAGACGACGGTGCCATGACCCGGGTGCACCATGTAGAGCGGCTGGCCCGCGCCCAGCGGCTGGATCGGCACCAGGTGGCCGGCGGGCGGCGCATCGGCGGCGGCATCCAGCAGCTTGGCCTGCTCGGCGATCGTCCTCGCCGCCAGCAGCGTGCTGAGCAGGACCTGGACGTGCCACCGCTTGCGCAGCCGCGAGACCAGGCGCACCGCCAGCAGGGAATTGCCGCCGAGCGCGAAGAAGTCGTCGTCGGTGCCGATCGCGCTGCTGTCCAGCAGCTCGCTCCACAGGTGGACGAGCTGCACCTCGGTCGGAGTGCGCAGGCGGGACGGGCGGCGGCCGCTCGCGGCGGCGGCGGGCGGCGGCAGCGCCTGGCGGTCGAGCTTGCCGGTACGGGTCAGCGGCAGGGCGGGCAGGCAGACCACGGCGCTCGGCACCAGCGGTGCGGGAAGCCTTTCCTCGAGGAACTGCTGCAGCTCGGCCGGTGACGCGCCGCCGGCGCGGTCCGCCACCACGTAGGCGACCAGCGCGGCGCCGCTCGGATCGCGATGCGCCTCGACCGCCGCCTCCCGGACCGCCGGGTGCCGCAGCAGCGCCGCCGCGACCTCCTGCGGCTCGACGCGGAAGCCGCGGATCTTGACCTGGAAGTCCGTCCGGCCCAGGTACTCGAGCCGGCCGTCCGGCAGATGGCGGGCAAGGTCGCCGCTGCGGTAAAGGCGCGCCCCGGGCTCACCGCTCCAGGGGTCGGGGACGAACCTCTCTGCGGTCAGCGCGGGACGGCCGAGATAACCGCGGGCGAGGCCGGCCCCGCCCAAGTACAGGCCGGCCGCCACCCCGGGAGCCACTGGCCGCAGATGGGCGTCGAGTACGTAGAGGCGGGAATTCTGAAGCGGTTTGCCGATCGGCACCGTCGCGGCGCGGCGATCCTCGCTCTCGCCGGCGACCTCCTGGCTCGCCACTGCCACTGTCGCTTCGGTCGGGCCGTATTCGTTCCAGATCCGCAGCCCGGGCGCCAGCGCCCGCACCCGCTCGCACAGCCCCCACCCCAGCGCCTCGCCGCCCAGCAGCAGCCAGCGGCGGGGCAGCACCCCCGCCGGCTGGGCATGCTCGAGCAGCGCCGCGAGATGAGAGGGCACGATCTTGAGGAAGTCGGCCGGATGCCGGGACAGGTACTCGGCGAGCCGCTCGGGGTCCCGCGCCTGCTCGTCTCCGAGCAGGTGGAGCTCGCCGCCCGTGGCCAGGGCCGCGAACACCGCGGTGACACTGAGGTCGGCGGCCAGGGTGGAGAGCAGGGCGTAGCTGGCGCCGGCCGGCGGGCGGAGCAGCCCCAGGGTGGCCTCGAGGTAGCTGCGCAGCTGGCGGTGGCTGACCATCACGCCCTTGGGCTCGCCGGTCGAGCCCGAGGTGTAGATGACATAGGCCAGATGGTCCGCGAGGACGGCGGCAGGCGGTGCCGGCTCGTCGCCGGCGCCCGGCTCCCGCTGGCCGGCCGGGACGGCGGCGGGATCGATCAGCGGCGCTCCACAACCCTCGAAGCGGGCGTGCCAGCGCGGCTCGGCAATGACCGCGGCGGCCCCGCTGTCGGCCACCAGCTGGCGCAGCCGGTCCGGCGGGTCCGCGGGATCGAGCGGCACGTAGGCGGCGCCGGCCGCGAGCGCTCCCAGCATCCCGACGATGGCCGCCGGCGTCCGCTCGGCGCACACCGCCACCCGTGACTCCGGCCCGAGGCCGCGGCGCCGCAGCTCCCGGGCGAGGCGGCCGGCCAGCCGGTCGAGCTCGCCATAGGTCAGGCGCCCGCCGTCGCCGGCGATCGCCGGGCGCCCGGGCCAGCGAGCGGCCTGGGCCGCGAACAGCTCGTGAACCGGCCGCTCCGCCGGCGCCGCCGGCACGGGAGCGGCGCCGGGCGCGCCGCTCCACTCGACGAGCGCCGCATGCCGCTCGCCGGCCGAGAGCGGCGTGAAGACGTCATAGCGGCCGCCAAGGTCGGCCGCCGCGTGATCCAGCGCCGCCAGGTAGTAGTCCTTGATGGCGGCGATCTGAGCGTCCGCGAGCACGGCCCGGTCGCAATCCAGATTGAAGACCAGGTTGGGAGAGCTGTAGCTGGTCTGGAAGGTGACGATCAGGGGAAAGTTGGTTTCCTCGACGAAGACGCCGGACCCCGCCGACTCCATGCCGTGCGCGCGCACCGCGTCCTCCATGACGTGGAAATGCAGATAGAGGAACGAGGTTTCGAGGAGCTGCTGCCGGCCCCAGCGCTCCTGGATCGCGGCCAAGGGGTAACGGCGGTAGGGCGTCATCTCGATGACCAGCTGGTGGACGCGGCCGGCGAGCTCGCGCCAGGTGCCGGCGGCGAGATCCAGCCGCACCGGCAGGCTATTGAGGAAGATGCCGCCGGTCAGGTGCCCGTCGGGGGTTTCGAGCCGGCCGTTGGTGGACATGCTGGTGAGGGTGTCGTCCTTGCCGCCCAGGGCGCTCATCACCACCAGGTGGACCGCCAGCAGCAGGCTGCTGAGCGGCAGCGCCTCCTGGCGGGCCAGCCGGCGCAGGCGCTCGGCGAGCTCCGGCGGCAGCGGCAAGTCGTAGCGCCGCACCCGGCGCTTGCCGGGATCGCGCCGCACGCCGGGCCAGCGCGGCAACACGAGCGGCGAGCAGTCCTCGAGCTGCCGCGCCCAGAAGCGTTGGTGCTCCGGCGACTCCAAGGCGCGGCGCTCGAGCGCCACGAAGTCGCGGAAGGCGGCGCGCAGCGGCGGCAGCTCGGGCTCCGGCTCGCCGCGGACCAGCGCGAAGTAGCAGGTCAGCAGCTCGCTGTAGGCGCTGTGCAAGCTCCAGCCGTCGATGCAGGCGTGGTTCTCGGTGAGCGTGAACTGCAGCGTCTCGTCGCTGGTGCGGTGGATCTGGAAACGCAGCTGCGGCGGCCGGGAGAGGTCGAAGGGATGAACCAGCTCGCGCTCCCAGTAATCCTCGATCGCCCGCCGCTGCTCGCTCTCGGGCAACCGGCGCAAGTCTTCGACCGCCACCGGGAAGCGCGGCTCGCGGTGCACCAGCTGCAGCGGCTCGCTGTAGCTCGCCAGGTCGAACGAGGTACGGAGATTGGCATGGCGGGCAGCGATCCGCAGCACCGCGGCCTGGAAGAGGTCGGGATCGAACGGCATCCGCAGGTGATAGCTGTTGATGCTGTGGAACACCGGCGCGTCAGGGCGCTCCTCCATGTGATAGAGCATCCCTTCCTGCATGCGGGCCAGCGGGTAGGCGTCTTCGACGTCCTCCGGCAAGCGCCCGCGGTCCGCGGGCGCCACCAGGCTGAAGGGCTCGGTGTGCAGGGACGCGAACGCCGCCGCGCCCGCGTGCCCCCGGCCGCCGGCGGCAGCGACCACGGCAGCGAGCTCCGCGATGGTGGCGAGCTTGACCACCTGCTGCAGGGAGAGCTCGAGCCCCTTCTCCCTGCCCAGCGCCACCACCTGGATGCTGCGGATCGAGTCGCCGCCCAGGGCGAAGAAGCCGTCCTCGACGCCGACCCTGTCGACGCCCAGGACGCGCGACCAGATCGCCGCCAAGGTCTCCTCGACCGCGTTGCGGGGCGCGACGTAGGCGGCTTCGAGCCGGCGTGGGGCGACGCCGGGCGCCGGCAGCGCACGCCGGTCGACCTTGCCGTTGGCGGTCAACGGCAGGTGCTCGAGCACCACGAAGGCGGCGGGCACCATGTGCTCGGGGAGGCGTTGCAGCAGCGCCGCCCGCAGCCGCTCGCCGGTCGGGTGCTCGCCGGCGGCGGCGACGTAGGCGACCAGCCGCCTGCCCTCCGGCTCGTCCCGCGCCACCACCGCCGCCGCCTGCACCGCCGGGTCGGCCAAGAGCGCGGCCTCGATCTCCCCGGGCTCGATGCGGTAGCCGTGCAGCTTGATCTGCCCATCCGCCCGCCCGAGGAGATCGAGCGTGCCCCAGGCGTCGTATCGCGCCAGGTCGCCGGTGCGGTACAGCCGCGCGCCGGGCTCGCCGCTCCAGGCGTCGGGGACGAAGCTGGCCGCGGTCAGGTCGGGGCGGCCGAGATAGCCGCGCGCCAGCTGCGCGCCGCCGACGTGGATCTCGCCGGTGACCCCGGCGGGCACCGGCTCGCCGTGAGCTGCGAGGAGATAGATGCGGCAGTTGGCGAGCGGACGCCCGATCGGCACCGCGCCGGATGCCGGCGGGCCGGGCGCCGCCTGGTGGATGACGCAGCCGACCACGGTCTCGGTCGGCCCGTACTCGTTGATCAGGCGCGTGGCGGCCGCGTGCTCGTGCCAGAACGACAGCTCGCTGGCCGGCAGCATCTCGCCTCCCAGCACCAGTGCCCGGGTCGCGCCGGCGGCGGCGGCCGGCGGCAGGCCTCGGTTGAGCAGACCGAGGTGGGCCGGAGTGAGCTTCACCAGGCTGAATCCGGGAGCGTCCGCGAGCGACGCGGCCAGCGCCAGGGCGCCGCGGGAGGCGGGCAGGAAGACCACCCGCCGGCCGGCGAGCAGCGGGGTGAACAGGCTGGTCAGCGTCAGGTCGAAGGTGAGGGGAGAATGGACCGGCGCGCCGCTGCCGGCCGCGACCTCGTAGGCCGCCGTGGCCCAGGCGAGATAGTTGACGGCGCCGCGATGCGGCACCATGACCCCTTTGGGCGTGCCGGTCGAGCCCGAGGTGTAAAGGACGTAGGCGAGGTTGTCCGGGCCCGGGGCAGCGCCCGCCGCGGCGGCGGTTTCCTCGCCGGCCGCCGGCGCGGCGCCCGGCCCCGTGACCGCGGCTGCCTCGCCGGCGTCGACCAGGCTGAGGGCCGGGACCGGCGGCAGCGCCTCGCCCGGCTCCGGCCCCGTCACCACCACCGCGATCCCGGCGTCGCGCAGCAGCAGGGCGGTTCGCTCCGCCGGGTAGGCAGGATCGAGCGGCACATAGGCGCCGCCGGCCTTGAGGATGCCCAGCATCGCGGCCAGGGCGGCCGGCGACGCGGCAAGGAAGAGGCCGACCGGGACGTCGGGTCCGACCCCCGCCTGGCGCAGCCGGCCGGCAATCCGGCCGGCCCAGGCGTCGAGCCGGCGATAGCTCCAGCTGCTCTCCCCTGCCGTCATCGCCACGGCGTCGCCGGCGCGTGCGGCCTGCAGCTCGAACAGCGAGTGCACCGACCGCGCCCCGGCGAGGTCCTCGCGCCGCGTGTCGTTCCAGCCGTGCAGGACCTGGTGCCGCTCGGCGGCGGTCAGCAGCGGCAGCTCCGAGATCCGGCGGTCGAGGTGCCGCGGCATCGCCGCGAGCAGCCGGCGGAGGTGCCCGGCCAACCGGGCGATGGTCGGCGCCGTGAACAGATCGGTGCAGTACTCGAGCGAGCCGCCGAGGCCGGACTCGTGCTGCTGCACGTTCCACAGCAGGTCGAACTTCGCGGTGCTGGTCGCGATGGGCAGCGGCGCGAGCGCCAGCTCGCCTGGATCGGGCGGCGCCTGGACGATGGTGTCCAGGTTGAAGAAGACCTGGAAGAGCGGGTTGCGGCTGGGATCGCGCTGCACGCCGAGCTCGGTGACCAGGGTCTCGAAGGGCAGCTCGCGATGGTCCTGGGTCTCGTAGAGCATCTCCCGCACCCGGCGCAACAGCTCACGGCACGTCGGATCGCCCCGCAGGTCCAGGCGCAGCACCAGGGTGTTGAGGAAGAGCCCGATCAGGTCCTCGAGCTCGACCCGTTCGCGGCTGGCCGAGGGCGTCCCGACAAGGACGTCGTCCTG
The DNA here is from genome assembly GCA_035949675.1 of Thermoanaerobaculia bacterium. GTDB lineage: Bacteria > Acidobacteriota > Thermoanaerobaculia > Multivoradales > UBA5704 > JASLEW01. Next base: position 39,666 of record DASZHY010000090.1, read on the forward strand.
CCCCGCGTGGCGGGCGAGCAGCACCCCGAAGGCGGTCAACAGCACGGCGAACAAGGTCATCCCCTCGTTCCTGGCCAGCGCCGCCAACGCCGCGGTGCCGGCGCCATCGACGGCGAAGGCCGCCTTGGCGCCGCGCTGGCTCGAGACGGCCGGACGCGGGAAGTCCGTGGGCAGCGAAAGCGCCTGGTTGGCTCCCTGAAGCTGCTGCCGCCAGAACGCCACGAGCCTCTCGCGCACCTCGCCCTGCAGCCAGTCGCGCTGCCATTGGGCGAAGTCGCCGTATTGCAGCGGCAGCTCCGGCAGCCGGGCGCTGGCGCCGCGGCGGGCGGCGCGATACCCGGCCAGCAGCTCGCGCAGGAGGATGCCCTCGGACCAGCCGTCGGAGACGATGTGGTGGACGCTGTAGAGCAGCGCGGATTCCCGCGCCGCGAGCGGAAAGAGGACCAGCCGCAGCAGCGGCCCGCGCGTCAGGTCGTAGGGCGCGAGAGCCGCCTCGGCCAGGCGCGCCGTCAGCTCGGGCTGGCGCCGCGACGGGGACAGCCGCCGCAGGTCGACGGTGGGCAGGGTGGCCCGCGGCGCCGGCGTCACCACCTGGACCGGCTCGCCGTCCATCAGGAAGAACGTGGTGCGCAGCACCTCGTGGCGCCGCACCAGCTCCAACAGGCTGACCGCGAGCGCGCTCGGCTCGAGCTTGCCGCGCACCCGCCAGGCGGCGAAGAGGTTGTAGGCGGAGCTCCGTGGATAGAGCTGCGCCAGGAACCAGAGGCGCTGCTGCGCGAAGGAGATCGGCAGGACGTAGACCTCGTCGGCCGCGTGCTGCTCGGCCGGCGCGGGCGCGGCGGCGATCGGGTTGGCTTCCAGCTCGATCTCGTGCGGCATTGAATCACTCCTCGAGCCGGGCGCCGCCGAGGACGCCCGCCGCGGTCCGGGTCACCCGGCGGCCCTGCCTGGCGAGCGGCGTGATCGCCGGTTCGCGCCGCGGCCCGGTGCCCTGGCGCTCCGCCGCTTCCACGGCGGCCGCCAGCTCGGCAACCGTCGAGCGTTGGAAGAAGGTGCGCAGCGGCAGCTCGACGCCGAGCGCCGCGGCCACCCGCGCCTGCACCCGGGTGGCGAGCAGGGAGTGACCACCCATCTCGAAGAAATCGCTGTCGGCGCCCACCTCCGCGATCTGCAGGACCTCCTCCCAGATCCGCGCCACCGCCGCTTCGACCGGGGTGCGCGGCGCGATCCGCGAGCGCCGCGACACCGGGGCCAGGGCCCCGGGATCCGGGAGGGCGCGCCGGTCGATCTTGCCGCCGGGGGTGACGGGCAGCTCTTCGAGGTAGATGAACGAGGCCGGCACGAAGGGCTCCGGCAGCCGGCCCTTGAGATAGGCGCGGAGCTCTCCGGCCTCCGGCCGGTCGGCGTCCGCCGCCACCAGGTATGCCGCCAGCTGCGGCTCCCGGCCCCCCTCCCGCAGCGCCGCGGCGGCGGCGCGCACGCGCGGGTGGTTGGCGAGGACCGCCTCGATCTCGCCCAGCTCGATGCGGAACCCGCGCACCTTCACCTGGTGGTCCAGGCGCCCCAGGAACTCGAGCTGGCCGTCCGCGCGCCGCCGCGCCAGATCGCCGGTGCGATAGAGCACGTCGCCGCGAACCGAGCCGAAGGGGTTGGGAACGAAGCTCGCCGCCGTCTTCGCGGGCTGGCGCCAGTAGCCGCTGCCGACGCCGGCGCCCGCGATGCACAGCTCCCCGGGAACGCGATCGGGCACCGGCCGGAGGTGGCGGTCCAGGACATAGCAGCTGAAGTTGGCGAGCGGCCGGCCGATGGGCAGCACCGGGCCGGGCCAGGGGCGGTCCATGACGAGCTGGACGACGTCGTCGGCGGCCTCGGTCGGCCCGTAGGCGTTCACCGCGCGGACCGCCGGGTAGAGTGCGAACCAGGCCTCGATCAGCTCGCCGGGCACCGCTTCGCCGGTGGCCATCATGCAGCGCAAGGCCGGCATCGCGCGCTCCTCGGCGGCAAGCCCGGCCAGGTGGTCCAGCAGGTTGCGCAGCACCATCGGCACCAGCTCGATCAGCGTCGCCTGGTGGTCGCGGATCGCCGCCAGCAAGCGGGCCGGATCGCTCACCGTGAGCGCGTCGACGATGACCGTCCGGCCGCCCAGGGCGAGCGGGGCGAGGAGCTGCCAGACCGAGACGTCCGACGACGGCGGCGCGCTCTGCAGGAAGCAGAGCTCCGGCCCCAGCCCCAGCGCCTCGAACTGGGCGAACAGATGATTGACGGCGCCGGCGTGGCGCACGACGGCGCCCTTGGGGAGCCCGGTCGAGCCCGAGGTGTAGAGCATGTAGGCGGGATCGCCGGGATCGCTAGGCGGCGGCGGCCCGGACCCGCCATCCGGCGCGGCCGGCCGGCGCGCCGCCTCGTCGAGGCACACCAGGCGAGGCAGCTCCCCGCCGACGCCGCCGGCGTTCAGGCCGGGGGCATTCAGGCCGGCGGCCAGCTCGCCGCCGGTGATCAGGATGCGGAGGCCGCTGTCGGCGATCATCGAACGCACCCGCTCGACGGGATAGATCGGATCGAAGGGCACGAAGGCCGCACCGCTCTCGAGGATCGCCACGACCGCCGTGAGGAAGCCGAGATCGCGCTCCAGGTAGATGCCGACGAATCGTCCCGGCGCGGCCCCCAGCCGGCGCAGCAGCACCGCCAGCGCGCTCGCTCGGGTGTCGAGCGCGCCATAGCTGAGGAGCTCCCCGGCGCAGACCGCCGCGATGCGCTCGGGCGTTGCCGCCGCCTGGCCGGCGAAGAGCTCGTGCAGGGTCCGGGACGGATAGGAGCGCGCCTCTCCCCGCGCCGCGGCGAGCACCTGCTCGAGCTCCGCGGGACGCATCAGCGACAGCTCGCGCAGCGGCTCGCCCGGGGCGCCGGCCATCGACTCGAGCAGGGCTTCGAGATGGCCGAGCACCGCCGCGGCGGTCGCGTCGTCGAAGAGCTCGGCGGCGTACTCGAGAGTGAGCCCGAGGCCGGCCGGCAGCTCGTATGCGGTCAGGGTCAGCTCGAACTTGGCGGTCGCGGCGGGCAGCGCCAGGAACGACAGGCGCAGGCCCGGCAGCTCGAGCGCATCCCGCTCGTCGGCGTGCTGCATGTCGAAGACCACCTGGTAGAGCGGCGTCACGGAGAGGTCGCGCCGCGGCTGCAGCTCCTCGACCAGGCGGTCGAAGGGCAGGTCCTGATGGGCGAAGGCACCGAGGACGGTCTCACGCACCCGCGCCAGCAGCGCCCGGACCGTCAGGGTCTCCTCCAGGCTGGTGCGCAGCACCAGGGAGTTGACGAAGAAACCGATCAGCCCTTCGACCTCGGCGCGGTCGCGGTTGGCGACGTTGGTGCCGACCACCACGTCGTCGCCCGCGCCGCAGCCCGCCAGCAGCACCTTCCAGGCGGCCAGCAGCGTCATGTAGAGGGTCGCCCCCGCGCCGCGCGCCAGCTGCGCCAGCCGGCCGGCGAGCGCGGCGTCGAGGACGCGGCCGCGGGTGCCGCCACGGAAGCTCGCGGTCGCCGGCCGCGGGCGGTCGAGCGGCAGCTGCGTGACCGCGGGCGCGCCGGCCAGCTGCCGCTTCCAGTAGGCGATCTGGCGCGCCAGCACCGGTCCCGCCAGCCACTGCCGCTGCCAGCAGGCGAAGTCGCCGTACTGCACCGGCAGCTCCGGCAGCGCGGCGTCGGCGCCGGCCGCCAGCGCCGCGTAGAAAGCGCCGAGCTCTCGCCGCAGGATGCCGGACGACCAGCCATCCGAGACGATGTGATGCAGGTTGAACAGCAGCACGTGCTCCTCGCCGCCGAGACGGAAGAGCGCCAGCCGCAGCAGCGGGTCGCGGGCCAGGTCGAAGACCCGCCGCGCCTCCTCCCGTTCGAGCCGTTCGACCTCGGCGCGGGCGGCCGCCAAAGGCAGCGCCGCGAAGTCCGCCACCGGCACCCGCGATTGGCGCTGCTCGCGCACCAGCTGCACGGGCTCGCCCGCCGCCGAAGGAAACGAGGTGCGCAGCACCTCATGGCGGCGGACGATCGCCGAGACCGCTCCCGCCAGTGCCCGCGGGTCGAGAGGGCCCGACAGCAGCAGGGCGCCCGGCAGGTTGTAGGCCGGGTTCTCGGGCTCGAGCTGCTGCAGGAACCACAGGCGCTGCTGGGCGAAGGAGAGCGGCAGCGGCCGGTCGCGCGGCACGCGCACGAGCGGTGGCGCGGCGGCGCCGGCGGCGGCCTGCCGCTTCGCCATCGCCGCGGCGGCGAACCGGCGCACGGTGGGGTTGTCGAACAGATCGCGCAGCCGCAGCTCGGCGCCCAGCGCCTGGCGGGCGCGGGTGGTCACGCGCGTGGCCGAGAGCGAGTGTCCGCCGAGCGCGAAGAAATCGTCGTCGATGCCGATCCGTTCGACGCCGAGCACCTCGGCGAAGATCGCGGCCAAGATCTCTTCGCCGGGCCCGCGCGGCGCGGCCGGCGGCGGCGCGCCGGCTGGCCGCGGCGCCGGCGGCGCCGGCAGGGCGGCGCGGTCGAGCTTGCCGCCGGGGGTGCGCGGCAGGGTCGCGAGCTCGACGATGACCGGCGGCACCATGTAGTCGGGCAGCCGCGCGGCGAGGAAGCCGCGGAGGCCGCCGTCCCGCGGCGCCGGGGCGGTGGGAGAAGCCGCCGGGCGCGGCGGGCGCCTGGCCGCGGGCCGCGCTCCGGCCTCCCGCCGGCTGCGGGCGGCGTGGACGTGAACCATGCCGGCTCCCGGCAGCGGCGCTTCCCGGTGAACCACCGGCAGAAAGCCGTGTGCCTGCAGGCGGCGGGCGACGGCGGCGGCCCTGCCGTCGTGGTCGTGGGCCTCGATCACGACCTGACGGACCTTGTCCCAATCCTCCTCGGCCAGGCCGTCCAGCACGTCGAGCTCGCTCTTCTCGACGTCGATCTTGAGCAGATCGATGCGCTCGATCCGCTCCTGCCGGATGACCTGCGAGAGCGTCTTCACCTGGCAGGCGAAGGGCCGGCCCTGGAAGCGGTCGGCGAGCAGCTCGGCGGTCTCCTCCTCGCTCAACCCCGCCGCCGCGCCTGAGAGCGCGGCGCGCGTGATCCGTTCCTCGTCGGCACGGTCGGGATAGGCGCCGGACATGGCCGACCAGCGAGGGTAGAAGGTGAAGCTGCGGGTGCCGGCGTCGCGCCCCAGCCCGCAGGGATGCAGCCGCGCGTCGAGCCCATGCAGCGCCGCGTTGGCCGCGAGCACCTCGAAGATCGGCGGCAGCGGCTCGAAGCAGTGCAGGCGGCAGTCCGGCTGGCGGCGCTTGACGAACAGCGCGAAAAGACCGACGTTGGCGCCGACGTCGAAGACGCAGGCGCCCGCGGCCAGCTCGATGCCATGCGCCAGATAGCGCTCCTGCTCGAAGATCTCGCGGTACAGCAGCTCGGTCTCGCCGCGGTTGAGGCAGGCCACCTCGAGCCCGTTGGGCAACCGGCAGAGCTTCAGGCCGCGCGCCGCCTCGGCGCCGCCGGGAGCCAAGGCGGGGCGGGTCGCCACGTAGGCGATCAGGCGGCGCTCCCCCGCCGGGTCCTCGCGCACCACCACCGCCGCCTCCTGCACCGCCGGATGCGCGAGCAGCGCCGCCTCGATCTCGCCCGGCTCGATGCGAAAGCCGCGGATCTTGACCTGGCCGTCGATGCGGCCGAGGAACTCGAGGTGGCCGCCGGGCAGATGGCGGGCAAGATCGCCGGTCCGGTAGAGGCGCTCGCCGCCGCGGGCGCTCCATGGGTGCGGGACGAAGCGCTCGGCGGTCAGCTCCGGGCGGCCCTGGTAACCGCGGGCAAGGCCGGCGCCGCCGAGCAGGATCTCGCCCGCGAGACCGGGCGGCGCGGTGGCGCCGCGGTGATCCGCCAGGTGGACCTCGACGTTGGCGACGGGCTTGCCGATCGGCACGGTCGGGCCGTCCGCGGCGGCGATGGCCGCGGACCATTCCTCGCAGGTGGCGTCGATCGCCGCTTCGGTCGGACCGTAGAGATTGCACAGCTCCGCTCCGACGCGCGCGAGCCACCGCCGGGCCAGCTCCTTGGGCAGCGCCTCGCCGCCGCAGAACAGGCGCCGCAGGCTGGCGCAAGCGGCGGCCGCCGCCGGTTCGAGAAGCAGCGGCCCCAAGAGCGACGGGACGAGCTGCAGCAGCGTCACCTGCTCGCGGGCGACCAGCTCGAGCAGCAGGGCGCTGTCGCGGTGCTCGCCCGGCGCGGCGAGCACCAGCCGCGCGCCGGTCATGAGCGGCAGGAAGATCTCCCAGATCGCGGCGTCGAAGCTGTAGGGGGTCTTCTGCAGCACGTGGTCGCCGGGCTGCAAGGGGAATGCGTGCTGCATCCAGCGCAAGCGGTTGACGATGGCGCGATGCTCGACCATCACCCCCTTGGGCCGGCCGGTGGAGCCGGAGGTGTAGATCAGGTAGGCGAGGTTCCCGGGTCCCGTGTTGCCGGCGGCCTCGCGGCGCAGGCCGTCGACGGCGGGCAGATCGCGGCGGCCGGCGCCCGTGCCTGCCGGGCCGGTGCCGGGGGCGTCGACGCACAGCACCGCGGCGACCCGCTCGGCGCCGTCGCCGAGGCTGCCGCGCAGGCTCTCGCGGGTGAGGAGCACCGCCGCCCGCGAGTCCTGCAACATGAAGCGGAGGCGCTCCGCCGGGTACTCCGGATCGAGCGGCACCCAGGCGCCTCCCGCGGCGACGATGCCCAGCAGCCCGATCACCATCTCCGGCGAGCGCTCGAGGCAGAGAGCGACCCGCACCTCCGCCGACACCCCTGACCGCCGCAGGCGGCCGGCCAGCCGCGACACCGCCGCCGCCAGACAGGCATAGCTCAGATGGCGGCCGCCGCAGGTCAGCGCCACCCGCTCCGGCGTCCGCTCCGCCTGCTCGACGAAGAGAGCGGCAAGCGTCGTCTCCGGACCGAGCGCGGACGGCGCCGCGCTCCACCCGCCCAGCAGCCGGCGCTCGCCGGCGGGCAGCAGCCGCAGGTCGTCGAGGGCAGCGGCCGGCCGCGCCGCCGCATCGCGGAGCAGCGCCGCGTACCAGCCCGCGACCCGCGTCACCGCGCGCCGGGCAAACGTGCCGGCGTCATAATGCAGCTCGAGCCGCAGCCGCTCGCCGCAACGCCAGCCGGAGAGCTTCAAGGCGAAGCGGTCGCCACAGGAAAAGGACCGCGCCAGGGTGAAGGCGGTCCGGCTGCCGCGCGGCAGCGCCGGCAGCTCGTGGAACTCGAAGCAGTGCGGCAGGAAGCGCGGCAGGCCGCGCGGCGCCGCCAGGCCCTGCCAGTCCCAGTACTCCTGCCACTGCCAGTGCTCGGCGGTCCCCTGCCGCACGGCGGCCAGCAGGTCGGCGAGCCTGCCCGCCCGCGGCCACGCCGGTGCCAGCGGCAGGAAGCGCTCGAAGGGACCCGCCGCGTCGGCCAGCTCCTCGAACTTGCGGCCGTTGCAGGCGCAGCCGATGCGGCCGCCGCCGGGCCCGATCAGCCGCTCGAGCAGGAGCTGCCAGACCGCCATGAGCAGATCGGACTGGGTGGCGCCGAACGACTCGGCGACGCGCGCGGCGCGGGCGAGCAAAGCCGCCGACAGCCGCAGCTCGAGACGCTTCACCTGCAGCGTCCGGCCTGGCGCCTCGTCCGCGGCCATCGGCAGGCGCGGCGGCGCGTCCAGGCTGCCGTTCCCAGCCGCCGTCTCCCAGAATTTCCGCCCGGCCTCGGTGTCGGGCGAGGAGAGCAGGTCATTGGCCCAGCCCGCGGCATCGGCATACTGCAACGGCTCGCCGCCCGGCGGATCGCCGAGGTAGCAGCGCGCCGCCTCGCCGGCGATGCGGCCGAGCGCCGGCACGTCGGCGCAGAGCGCGGGCAGGCCCAGCAGCAGCAGCCATCGCTCCGCCGCCTGGCGCAGCAGCACGCCGGCGAGCACGGGTCCTGTCTCGAGGTCACGAGGCAGTTCCAGAAGACGGGCGAAGGCGGCCTCGGCCTGGCGGCGCCGCGCCCGCGGGCCGCAGCCGGCGAGGTCGCAAACCGCCAGGCGCTGCGGCCTGACCGCCGAGATCGCCTGCAACGGCAGGCGCATCCCGGGGAGCCGCCGGAACGTGGTGCGGAGGATCTCGTGGCGCCGGCAGACGTGCGTCAAGGCCGCCGCGAGCGCGCCGACCTCGAGCGCGCCGGCGATCCCGATCGCGACCACGCTTTGATGCGGCGATCGCGTGTCGCCGGCCGCGAGCGTCCACAGCCGCCGCTGTTGCGGCGACAGCTCGAACCCCGCGAACGCCGGTTGCGGATCGCCGCTGCTCAAGGCTCGCTCCGCTCGTCGCTCGGCGCCGCGACCACCGCTTCCAGCCGCGTGGCCGGCGGCGGCACCTCGGCGCGGCGCGGCCGGCGGCGCGCCGACAGCTTGCGCCGGCCCGCCTGCTCCAGCTCGCCGGCCAGCACCTGGCGCTGCTGGCGGTCGGCGTCCTCGAAGACGCGGCGCAGCGCCGACAGGCGCTGCTCCGGAGCCGCCGCCGCCGCGGCCAGCAGCTGCTGGTAACGTTGCACCAGCCGGACGATCGAGCCGCGCGCGAAGAGTCCGGTGCGGTAGAGCAACGAACCGCCAACCTCGCCCGCCGCCTCGTACATCGTGCAGCTGAGGTCGAACTGTGCGGCGCCGACAGGCATCTCGAACGTGGAGAACGCCAGGCCGGTTTTCGGGAGCTCCTCGCCCCTGACCTCCTTGATGAAGTTGAAGGTAATCTGGAAGAGCGCGTTGCGGCTCGCGCTGCGTTCGAGCCGCAGCTCCGCGACCAGCCTTTCGAACGGCAGGTGCTGGTACGTCAGGTCCTCGAACATCCGGTCGCGGACGCGCGCCAGGAGCTCCCGGAAGCTCGGATCTCCCGAGAGGTCCGTGCGCACCACCATGGCGTTGAGCAAGAGGCCGATCATGCTCTCGAGCTCGACCTCGTTGCGGAAGGCCACCGGCAGCCCCACCAGCACGTCCTCGTGACCGGAGGCATGGCCGATGAGCAGCTGGAACCCGGCGAGCAGCACGACGAACAGCGTGCAGTCCTCGCGCGCGCTGAGCTGGCGCAAGCCGTCGGCGAGATCGTCCGGCAGCGTGAAGAGCTCGCGCGCACCGCGGTTGCCGGCCTCCGGCACGCGCGGGTAGTCGGTGGGCAGGCTGGTCATGGACGGCGCGCCGGCCAGCCGGGTGCGCCAGTGCGCGAGCAGGGGCGCCAGCGCCTCGTCGGTGAGCCGGCGGCGCTGCCAGAACGCGAAGTCGCCGTATTGCAGCGGCAGCTCCGGCAGGGGCGAGGGGCCGCCGCGGCTGAAGGCGCCGTAGAGCAACGCCAGCTCGCGCACCAAGATCCGTTGCGACAGCACGTCCGAGACGATGTGGTGCATGGTGCAGGTCAGCACGTGCTGATCCGCGCCGAGGCGCAGCAGCCGGCAGCGCAGCAGCGGACCGCTGGCGAGGTCGAAAGGCGCCGCCGCCTCCGCGGCGGCCAGCGACTGCGCCAGGCGCTCCTGCGTCGCGGCGGCCGCAGCCGACAGATCCACGATCGGCAGTGCCACCCCCGCCGGCGGCAGCACCTGCTGCACCGGCTCCTCGTCGCGCATGGCTACGACGGTGCGCAACGCCTCGTGCCGGCGCGCCACCTCGGCCAGCGCGCGGCGCAACGCCGAGACGTCGAGCGGGCCAGCCATGCGGATACCGCCCGCCAGGTTGTAGACGGCGCTGCCCGGCTCGAGCAGGTCGACCAGCCAGAGGCGCTGCTGCGCAAACGAGAGCGGCGCCTCCGCCGCGCCTCGCCGGACCAGCGGCAGATCGCGGCCCGGCTCCCGGCCCTGCTGCTCGTCGACGACCGCCGCCAGGCCGGCGACCGTCGGGTGCTCGAACAGGCTGCCCAGGGGCAGCTCGACCTCCCAGGCCTGCTGGATGCGCGCCAGCACCTGGATGGCCAGCAGCGAGTGGCCGCCGCGCTCGAAGAAGTCCTCGTGCAGGCCGATCCGCTCGATTCCCAGGACCGCCGCGAAGATCTCCGCCACCACCGCCTCGGTCGGAGTGACCGGCGCGCCGGCGGCGCCGGCGGACGCCGCCTCGCCGGCCTCCGTCACCCCTTCCTCGGACCAGGGCAGGGCCTGGAGGTCGATCTTGCCGCTGAGCGTGCGCGGCATCTCCTCGAGCACCAGGAACCGCGACGGGATCATGGCGGCCGGAAGGTCCCGGGACAGGAGCTCCCGCCAGGTGCCGGGCTCGACCGGCCGGTCGAGGACCAGGTAGGCGCAGAGCACCGGCTCGCCCGCCCGCTGCTGCACCGTCACCGCGACCTCGCGGACGGCCTCGTGCCGGCTTAGCAGCGCCTCGATCTCGCCAGGTTCGATGCGCACGCCGTGGACCTTCACCTGCCGGTCGGCGCGGCCGAGGAAGACGAAGTTGCCGTCGTCGAGGACGCGGGCCAGGTCGCCGGTGCGGTAGACCAGGTCGGCGGGGTCCTTGCCGAATGGATTGGGCACGAAGACCTGGCCGGTCAGGTCGGGGCGGTTCCAGTAGCCGTGCGCGCGGAAGCGGGTGCGGATCAGCACCTCCCCCACCTGCCCGGGCGCGCAGGGATGGCCCTGCTCGTCGACGGCCAAGGCGGTGGCGCCGGGCATCGGTTTGCCGATCGGGATGGCGAAGAGCTCGCCGTCTCCCGGCCGCACCCGGTAGAACAGCTTCGTCATCGTGGTCTCGGACGGCCCGTAGAGGTTGACCAGCTCGATCCGATCGCCGAACACCCGGGTCCACCGGGCCACGTCGACCGGCAGCAGCGGCTCGCCGGCGAGCAGTACGCGGCGCAGCGCGGGGAAGCTCGCGCCTCCGAGGTCCAGGGTCAGCAGCCGGCGCAGGAGCGACGGCACGCAGTGCAGGACCTCGAGCCTCGTGCCGTCGATCCAGTCCGCGAGCCGGCGGGGATCGAGCAGCACCTCCCGGCTCGGCGGCGCGCAGACCGTGCCGCCGCAGCACAGCGGCACGAACAGGTCGCGCAGCACCGCGTCGAACGCCGGCGAGGTGAGCTGGCTCACCCGCGTGCCGTCGCCCAGGCCGAAGGTCGCGATCTCCCAGCGGACGAAGTGGTCGATTGCCCGCAGGCGCCCGACGATGCCCTTGGGCGTCCCGGTCGAGCCCGAGGTGAAGAAGACGTAGCTGCGGTCGTCGGGGTCCGGCGGCAGGAGCAACCGCGCGGCGCCCTCCTGGCCCGCGGCGCCGCCTTGCGGGCCGGCCTCGCCGTCGACGCTCAACACCGCGGCCGCGGCGGCGGCGGGACCGAGATGCGCCAGCCTGCCGGCGTGCCGCGACTCGGCCAGCAACCACCGCGGCCCGACGTCGGCAAGGATGGCGGCGAGCCGGCGGTCCGGCGTCGCGGCGTCCAGGGGCACGAACATGCAGCGCGCCTTGAGGCAGGCGAGGATGGCCGCGGCCAGGTGCGCGGCGTCGTCGATCACCAGCGCGGCCGCCGCCGGCGGGCCGCCGCCGGCGAGGAGCGCGGCAGCCAGCCGGTTGGACTGCCGCTCGATCTCCTGGAACGTCGTGACGCTGTCCCCGCGCTCGACCGCGGCGTGCATGGGCAAGCGGTCGGCGGTGCGGCAGAACAGTTCCTGGATGCTCTCGAAGCTCATCGTCGTCCTCCAGCGGGGTTGGTCCGCGGTCAGCCTCCGGTCAGGCGACCTCGTTGAAAGCCGTGATCAACTGCCCGGCGGCGGCTTCGTCGAGCAGGGACAGGCTCGACAGGCGGCGATCCGGCTCGGCGACGAGGCAGGCGAGCAGCTCTTCGAACTGCCTGGCGAGGCGGCGGATGACGGCGGCCTCGAAGAGGTCGGTGGAGTAGGCGAACAGGCCGCTGATCTCTCCTTGCTCGCCGGTGATGGTGAGGGTGAGATCGGACTGCGAGGTATCAAGCCGGTACTCGAAGGCGCTCGAGGTGAGCCCCGGCAGCTGGCGCATGTCGCCGTCGAAGTTCAGCAGCTGGAACTTGACCTGGAACAACGAGGCGCCGGCACGCTGCGGCGCGAGGTCCTCGAGCACCCGCTCGTACGGCACGTCCTGGTGCTCGTAGGCGGCAAAGGCCGTGTCGCGGACCCGCGCGACGAGCTCGCGGAAGGTGGGATCGCCCGACAGGTCGGTGCGCAAGACCAGCGTGTTGACGAAGAAACCGATCATCTTCTCGAGCTCGATGCGGCCGCGGTTCGCGGTCACCGTGCCGACGATGAGGTCATCCTGGCCGGTGTAGAGGCGCAGCAGGGCCTTCCAGGCCGCGAGCAGGAGAACGAACGTCGTAACCCCTTCCCGGCCGGCGAACCGGCGGAGCGCATCCGACGAGCCGCCGTCGAGACGGAAGGCTTCCACCTGGCCGCGATAGGTCGGGCTCGCCGGCCGCTGCCGCCGCATCGGCAGGCGGAGCACCGGCAGGTCCCCGGCGAGCCTCGCCCGCCAGTAGGCGAGCTGGCGGTCGAGCGCCTCGTCGGAGAGCCACTCTCGCTGCCAGAGCGTGTAGTCGGCGTACTGGACGGGCGGCTCGGGCAGCGGCGAGGCACGGCGCTCGACCTGAGCGGCATAGAGCGCCGCGATCTCGTCGCTCAGCAGGCCGAGGGACCAGCCGTCGGCCACGATGTGATGGAGGTGGAAGATCGCCACGTGGTCGGTGGGCGAGAGGCGCAGCAGCGAGGTGCGCAGCAGCGGCCCGCGTCCCAGGTCGAAGGGGCGCCCGAGCGCCTGGTCGACCAGGCGCCGCGCCGCCGTCTCCCGCTGTTCGGGCGCCAGGCCGCCAAGATCGACACCGGCCAGCAGCTGCGGCCGGTGGGGAGCGATGACCTGCACCGGCCCGTCGCCGATCAGCGGGAAGGTGGTGCGCAAGCTCTCGTGACGCCGGCAGATCTCGCTCACGCTCGCCGCCAGCGCCGGTGCGTCCAGCCTGCCCGTCAGGCGGAGGACCAGCGGCAAGTTGAAAGCCGTGCTCCCCGGGTTGAGCTGCTGCAGAAACCACATCCGCTGCTGGGCGAACGACAGCGGCAGGAGGGCCGGACGGGGCCGCTTGCCGAGCGGCGCCACGGCCGGGGCGGGGCGCGCTCCGGGCTCCGCGCCCGCGGCGCGCAGAGCGGTGACGGCCGCGGCAAGGCCGGCGATGGTCGGGTTGTCGAACAGGCTGCGCAGCGGCAGCTCGACGCCGAGCAGGTGGCGGATGCGGGTGGCGACTTGCACCGCCGACAGGGAATGCCCCCCCAGGGCGAAGAAATCATGCCGGGCCCCGACGCCCTGGACTCCCAGCACCTCTTCCCAGATCGCCGCCAGCGCCGACTCCACCTCGCCGGACGGAGCCACGAAGGCGCTCGCGGGGTCGAGGTTCGCCAGCTCGGGCTCGGGCAGCGCCTTGCGGTCGAGCTTGCCGTTGGCGGTGAGCGGCAGCTTCGCCAGGCCGACGTAGACGTCCGGCACCATGTAACCCGGCAGCGCCCGCTCGAGGTGCGCCTTGAGCTCCCGCGCCGCCGGCATCGCCGCGGCCACCACGTAAGCGCACAGGAACTTTTGTCCCGAGCGGTCGGTGCGCGCCGTCACCGCCGCCTCCTGCACGGACGGATGGCGGCAGAGCTGGCTCTCGATCTCTCCCAGCTCGATGCGGAAGCCGCGCACCTTGACCTGGTGGTCGCGGCGCCCCAGGAACTCGAGCTCGCCGCCCGGCAGCATCCGTCCCAGGTCGCCGGTGCGATAGAGCCGGGCTCCCGGCTCGCCCGCCAAAGGATCGGGCACGAAGGCGGCAGCCGTCTTCGCCGGGTCCGCGGCGTAGCCGCGCGCGACGCCCATGCCGCCGATGTAGAGGTCCCCGATCACGCCGGGCGGCAGCAGCTCCAGGCTGCCGTCCAGCAGGTAGCAGGTGTTGTTGGCGAGCGGGCGGCCGTAGGGGATGCTGGCCAGGGTGGGATCGACGGCCGCGATCGGCTCGATGGGATGGTAGACCGACCACACCGCCGCTTCCGTGGCGCCGCCCAGGCCGACCACGCGGGCGTGCGGGAAGAACCGGCGCGCCCTCTCCGGCAGGCCCACGGGAATCCAGTCGCCGCTCAAGAAGATCAGCCGCAAGGACTCGCAGCGCGCGGCCGGCGCGCTCGCCTCCAGGTACTCGACGAGCAGGCCGAGCGTCGAGGGCACGGAGTTCCAGAAGGTCACGCCCTGCTCGGCGACCAGGCGCCACAGCAGCGACGGCTCCTGCACCTCCTCGGCGCGCGCCACCACCACCGCGGCACCTGCCGCCAGGGCGCCGAAGACGTCGTAGACCGAGAGATCGAAGCACACCGACGACACCATCAGCACCCGCTGCCCGGGACCGATGCCGTACTCCTCGTTGACCCAGTCGACGAGGTTGGCGGCGCTCGCGTGCTCGATCATCACCCCCTTGGGCAACCCGGTCGATCCCGAGGTGTAGATCGTGTAGGCGAGCTGCGACGGCAAGGCGAGCGCCGGCAGCGGCGAGCCGGACACGCGCGCCAGGTCCGCCGCGGCAGGCGCCAGCCACTCCACCTCCGCCTCGCCCGCCTCGCCGCCGAGGTCGTAGGTCCGGTCGGCCAGCACGCGCCGCACCCCGGACTGCCGCACGATGTGCGCCTTGCGTGCGGCCGGGTAGTCCGGTTCCATCGGCACGTAGGCGGCCCCCGCCGCGAGCACCGCGAGCATCGCCGCCACCAGCTGCTCGGAGCGCTCGCAGACCACGCCCACGTTCTCGCCCGGCGCGACGCCCGCGGCCAGCAGGCGGCGCGCCAGGCGGTTCGCCTGCGCCGCGAGCTCGCCGTAGCCGAGCGTCCGCCCGCCGCACAGGACGGCCGGCGCCTCTGGCCGGCGCGCCGCCTGCTCGGCGAAGCCGGCGTGCAGCAGCCGCGGCGGGCGCGGGCGGGCGGTCGAGTTGAAGACGCGGACGAGCTCGTCGCGCTCGCCCGCCGCGAGCAGCATCTCGCTGCCGAGCGGGGCCTCGGGCCGGTGCGCCAGGGCGTCCAGGATCCGCAGGTACAGGCCCAGCGCCTGCTCGACGTCGCCGGGCGTGAAGTGGCGCGGCGAGAACTTGATCCGCACCTCGAGGACGTCCAGGGTCGTCGAGACCTCCAGGTCGAGCAGCGTGTTGGTCATCTCGTTGCCGCGCACGGCCGACGGCCCGTCCTGCGCCGGGTCGGCCGATGGCTGGACCAGCGGCCGGAAGAGCACGTTCTCCCCCATCTCCGTGAGCAGATGGAAGTCCATGAAGTTGAACAGGACGTCGAAGATCGGGTTCTCGGCCGTGCCTCGCCCTTCGGCCAGCGCCGCAATGTCCACCAGCGGGATGTCGTGCTCGCGGCTGGCCATCAGGTAGCTGCCCACGCGCCCGGCCAGCGCCGCGCCGCTCTCGCCGGCACGCATCCGCATGCGCACCGGAACCGAGTTGAGGAAGCAGCCGAGGATCCGGTCGCCGTCCGGCAGCCCCGGCCGGTCGTGCGAGACGACGCCGGTGACGACGTCCAGCTCCCCGGTCAAGACATGGAGGAGATGGACGTGGGCCGCCAGGCAAAGCGCCTTGAGCGGAACGTGGAGCTCGGCGGCCCGGGCGCGGAGCGCCGCGAGCAGGCCCGCTTGCGGCCGGACCTCGCGCATGTCCATGCCGCCTGCCTCGCCGGCGATCCGCGAGCGCTGGAAGGGCAGGCGGTTGCGCTCGTGACCGGCCAGGGTCTCGCGCCAGAACGCCTCCGTTGCCGCGGACCGCTCGCGTCCTAAAGTGATCGCCAGGTGGTCCTTGTAGGTGCTGGCGAGCGGCGCGAGGGCGGTGATCGCCGCGAGGTCCGGCCGCGCGCAGAGGTCGTTGAGCTCCAGCCAGAGCGCCATGTTGCTCCAGCCGTCGAGCATGGCGTGATGGACGGTGAACGCCACGCACCACAGCCCGCCTCCCAGGCGGAACAGCTTCAGCCGCCAGAGCGGCCCGCCCTCGAAGCTGAAGCGGTGGCCAAGATCCTCGGCGCAGTGGCGCTCGATCCGCTGCCGCTGTGCCGCCCCGGGCAGGTCGCCCAAGTCCTCGACGTCGCGCTGCAGCGGCAGGGCCGCATGCACGACCTTGAGCGGCTCGGCGAAGCCGTAGAGGTGGTAGGTGCTGCGCAGGATCGGGTGGCGGCCGGCGGCGAGCTCGAAGGCGCGCCAGAACGTGTCGACGTCGGGGATGGAGAGCGGATGGACGAACTGGTCGTGATAGATGGGCTGCTCGGGCAGCAGCAGCGAGTAATAGATCATCCCCTTCTCGGTGGCGCTCAGGGGGAAGAAGTCCTCGCGGCCGGCCGGCAGCTTGGCGCGCTGCGCCGCGTCGCCGAGCACCGCGGCCTGGAAGCGCTCGATCACCGCCAGGCCGGCCGCGCGCTCCTCCTCGTGCGAGCGCCCGGCCGCCCCTCGAACCAGCTGCGCGGCCATCGCCGACACGGTCTGGTGCTTGAAGACGTCCTGGACCCTGACCGACCTGCCCAGGCGCTCCTTGACGAGCCCGGCCAGCCGCACCGCCTGCATCGAGTCGCCGCCCAGATCGAAGAAGTTGTCCTCCGCCCCGACGCGCTCGGCCCCCAGCAGCTCGGCCCAAACCTCGGCCAGCTGCCGCTCGAGGCCGGTCGGCGGCGGCGCCTCCGGCTCCCCGCCCTCGCCTGGCGTCGACCCGGGAGGCATGGCGGGCGTGGCGGGCGCGCCGATTGCCGCGCCTGCCGCGCCCTCCGCGGGCGCCGCGGGCAGCGCCTCGCGGTCCACCTTGCCGTGGGCGGTCAGCGGCAGCCGCTCGAGCAGCACGAAAGCCGACGGCACCATGGGCTCGGGCTGTCGCTCACGCAGGAACTGACGTAGCGCCGGCGCCGTCAGCCCCGGGCGGACCGGCACCACGTAGGCGACCAGCCGCCGCCCCCCTCCCGGCTGCGGCCGCACCACCACCACCGCTTCGGCAACGCCCGGATGCGCCTCGAGCTCCGCCTCGATCTCGCCCAGCTCGATGCGGAAACCCCGGACCTTGACCTGATGGTCGATGCGGCCCAGGTGCTCGAGGTCGCCGTCCTCCCGGTAGCGCACCAGGTCGCCCGAGCGGTACAGCCGCGCGCCGGGACGCTCGCCGGACGGATCGGGGACGAACCGTGCCGCGGTCAGCTCCGGCCGGTCGAGATAGCCGCGCGCCACCCCCGCGCCGCCGACGCACAGCTCTCCCGCCACGCCGATCCCGACCGGCTGCTGCCGGCGATCGAGCACCCGCAGCTCGAGGTCGGGGATCGCCACGCCGATCGGGCTCCCGGGCCTTTCCAGATCGGCCGGCGCGATGGGCCGATAGGTGACGTGGACCGTCGTCTCGGTGATCCCGTACATGTTGACCAGGCGCGGGCGCTCTGCCGAACGGTCGTTCCACCACCGGCGCAAGCCGCCGAGCTCCAGGGCCTCGCCGCCGAAGACCACCAGGCGCAACGCGGCGAACCGCCGGGCGCCGGCGGCGGTGACCAGCTGGCCGAAAGCCGACGGCGTCTGGCTGAGCACCGTCGCCTGCTCCTGCTGCAAGAGGTCGCAGAACGCCTCGGGCGAGCGGCTGATCCAGTACGGCACGACGACCAGGCGGCCGCCGTACAGCAGCGCCCCCCAGATCTCCCAGACCGAGAAATCGAAGGCACAGGAGTGGAACAGCGTCCAGACGTCGTGCTCGTCGAAGTCGAACCAGCTCCGGGTGGCCGCGAACAGGCGCACCGCGTTGCGCTGCTCGACCAGCACGCCCTTGGGCCGCCCCGTCGAGCCGGAGGTGTAGATCACGTAGGCCAGGTTGCCGGCCAGGTTGCCGGCCAGGTTTCCGGGCAACGCCCGGGCCGGGGACGGCGCCGGGCCGCTCGTCCAGGTCTCGGCGGCGTCGAGCAGCAGCAGCCGCGGCCGGTCCTGGGCCAGCTGCTCGAAGCCCGGGGCGAAGCGGCGCTCGGTGAGCAGG
The DNA here is from genome assembly GCA_035949675.1 of Thermoanaerobaculia bacterium. GTDB lineage: Bacteria > Acidobacteriota > Thermoanaerobaculia > Multivoradales > UBA5704 > JASLEW01. The sequence goes on from DASZHY010000090.1 coordinate 57,617, forward strand.
ATCGGCGCCCTGCTGTCGGCGAGGATGAAGGCCTGGCGCTCGCGCGGGTAGTCGGGATCGATCGGCACGTAGGCGCCGCCCGCCGCGAGCACGCCGAGAACCGCCACCACCAGCTCCGCGCTCCGCCCGACGCACAGCGCCACCGGCACCTCGGGCCCGACCCCCAGGGCGCGCAGGCGCCCGCCCAGCGCGGCGGAGCGCCGCTCGAGGCCGCCGTAGCTGAGGCACTCCTGCCCCGAGCTCACGGCCACCGCCTCCGGACGGCGCCGCGCCGCGGCCGCGAACAGCTCATAGAGGCCGAGCTCGCTCGCCTGGCTCTCCCGCGCGGCGTTCCACTCCCACAGCAGCTGGTGGCGCTCGGCGGCCGAGAGCCACGGCAGCTGCGACAGCCGCACCGCGGGGTTCGCCGCGGCGGCCAGCAGCAGCTCGCGGAAGTGTCCCTGGAAGCGGCGTATCGCCGCGGCATCGAACAGGTCGCGGTCGTACTCCCAGACGCCGTCCAGGCCGGCGGCGGTTCGCGTCAAGGCGACCGTCAGGTCGAACTTGGTGCTGTCCACCGGGACGTCGAGCGGCGTGAGGCGCAGCCCCGGCAGCTCCAGGGCGCCGCCTGCCGGCTCCTGCAGCGTCAGGACCACCTGGAACAGCGGCGAGTGCGCGAGGCTCCGCTCCGTCTGCAGCTCGTCGACCAGCTTCTCGAAAGGCAGGTCCTGGTCGGCGAACGCCTCGAGGGTGACCTGCCGCACCCGCCCCAGCAGCTCGCGGAAGCTCGGGTCGCCGGAGACGTCGGCCCGCAGCACCACCATGTTGACGAAGAAGCCGATCAGGTCTTCGGTCTCCAGGCGGTTGCGGCCCGCCACCGGCGCTCCGACCACCATGTCCTCCTGGCCGGCGAGCCGCGACAGCAGGGCCATGAAACCGGACAGCAGCACCATGAAGAGCGTCGCGCCGCCTTCACGCTGCGGGCGGGCGAGCGCGAGGGCGCTGTCGCCGGGCAGCGCAAACGGCAGCTGTGCGCCGCGCAACCGCCGCACCGGCGGCCGCGGCCGGCAGAGCGGCAGGCCGAGCACCGCGGGCGCTCCCTGCAGGCGCGCCCGCCAGGTCTGGAGCTGCGGCGCGAGACGGTCGCCGTCGAGCCACCGGCGCTGCCAGGCGGCAAAATCGGCATATTGCATCGGCAGCGGCGGCAGGGGCGACGGGCGCCGTGTGCTCGCGGCGCCGTAGAGGGCGGCCAGCTCGCGCGTCAGGATCTCGACCGACCAGCCGTCGAAGACGATGTGGTGCAGGTTGAGCAGCAAGACGTGCTCCTGCCCCGACAGCCGCAGCAGGCAGGTGCGCACCAGGGGCCCGCGCGCGAGATCGAACGGCCGCTGCGCCGCCGCGGCGCCGAGGCGGCGCACCAGGGCAGCGCGCCCGGGCAAGGGCACTCTGCCCAGATCGACCAGCGGCAGGGCCCGGGCGGCGAGCGCCGCGACCCGCGGCAGCGGCTCCGTCTCGCCCGCCACCTCGACGAAGGTCGTCCGCAGCACGTCATGGCGCGCCATGACCTCGCCCAGGGCGGCGGCAAGCGCCGCTCGGTCGAGATCGCCGGCCAGCTCGAGCGCCGCCGGAATGTTGTAGGCCGGGCTCTCGACGTCGAGCTGGTGGAGGAACCAGAGGCGCCGCTGCGCGAAGGAGAGGACCGGGCGCTCCGTCCGTAGGAGGGCCCGGATCGGCGCCGCCTCGACCCGGCCGCCCGCCGCCAGCCGCGCCTCGACGGCGGCAGCCAGCCCACGGATCGTGGGCGAGGCGAACACCGTCTCGACCGCCAGCCCGGCGCCCAGGGCCTTGCGGATGCGGGAGACGAGCTGCACCGCGAGGAGGGAATGGCCGCCCAGCGAGAAAAAGTCGTCGTCGATCCCGGGCGCCTGCGGGCCGAGCAGCTGTGCCCAGAGCCCGGCCATCACCACCTCGACCCGGGTGCGGGGCGCCGCGATCGGCGCCATGGGCGCCGTGCGCGCCGCGGCGCCGGCGAGCGCGCCCAGCGCCCGCCGGTCCAGCTTGCCGTGGCCGCTCAGCGGCAGGGCGTCGAGAGGGATGAACGCCGCGGGCACCATGTAGGCCGGCAGCTTCTCCTCCACGAACCGGCGCAGGCTGGCGGCATCCACCTCGCCGGTGGCGAAGGCGACCAGGCGGAGATCGGCACCCTGGCCCTGGGCCACGACGGCGGCCTCGCGCACCGCGGGATGTCCGGCCAGCACCGCCTCGACTTCCCCCGGCTCGATCCGGAATCCCCGGATCTTGACCTGGTCGTCGCCGCGGCCCAGGAACTCGGCCTCGCCATCGGGCCGCAGGCGCACCCGATCCCCGGTGTGGTACAGGCGTTCTCCCGGCGATTCTCCGAACGGGTCCGGCACGAAGCGCTCGGCGGTGAGGTCCGGCCGGCCCAGGTAGCCCCGCGACACCCCCGGTCCCCCCACGTAGAGCTCGCCCGGCGCCCAGCGCGGCACCGGCTGCTGCCGCGCGTCGAGCAGGTAGAGCCGGGCGTTGGCGATCGGACGCCCGATCGGCACCGGTCCGGCGCTCGGCTCGCCGTCCTTCACCAGGTGCGCGCAGCAGCCCACGACCGTCTCCGTCGGACCGTATTCGTTGACCACGCGCAGCCCCGGCGCCCGGCGCCGCCACCACTCCACCAGCTCGCCCTCGAGCACCTCGCCGCCCACGACCATGAGTCCGCTGCGCTCCGACAGGTCGGTCTCGGCGAGCACCTCCTGAAGCGCCGCGAGGTGCGACGGCGTCAGCTTGAACAGGTTGCAGCCGCCGGCGCGCAGCGCCCCGGCGAGCGCCTCCACCCCGCGCTCCTCGGGCAGCAGCTCCACCCTGCCGCCGCTCACCAGGGGCACGAGCAGAGTCGTCACCGTCAGGTCGAAGCCGAACGGCGAGGACACGGCAGCGGCGCTCCCCTCGTCGACGCCGAAGGCCGCGGCCGCACAGCGCAAGAGGTTCACCAACCCGCGGTGCGGCACCATCACACCCTTGGGCATGCCCGTCGAGCCCGAGGTGTAGAGCACGTAGGCGAGGTTGTCGGCCGACGCCGGCTGCCCCGGCGCCTCCTGTTCCCCTGGCTCCAATCGGGGAGCGCCGTCATCGCACCCGAAGTCCAGCTCGAAGACCGGCACCCCGTGCGCCGCCGGCAGCCGCGGCCGCAGCTCCCGCCGGGTGAGCAGCGCCCCGGGCCGCGCGTGCTCGATCACGGACGCCAGCCGTGCCGGCGGATGCGCGGGATCGAGCGGCAGGTAGGCGCCGCCGGCCGCAACCACCGCCAGCAGCCCCAACACCATCTCCGGCGAACGCTCGACGCAGAGCCCCACCACCACCTCCGGCCCGACCCCCGCCCGGCGCAACCGCCGCGCCCAGCGCCGGACCCGCGCCGCCAGCTCGCCGTAGGTGACGGCCTGCCCGGCGCAGGTCACGGCGACGGCGTGCGGCGTCCGTGCCGCCTGGGCGGCAAACAGCTCGGCCAGGGTGGCCGTCCGCGGCCAATCCCGCGCCGCCATCGCGTTCCACTCCACCAGCAGCTGCTGCCGCTCGACCGGGCGAAGCAGCGGCAGCTCCGCGAGCCGTTCGCCGGGCGCTTCGGCCACGGCGGCGAGCAGCGTGCGGAAGCTCGCGGCCAGGAGGTCCACGGTGGCAGCGTCGAACAGGTCGCGGTCGTACACGATCGTCGCCCCGAGGTCGCTCGCGGTCTCCTCGACGAACAGCGTGAGGTCGAACTTTGCGGGGTCGCTCGCCACCGGCAGCCGGCTGAAGGTGAGCCCGCCCAACCGCCGACCCTCGCCGCTGTCGCCGATGCCCGGGGACGCGTGCTGCAGGACGAACATGACCTGGAAGAGCGGCGCGTGCGCTCGGCTCCGGGCCGGCGCCAGCTGCTCCACCACCTTCTCGAAAGGAACTTCCTGGTGGGCCAGGGCGGCGAGCGCCGTCTCCCGCACCTGCGCCAGCAGATCCACGAACGCGTGGTCCGGGCGCAGCCTGGCGCGCAGCACCAGGGTGTTGACGAAGCACCCGATCAGGGCCTCGATCTCGGGGTGGTTGCGGCCCGCGACGGGCGTGCCGACGCTCGACTCCGGCTGGCCGGAGCAGCGCATCAGCAAGGCCTGGAAGCCGGCCAGGAGGGTCATGAACAGCGTCGCGTCCTGCCGGCGGCCGAGCGCCCGCAGCTCGCCCGCCAGGGCCGCCGGCAGCCGCAGCTCACGGCTGCCTCCCCGGTGGCGCTGCACCGCCGGACGCGGGCGGTCCGTGGGCAGCTCGAGCAGCGGCGGCGCCGATGCCAGCTGCTCGAGCCAGTAAGCCATCTCCCGCTCGAGCGCCTCGCCTCGAAGCCACTGGCGCTGCCACCATGCGAAATCCGCGTACTGCACCGGCAGCGGCGGCAGCGGCGGCAGCGACTGCAGCGACTGCAGGCGACGCGGCCCGACGGCCGCCCGCATCGCGTAGTGCGCAGCCAGCTCACGGATCAGCACGCCCGCCGACCAGCCGTCGAACACGATGTGGTGCACGGTCAGGACCAGCCGGTGGTCGTCATCCGCGAGGCGCAGGAGCAGGGTGCGAGCGAGCGGTCCGCGCTCGAGGTCGAAGGGCTGGCCGGAGTCCAGGCCGGCGACGCGGCGCGCCTCGCTCTCGCGGCCGGCCGCGGGAAGGCCCCGCAGATCGAGGTCCGGCAGCGGCCATGGCCGCGGCGGCGCGATCCTTTGCACCGGCTCGCCCGGGAACGCGCCGCCAGGCTCCGGGGGAGCGCCAAAGGTGGTGCGCAGCACCTCGTGCCGCGCCAGGACCTCGTCGAAGGCGGCGCCGAGCGCTGCCCGGTCCAGCAGTCCCTGCAGGCGCACCAGGGCAGGGACGTTGTAGACCGGGGTTCCCGGCTCGAGCTGGGCGATGAACCACAGCCGCAGCTGCGCGAAGGAGAGCGGGAGCGGCAGGTCGCGGCCCACCGGCCGTATCGGCGGCGGGGCCGCGGTGCCGCGGCGCACCTCGGCCGCCACGCTGGCGGCCAGGGCGGCGACCGTCGGTCGCTCGAAGAGCGTGCGCACCGGCAGCGCGACGCCGAAGGACTGGCGCAGGCGCGAGACGACCTGGGTCGCCAGCAGCGAGTGGCCCCCCAGGGCGAAGAAGTTGTCCAGCGCCCCCACCGCCGGCAGGCCCAGCAGCTCCGCCCAGATGCGGGCCACGGCCTCCTCGGTGGGAGTCCGCGGCGCCACGAGATCCTCCTCCACTCCCGCCCGGTCGCGCGCCGGTTCCGGGAGGGCCGCGCGGTCCACCTTCCCATGCGCGGTGAGCGGCAGCGCTGCGAGGAGCACGACGTGCGACGGGACCATGTACTCGGGAAGCTCGTCCCTCAGGAAGTGGAAAAGCTCCGGCACCAGGCCGAGAGCCGGGCCGGAGCCGGGCACGACGTAGGCCACCAGGCGCTTGTCCGCCGTCGCCGCGGCGGCGCCCGGCGCCGCCGCGGGCTCGGCGCATGCGATCACCACCGCCTCGCCCACCGCGGGATGGCGGGCCAGCACGCTCTCGATCTCTCCCAGCTCGATGCGGAAACCGCGGACCTTCCCCTGCTGATCGATTCGCCCCAGGAACTCCAGGGCGCCGTCCGGACGGCGGCGGGCGAGGTC
>DASZHY010000091.1:0-5571 GCA_035949675.1 Thermoanaerobaculia bacterium
ACCGTGGCCCAGCCGCACCGTCTCGATCGCCACCGCATCGCCCTGGTCGAGGACGATCCAGCGGTCGTCCGGGTAGTACCGGTCCCGGTCCCGCTTGCTGAAGCCGATCGGATGGATGCCGTTCTTGACCACCTTGTGCACCAGCTCGGGCAGACCCGACGGGCTGTCGCCGGGCAGCTTGCGGAGAGTCTCGAGCGCGCCCCGGCTGAGCTCGATCTGGTACATGGTGCCGCGGTCGCCGAGCAACGTTGCCAGGCTGGCCACGAAGCACGGGCGGTCGGGCGCCTGGACGCAGTGGAAGACGGTGCGCATGTAGATGTTGGCGTCGCCGATCTCCGCGTGCAGCGCCTCGGCCTCGCCGGCGACGGCGCCGTTCCACACCCGGTACTCGATCCTGCCCTCCTCCGGCGTGCCGCGAGTCTCCCGTCGCGCCAGCTCGATGGCTGCCGGCGCCACGTCGACGCCGATCACCCGCTGGAAATGCCGCGCCAGGAAGCGGCTCTGCCGGCCGTTGCCGCAGCCCAGGTCTACCAGCGGCAGGCCGGGGTCCAGGTGCGCGGCGAAGCGCCGCAGGTCTTCCGCCGACGCCCGCTCGGGCGCGCTGTCCCACAGCACCTCGCCGCCCGGGCCGGTGGCGTTGACGGTGCGCCAGTAGCTGTCCCACTGCCTGCGATACTCGCGCGGGCTGCCGCCCTTGAACCGGAAGAGCAGGACATGAGAGTAGAACTTGACCGCATCGGTGATCGTGTTCATCGGTATCCTCGCAAACTAGTTAAAACACGCCTTATAAAAAGACAGTTACCGCAAGAGCTCCTGCAGAGACATCGGGTCCGCGACGACAGCTCCCTCCGCATTTGATACAAATGGCGACATGAAGAGCTGGCAACCCCTCCTGACCGGTTCCCTGGCCGAGCGGGCGCGGCGGGTGGTCGACGAGATCGCCGCCGTCCTTGCCCCCGGACCCGCGGCGGACGCCATCCTGTCCTTCCCCTCCCTGGCCAGCGGCAAGGCCGGCGCCGCGCTGTTCTTCGCCTATCGCGCGCAGAGCCCCGGCGCCGCGGGCGCCGCCGACCTCGACGCCGCCGCCGCCTTCCTCGACCAGTCGACCGCAGCGCTCGCCAGCATGCCGCTCCCTCCGGACCTTTACGCGGGCATTGCCGGCGTGGCCTGGGCGGCGGAGCACCTCTATGGCCCGCACTTCGCCACCGACGCCACCGACGCCACCGACGCCAACAGCGGCGGCGGCTCCGAGGCCCATCCGCGGGCGGCGGCGCCAGCGGCCGCGGGCGGTCCGCGGGCAGCTTCCACGGCGCCCGAGGCGGCGGCGCACCCGGAAAGCCCGGAGGACCCCGCCCGCGACGCCCGCGACGAGGGCGACGCCGGCGACGGCGAGGACCCCATGACGGAGATCGACGACGCGTTGCTGCGTTACGTCGGTCACACTCCATGGACCGCCGACTACGACCTCATCCGGGGCCTGGCCGGCATTGGCGTCTATGCGCTCGAGCGGCTGCCGCGGCCTGGCGCCGTGGCCTGCCTGACGAAGATCGTCGACCGCCTGTCCGAGACCGCCGAGCATGGACCGCAGGGGACCACCTGGCACACCGCGCCGGAGCTGCTGCCCGACTGGCAGCAGGAGCTATACCCCAAGGGCTACTACAACCTCGGGCTGGCGCACGGCGTGCCTGCCGTCATCGCCCTGCTGAGCGCCACCGCTGCCGCCACCGCCGGCCTGGGCGCGGGGGGGGATCCGGCCGCCGCCGACCTGGCGCGGCGCGCCCGGTCGCTGGCCGATGCCGCGAGCCGCTGGTTGCTGGCCCGGCGGCTGCCGCCCGGTCAAGCTTCCTGGTTCGCCGGCACGTTCACCCCCGAGATCCCGCCCCAGCAGTCGCGCCTGGCCTGGTGCTACGGTGATCCGGGCATCGCCGCGGCGCTGCTGGTGGCGGCGCGGGCCGCCGGCGACGCCGTGCTCGAGCGGCAGGCCGTGGACCTGGCCGTGGCCGCCGCCGCGCGGCCGATCGAGTCCTCGGGGGTCCGGGATGCCGGGCTCTGCCATGGCTCCGCCGGGCTCGCCCACCTGTTCAACCGCATCTACCAGGAGACCGGCGAGCCGCATCTGGCCGCGGCAAGCCGGCGCTGGTTCGAGCACGCGCTCGATTTCCAGCTGCCGCCGGGGCAGGGGCTGGCTGGCTATCGCGCGTTCTGGGTCGATCCCGGCGACTTTGCAGCCGAGAGCTGGCGCGACGAGGCGGGGCTGCTCGAAGGGGTGACGGGGATCGGCCTCGCCTTGCTCGGCGGCCTCGGCGACTTCGAGCCCGCTTGGGACCGGGTCATGATGTTGTCGGCCGCGACCGGCCAGCCGCCGCGGCCCTGACGCGGGCAGCGCGCATGGCGATCGAGCTGCGGCACCGCACCATCGCCATCAACGGCATCCGCCTCCATGCCGTCGAGGCCGGGCCGCCCAATGGGCGGCTGCTCATCCTGCTGCACGGCTTTCCCGAGCTCTGGTACGGCTGGCACCGGCAGATCGAGCCCTTTGCCGCGGCCGGCTTTCGCGTCCTGGTTCCCGACCAGCGCGGCTACAACCTGAGCGACAAACCGCGCGGCATCGCCTCCTACCGCCTCGATCGGCTGGCCCAGGACGTCGTCGGGCTGATCGACGACGCCGGCCGCGAACGCGCCTGCCTGGCCGGCCACGACTGGGGGGGCGCCGTTGCCTGGTGGGTCGGCGTCAACTTCCCGCAGCGTCTCGACCGGCTGGCGCTGCTCAACATCCCGCATCCCCACGTCATGCGGCGCCACCTCCTCCACAACCGCGTGCAGCGCCGCAGGAGCCGGTACATGTTCTTTTTCCAGCTGCCATGGCTGCCCGAGCTCGCCCTGCGCCGGGGGGACTGGGCGTACGGGGTCCGCGCCCTCACCGCCACCAGCCGGCCCGGCACCTTTACGGAGGCCGACCTCGCGGTCTACCGCCAGGCCTGGTCACAGCCCGGCGCCGTCACCGCCATGCTCAACTGGTATCGCGCCGCCATGCGCAGGCCGCCTCCCCGGCCGGCCAGCCTGCGGGTCCAGGTGCCGGCGCTGCTCCTCTGGGGCACCGGCGACCGCTTCCTCGGCCAGGAGATGGCGCAGCCCAGCATCGACCTCTGCGACGACGGCCGCCTGGAGTTCCTCGACGCGACCCACTGGCTGCACCACGAGGAGCCCGGCCTCGTCCAGCGGCGGCTCGCAGCGTTCTTCGGCTGACCGCCGTCGTCCGCCGATGGCCGCCGTCGTCCGCCGTCCGCCACTCGCTGACCGCCGCTGACCGCCGCTGGCCGCCGTCGACCGCCATCGATCAGCTTCGATCGCCGTCGACCTCCGCATCGACCTCCGCTCAGGGCGTATCATCCCGCCGTGCGGACGCTCTCGTCGAGAAATCTCCTGGCGCCGGCGGTGGCCGCCGGCTTGCTGGCGCCGGTCCTGGCCGCCGGCTTGCTGGCCGCGTTGCTCGCCACTCCGGCGGCCGGCGGCGGCAAGCCGTCCAAGCCCGCCGCGCCGGCCAAGCCCGCCGCTCCCGCCAAGCCCGCCCAGCCCAATCCGGCGCCGCCCCCCAAGCCGCCGGTGCCCAATGCGGCCCTCGCCCAGCTCAAGCCCCTGGCCGGCGGCTGGACCTGCGCCGGCCATACCCTGGGGCCCGGACCCGAGCACGCGACCAGCGCCGCCATGGCCTTCACCTGGCAGCTGGACGGCTTCTGGCTCAAGGTCCGCTACGACGAGTCCAAGACCGCCGCCAACCCGGTGCCGCTCAGCTCCATCTCCGAGTGGGGTTTCGACGAGGTGCGGCAGACGTTGACGGCGACCACCGTCGACAACACCAGCGGCATCGTCACCCAGTCGTCGCCCGGCTGGCAGGGAGACAAGCTGGTGTTCGACGGCACCGCCGACCGGTTCGCCCGCCAGTTCCAGGCCCGCGACACCTTCGTCCGGCGCGGCGAGAGCCAGCTCCTCCACACCCTGGAAGCCAACGTCAACGAAAGCTGGATCAAGTTGCACGAAGACACCTGCGACCGGGCGCCGGCGCAGAAGCCCGGCGGCTGACGGGTCGCGCTCGGCTCGCCCCAATTCCCGATGCCCGCGCTCGGCAGCCGGCTGGATGCAACGGTCCGCCGTCGGCTCGCCCTTTACCTGCCGCTGGGCCTGTGCCTGCTGACGCTTGCCGGTTTCCTGCCGATGCTGGGCAACGGCTTCGTGGACTTCGACGACCCCCAGTACGTCTTCGCCAATCCGCATGTCCGGCAAGGCCTGAGCGCCGCCGGCCTGCGCTGGGCGCTCACCGCCCAGGTCGCCGGCAACTGGCACCCGCTCGCCCTCGCCTCTCACCTGCTCGACGTTCAGCTCTTCGGCCTCAACCCCAAGGGCCATCACCTCACGAGCCTCCTGCTCCATCTCGCGACCGTGCTGCTGCTCTTCGCGGTGCTCTCCCGCATGACCGGGAGCCCGCTGCGCAGCGCCGCCGTGGCCGCGCTGTTCGCGGTCCACCCCCTCCACGTCGAGTCGGTGGCCTGGGTCGCCGAGCGCAAGGACGTGCTCTGCGGCCTGTTCTGGATGCTCACCCTGGCCGCTTACCTGCGCTACTGCCGGGCGCCTTCCATCGCCCGCTACCTGCTGGTGGCCGTCGCCTTTGCCGCCGCCCTCATGGCCAAATCCATGGCGGTCAGCCTGCCTGTGGTCTTGCTGCTGCTCGACTGGTGGCCGCTCGGGCGCTGGCAGGGCTGGCGCCTGCGCCAGGCCGTCGGCGAACGCCAGACCGGCGACGGGCGCCAGGCAGTCGATGGGCGCCAGGCCGGCGATGGGCGCGATGGGCGCCAGGCGCTGCGGCTGGTCGCCGAGAAGCTTCCCCTGCTCTGCCTCGCCGCCGCCGCCGGCTTCATCGCCATCCACACGCAGGCCGCGCCGCTCGCTTCCGGCGGCGGCGCGCCGCTCGCGCTACGATTGGCGAACGCCCTGACCTCCTATATTGCCTATCTCGGCAAGTTCCTCGATCCACGGCATCTCGCCGTGTTCTACCCATTCGAGCAGGTGCCGGTTGCCCGGGCCGCGGCGGCGGCCTTGTTGCTGGCCGCGATCACTACCCTCGCAGCCTGGATGGCACGGCGCGCCCCGTACCTGATCGTCGGCTGGCTGTGGTACCTCGTCACCCTCGCGCCGGTGATCGGGGTGCTGCAGGTCGGCTGGCAAGGGATGGCCGACCGTTACACCTACCTACCGTCGATCGGCATCTTCCTCGCCGTGGTGTGGGGCATCGCCGACCTCGCGGCTGCCCCAGGCATCGCCGACCTCGCGGCTGTCCCAGGCAGCGCCGACCTCCCGGCCGTGCCGCGCCTCTCCCGCTGGAGCGCCCGGCTCCTCCGTGCCGCGGCCGTCGCCGCGGTAGCGCTCATCCTGCTCGCGCTGACCGCCGCCACCCGCCGCCAGGTCCGCACCTGGTCGGATTCCTTCACCCTCTTCAGCCATTCCCTGGCCGTCGAGGAGAGCTACCTCGCGCACACCAACATCGCCGAGCAGCTGCGCGCCCGCGGCGACCGGGCG
>DASZHY010000092.1:0-76748 GCA_035949675.1 Thermoanaerobaculia bacterium
GTCCGCTTGCGGGCGTCGAACAGCACCACGTCCACCTTGCCGTGATAGCCGCTGAACGCCGCCACCAGGTCGCCGGACGGCGAGGCGACCGGGGAGGTCTCGTAGGTGCTGCGGTCGGGCTTCACCCGGAAGACCCGGCCGAAGTCCCCCGGCTCGCCGGTCGCGATCAGCTGCGGCAGGTACTTCTTGCGCAGCCAGCGGCGGAACTCGATGTCGAAGTCCTCGGGATCCAGCTTGAAGGCGCGCTTGACGGCGCGGTCGACGCGGCCGCCCAGGGTGTTGCGCATTTCGAAAAGGAAGTCCAGGAAGCCTTCATGGCCCCAGCGGTCCTCGATGAAAGAGAACACCGCATGCCCGAAGCGGTAGGCGAAGAAACCCTCGACGTTGACGCGGGTGATCGGCGGGACGATGTCGTTGACCACCGCGTCGCGCAGGAACATGACGTCGCGCGGGGTCTCGTCACGCCCGACGTAGCTCGCCATGCCCTCCATGAACCAGGAGGGCGGGCCGTTGGCCAGCGCCTTGGCGAGGCTGCCCTGGAAGAGCATGTGGAACTGGAAGACGTGGGTCAGCTCGTGACGCATGACCGCGATCATGGTGCCGTCCGGATCGTCGATCGGCATCACCATGCGGAAGCGGATCGGGCTGGCGAATGCGCCGACCCCCTCGGGGATGAACTCCAGGACGATGTTGTTCTGCTCGAAGGCCGAGTGGGTGGCGAAGTAGATCAGCGGTATCGGGTCCTTGATCTGGTAGTTGAGGAACCGCGAGACGTCGTCGTAGTCGCTCTCGGCGAAGGACACCACCTTCTGCAGCGACGATTCCTCCGCCGAGTAGTAGTAGACGTTGAAGTGCGGCGAATGATAGATGTGCCAGTCGAAGGTCCGGTAGGCGATCTTGTTCTGGCCGAAGCCGTACCCCGAGACCGAGGGGCCGTAGCTCTGCTGTGCGCGGAGCGGCGTCGGCGAGATCGCCGGCAGCGCGAGCAGCGCCGACAGCGCGAGGGGCCAGGCGAATCGGGCGACGCCGGCGGCAGCCGGTCCAGCGAGCGACAAAAGGGATGACAACCGGGATGGGCGGTTCAACGCGTCCTCCTTTGCGCTTTACTGGGTGAACAGGATGCGGCTGGCCTCGATTTCCTTCAGGGTGAAGACGTTCAGGATGCGGTCCTCGAGCGACGCCAGGTTCTCGAACATCCCGGCCATCGGATCGGCGTGCTGACCCTGGAAGTTCTGGAAGTCCTTGAAATTGTCCTGGTAGAGGAGCTGTCCGGTCTTGCCGTCGTACACCTGCATCAGGATGTCGTACTGAAAGCCGGTCTGCTCCACCAGCACCTGCCGGTAGTACTGCTGGCCGTTGAAGGGCGAGGAGTACTCCTCGGTGCGATAGCCGGTGCGGTCCTGGATGTCGAAATCGATGCCGCCGGTCAAGATGAGGTCGGCGTTGGTGCGCTCGCCGATGGCGCGCCAGAAGTCGACCTGCCGCGGCAGCTGCTCGAGATCATAGCTGGGGAAATCGACCGGGCCGGAATCGAGCACCTTGAGCTCGGTTTCCCGCCGCAGCACCTTGGCGAGGTAGCGGCCGAACTCTCTCTGCACGTCGATGTTCTTGCCCTGCACCTTGCTCTCGCCTTCCTTGCTGACCACCACGAAGGGAGTCACGGCGATCGACTTGCGGCCTTGCAGGTTGAGCCGCGCGCGCTGCGGCAGCTTGAGCTTCACCTCGACCGAGCTTGCGGACAGCGGCGCGGCGGCAAGGCAGCAGAGCACCACGATGAGCCAGGATCGCTGGTTCACGATGAAACCTCCCGGGGGAAAGCGGCTGGCGGCGGCGGCGGCTGGTTCGAGGGCGCGGCCGGCGGAGGTGTCGGGCTGGCAGCCGGATTCTGCACCGGCGGCACGGGGGTTGCCGCGGGTCCGGCAGTGCCGCCGGGGCCGGGCGGCACGTTCGCCGGTTCGGGCGGGCCGGACGGCGGCGATGCCTTGGGCGGGGCCGCAGGCGGGCGATCCCCGGGGCGGCCGGTCTTGCCCGGCGCCTCCTTGGGGATGATCAGACCGGACTTCCCCTTCTTCTCCGGCGACTTGTAGGCCTGGTAGAACTCGACGAAGCGGGCGTAGTTCGACCGCACCTCCCGGTTGTTGGGGGCCAGCTGCAGCGCTCGCTTGTAGTGGGCGAGCGCGGTTTCGAAATCGCCCTGGGCCTCATAGGCGACGCCGAGATTGTTCTGCACGCGCGGGTTCTCGGGGTCGCCCCTCTCGGCTTCGTGGAAGCGGAACAGGGCCTCGTTCCACAAACCGCGGCGGGCCATGTCGACGCCGAACGCGAGCTCGGTTGCGGGTTGATTTGGTTTGCCGTAGCCCGCGCACGACACCAGCGGCAGAGCGCAGGCCAGCACGGCAGGCAGGACGACGAGTAGCTTCGGGCAGCGTCTCAACTAGGACACTCCTCCCAAGGAAGTATCTGCCGGGGCAAGTATACACATACCGGGCCAGCGCCCGGCCCAAGCCCCGCGGCGACGCCGCCGGAGACCGCGGGCCGGCGGCCGTCCCCTCCAGGCTACCCGACCGTCCACTCCCGGCTACCCGGCGGCCTATGTACCAACCCGTCCACCGGGGGCAGCGTTTTACGTCATACAAGATGAGAGGTGCCGACCATTCGCCGTCCGTCCCTGATCATGAGCGACCTGCCCACCCCCCGCGAGCTGTTGATCGCCCTGCACGCCGACCAGCGGCTGACGCGGCGGCAGCTGGGGCGCCTGGCCGGGGAAGTGATCGGCTGGGCGCACGGGCGTCCGGCCGCCGCGCCGCCAACGCTTCCTGCCCTGCTGCAGCGGCTCGCCGCGATCGGCGCCCGCGGCCGGGAGGCGGATGCGCCGGCGGCGGCTCCGGCAGGGCCGACATCGCCGGCATCGCCGGCATGGTCGACGCCGAGCGGTGCCATCGCCGCGGCAGCCGCCGAGATCGCCGCCGCCGCCGCTTGCGGGGCGCGCGTGATCACCGTGCTCGACCCGGAGTATCCCCGGATCCTGGCAGGGATGGCGCAGGCGCCTCCGGTGCTGGCCGTGCGCGGGTTGCTGCCGCCGGGGCCGGCGGTCGCCATCGTCGGCTCGCGCCATGCCGACGGCTATGGCATCGAGGTCGCCGCGCACTTCGCGCGCTGCCTGGCGGGCGCCGGCGTGGCGATCGTCTCGGGGATGGCGCACGGCATCGACGCGGCGGCGCACCAGGGCGCCCTGGCGATGCCGCCTGGACGGACGGTTGGCGTGCTCGGTTGCGGCGTGGGATTCGATTACCCGCGCGGTCACCGGCGGCTGGCAGCGGCCGTCGCCGCCCGCGGCGCGCTGGTGAGCGAGTTCGCTTGCGGCGCCCGGCCGCAGCCCTGGCGCTTCCCGGTGCGCAACCGGACGATCGCCGGCCTCGCCGCCGTCACCCTGGTGGTGCAGGCGACGCCGCGGTCAGGGTCGCTGGACACCGCCCGCCACGCCCGCGATCTGGGGCGGCCCGTCTTCGCGGTGCCCGGCCCGGTGTTCGCGCCGCTGTCGTGGGGTCCGCACTCCCTGCTGCGCAGCGGCGCGCTGCTCGCCGGCCATCCACAGGACGTCGTCGACGCCCTGTCCGCGTGGGCCTCGGCGCGGCGCGATGCAACGCCCGCCGCGGCCGATGGCGATGCGGCCGGCGGCAACGCGGCCGGTGGCGGCGCGGACGGTGGCGATGCGGCCCTGGGTGCCGCCGGCGACGCGACGGAGGCCGGCGGCGACGACGCGGCAGCCCCGGCAGCCGACGCCGGCGCCCTGCGGCCCGTGCTCGCCGCGCTGCGCCGGCGCACCGCGCACTCGGCGGAACAGGTCGCGGCTTCCACCGGCCTCGCGCCAGGCACGGTCCTCGGCGCGCTGCTCGAGCTCGAGATCGCCGGCAAGGTCGAGCGCCTGCTCGGGAGCGTCTGGCGGCTGGCGAAGACCCGCCGGCGCCACCGGCGAGCGGCGGCGCGGACGGGCGCGCGGGCGCCATGACGCCGAGTTGGCCGCGGACCACGCCAAATCGCGGCACTCCCTGCAGGTCGCAACCTTCCTTGCGGCCGCCGCCGGGCCGGTGGTACTGTCCGCGCTCCGAGCCGTCCGGCCCAGCACACTAAGAAATAAGGAGGCGCCTCGCGGCGTTGGTAAGCACCGTGGCCAAGAACCTGTTGATCGTCGAAAGCCCCGCCAAGACCCGGACGCTGAAGAAGTTCCTGGGCAAGCAGTACGCCGTCGAGGCGTCGGTCGGACACATCCGTGACCTGGTCAAGAAGGACATGGGGATCGGGCCGCACTACGAGCCGCACTACGAGGTGCTCGCCAACAAGCGCGAGATCGTCAAGAAGCTGCGCCAGGCCGCCAAGCAAGCGGACACCGTCTACCTGGCCCCCGACCCCGACCGTGAGGGCGAGGCGATCGCCTGGCACATCTTCGAGGTGCTCGGCAAGGAGCCGAAGGACGTCCGGCGGGTGACCTTCAACGAGATCACCAAGCACGCCGTGTTGCAGGCGCTCGAGCAGCCCGGCGACATCGACTTCAAGAAGGTCGACGCCCAGCAGGCGCGGCGCGTGCTCGACCGGCTGATGGGATTCCGCCTGTCGCCGCTGCTGTGGGAAAAGGTCAAGCAAGGGCTCTCGGCGGGCCGCGTGCAGTCCGTGGCCCTCAAGATGGTCTGCGACCGGCAGGCCGAGATCGAGGCCTTCGTGCCGCAGGAGTACTGGAACATCGCCGCCGAGCTGGCGGCCGGCGTGCCGCCGCCCTTCACCGCCCGCCTGCACCGCGTCAATGGGGAGAAGGGTAAGAAGGCCGAGGTGGGCAACGGCGAGCAGGCCGCCGCCATCGTCCGCGATCTCGAGGCCGGCACCTATGTAGTGCGGACCGTCGAGCGCAAGGAGGCGCAGCAGAAGCCGGGCGCCCCGTTCATCACCAGCCGGCTGCAGCAGGAGGCGGCCAAGCGCTTCGGCTTCTCGGTCAAGCGGACCATGGCGCTCGCGCAGGGCCTCTACGAGGGGCGTGAGATCGGCGACCGCGGCGCGGTCGGCCTGATCACCTACATGCGCACCGACTCCACGCGGGTGAGCGAGGAGGCGCTGGTCGCGGCGCGCGAGCTGATCGCCGCCACCTACGGCCCTGAGCTGCTTCCCGAAACCGCCAACCGCTACGCCTCGAAGAAGGGGGCGCAGGACGCCCACGAGGCGATCCGGCCCACCACCTTCGAGCTGCCGCCGGAGGCCGTCAAGGATTACCTCAAGGCCGACGAGTGGAAGCTCTACAAGCTGATCTGGGAACGCTTCATCGGCTCGCAGATGGTACCGGCGCTCTTCGACGTGACCCAGGTGGACGTCGCGTGCGGCAAGTACACCCTGCGCGTATCGGGGCGGGTGCTGAAGCGCCCCGGTTTCCTCGCCGTCTACCGCGAGACGCCCGACGAGGATGGCGCCGCCGCCGCCCCGGCGGGAAACGGCAACGGCAATGGCGACGATCTCGGGGCCGCCCCGGCCTCCCTGCAAGCAGGCGCGGCCCTGCCGCCGCTGCGCGAAGGCGAGGCGCTCGAGCTGCGGCGGGTGGTCAGCGAGCAGAAGTTCACCCAGCCGGCCGCCCAGTACAACGAGGCCACCCTGGTCAAGGCCCTCGAGGAGAACGGCATCGGCCGCCCCTCGACCTACGCCAGCATCCTCGCCACGCTGAGCGAGCGGGACTACGCGGAGAAAGTGGACGGGCGCTTCCGGCCCTCCGCCCTCGGCCGGCTGGTCAACGGCATGCTGCAGCAGGGCTTCCACGACATCCTCAACGAGGGCTACACCGCGGCGCTCGAGGGGCAGCTCGACGAGATCGAGGAGGGGAATCTCGACTGGCGGCAGGCGGTCGCCAACTTCGACGAGAAGTTCTCGCAGGACCTCGAGGCCGCCGGCGAGCAGATGCCCAACGTCAAGCGCGAGGGCGTGCCGCTCGACGAGAAGTGTCCCGAATGCGGGTCGCAGCTGCTGATGCGTTTCGGCCGCTACGGCACCTTCGTGGGTTGCAGCACCTATCCGGCATGCAAGTACACCCGTGACCTGGAGCCCGCCGGGGCCACGGGCGCCGCGGGAACGCCCGCCGGCGACGGCGGCGCGCAGACCGCGGCCGGCGGCGCGGCCGGCGATCCGGGGTCGGGCGGCGCCGCTCAGGCGAATGGCACGGCCGCCGAGGAGATCCCTCCCTGCGAGGAGTGCGGCAGGCCGATGGCGCTGCGCCGCAGCCGCTTTGGCACCTTCTATGGCTGCACCGGCTATCCGGAGTGCAAGGGCATCCGCAAGACCGGTCCCAAGGCCGAGCCTCCGAAGCCGACCGGGGTCGCCTGTCCGGAGTGCGGCAAGGGCGAGATCGAGGAGAAGCGGTCCCGCCGCGGCAAGCTCTTCTACTCGTGCAACCGCTATCCCGACTGCAAGTTCGCGTTGTGGAACCGGCCCGTCCAGAAGCCCTGTCCCGACTGCGGCGCCCCCTTCCTGCTGGAGAAGACCACGAAGCGAGCCGGCACCCGCCTGGTCTGCAACACTCCGGGCTGCGGCCACTCCGAGTCGGTCGAACCCGCGGCCTGAGGGCGCCACCGGGCCTACTCCTACGGCCGGGCCTACTCCTACGGCCGGGCCTACTCCACCCGGCCGGGCCTTTCCCCACCCGGCCGGGCCTGGGTGTGCGCGGGGGCCCCTGGACGGCGACCTGACGGCTCGCCGAGGGTACGTGCCAAGATCCGCCGGTCTTGCCTCGCCGCTAGAGTCGCCGCCCCGGGACCCCCGCGCACGGCGGCCCTCCATCGTGCCCGCCGGTTACCAAGGTCTCTCCGAGTTTTGGTAGGTCAGTTTGCCGGTGACGACGGCGCGCTTCGATTCAAGACGTTGGATTCAAGTTGGTTCCTGAAGCCTGAGGTCCGATCATCTCGGGATTATGCACTCGACAAACCCAACCTGATCGACATAGTTTAAGCAAATGGACAGCGGCGCCCCTACCTTGAGCAGCAGCGACTTCACTTGGCATCTTGAACGTCGTGACGAAATGGTGGACGCCGGCGGTATGAACGCCGCTGGGGACCAGGGATTCCTGGTCTACGACCTGCACCTCGCGAGGTCCTTGATTGTGGAGAATCCTCGGGAGGTGCGGGTGCTAAGAGTCTCGACGCTGCCGGTACGTTGGCCGCTCGCCCCGCCAGTGGGAGA
Organism: Thermoanaerobaculia bacterium; assembly: GCA_035949675.1. GTDB lineage: Bacteria > Acidobacteriota > Thermoanaerobaculia > Multivoradales > UBA5704 > JASLEW01. The sequence continues at coordinate 7,207 of DASZHY010000092.1, forward strand.
CATGGATCCGGCATTCCCTCTCATCTTGGGAACTGAGGCCGGCCGACCACTGATTCTTGACGGGTTCCACCGTCTGGCGCGTGCTCGGCAGATGGGCATCGAGACGGTCAACGCGGTTGTCCTGACCGAAGCTGAGACGGGGCAGATCAGAAGCTTTCGGCCCTTCCGGACCTCGTCAGAGGATTAGGACGGCGAGCAGAATCCTTTGACTCGAAGCAACGACAACTAAGGCCCCTGGATTCACCCCTTCACGAAGCTCCCGAAGGCCGGGGAGCGGTGCGAGATCGCGGTGAAGGTGGAGCCTAGCGGGAGGGCAGTCCTACAATGGGGAGATTCTGGGCTAACGACGACTTAGACGGTGCCAAGGCACGGGATCGAACTCAAGACCGCGACGACTCAACTAAGCGTCGGTCTGGTCTGACCAGGGCTTCCAATCTCCGAACTCGCGCACGCCGTAGACCTTTTTACCTTCGGGCAAACCCTCGTCTACTTCGAAGGCATGGCGAAACACCGTTGTGCAGAAGACGTAAGCCGGCCTCGGAAAGTTCCTTGAAGTTCATCTGGTCTCCTCATCTTGTGGGCATGCTACTCTATGGCATGCCTTCCCGCGCAAGCAAGCCTCCACACCCCGAGAAGCCCCCCAAGCGACCCCGCGACATCAACCAGCTCGCCTACGCGCTCGTCGCGGAAGCGACAGGGACGGCGCCGCCTCCCAAGCCCGACCGGCCCAAGAACCCGGCCGCCGTGGCGCTCGGCCAGCTTGGGGCGTCGAAGGGGGGCCAGGCCCGCGCGGCGAAGCTGACTGCTGAGGAGCGAAGCGAGGTGGCCCGGAACGCGGCTCTGGCAAGGTGGGCAAGAAGGAGTGGCGATGGCAGCTGAAGATAGCTTGGACCTCCCTGATCTCGACAAGGCGATTGAGGCTTGTACCGTAGCCCAGAACGCCGACATGTTCTCTTACAGCGGGCGCATCTACAGTAATGAGGCCAGCGACTTCATCAGCTATATTTTACGGAGAAAGAAGCATGACAACATTAATCTTGTTCTCACGACCTATGGAGGTGATGCTCACTCTGCCTATCGGCTCGCGCGCTCATTTCAGTATTTTTTCAAAACCATTAAGCTGCTCGTGGTTGGACCGTGCAAGAGCGCTGGAACTCTAGTCACAATCTGCGCACACGAGCTTGTCTTTGGACCATTCGGCGAGTTGGGGCCTCTAGATATCCAGGTGACCAAGAAGGATGACTTGGTCGCGGTCGGTTCTGGGCTAGATACCTTTCAGGCTCTTGCTATTCTGCAAACCCATGCCTTCTCGGCCTTTGAAGAGTACATGCTCTCGATCCTGGACCGTAGCCAGGGTGCGATTTCCACCAAGACCGCATGTGATGTGGCCTGCCAGCTCGTAAGCGGAGTTTTTGGCCCGATCGCCGCTCAAATTGACCCGCAAAAGATGGGCGAGATGCAGCGCCAGATAGATATTGCAAAGGCATACGGAGAGCGGATCGGAAAGCACAACCTAAGAGGGGATGCACTAGATCAGCTCGTCAGAGATTATCCGTCTCATTCGTTCATCATTGACTACAAGGAGGCTCGGCGCCTCTTTAAAAAGGTTTCTAGGATTACCGCCGAGGAAGTTGTGGTCATGCGGGCGCTTCAGAATAAGGGGGCTTGCGTTTTCAGACCCGGCGATGATATCGTCTTTAGCGATGTGTCTGAGCTGACCTCTGAGACTCAGGAGGCCGAAAATGAAGCAGCCAGTGGAGACACTAAAGATCCTGGATCGAATGACGCGGGAGCGCCGGGCGACCCTCAGTCGCCAACGGGGGAGGGAGCGCAAGGGGTGCCAGCCGGAGGAGAGAAGTCCGGACCCCGTAAGCCGCGAAGGAAAGTGGGACCTCTGTAGCGAGAAAGAGCAAGCGCAAGCAGTAGCTACAACACTAGACAACTAACCACTCTAAAGGCCGTTTCCTCTTCTAAGCGCCCCGTCCTCTTCCAAGGACGGGGCGCTTGCGCGTTTGGGGCTTGACTTTTCTTTCGCGGGCAAGCATAATGGTCAGTATGGTGAACGTACTGAGTAGCTCCCGCCGCGCCTCCGTCGTCTCCGCCCTGGTGGAGGGCAACTCGATCCGCTCCACCGTCCGCATAACCGGGGTGGCGAAGAACACCATCGCCAGGCTCGCCCTTGAGCTTGGGGCGGCCTGTGCGCGCTACCAGGATGAGGTGCTGCGCGAGCTGCCCTGCCAGCGCCTAGAGGTGGACGAGCTGTGGGGCTTCTGCTACGCCAAGCAGAAGAACGTCCCGGCCGCCAAGGCTGGCGTGCTCGGCTACGGCGACGTGTGGACCTTCATCGCCATCGACGCGGACACCAAGCTCTGCCCGTCTTTCGTGGTTGGCTCCCGGGACGGCGGCACGGCGACCCACTTCTGCCAGGACCTCGGCAGCCGGATGGCGAACCGCGTCCAGTTCACCACGGACGGCCACAAGATGTACCTTGAGGCCGTAGAGGCGGGCTTCGGCGGCTACGTAGACTACGCCATGCTTCAGAAGATCTACGCCTCTCCCTCGGTCGAAGGGCAGAAGCGCTACAGCCCGGCCGAGTGCACCGGCTGCAAGCGGGAACTCATCCAGGGCCGCCCTGATCCCAAGCTTGCAAGCACCAGCTACATTGAGCGCCAGAACCTCATGGTCCGCATGAGCATGCGGCGCTTCACCCGGTTGACCAACGCCTTCGCCAAGAAGGTCGAGAACCTGGCCGCCGCCGTGGCGATCCACTTCATGCACTACAACTTCTGCCGGCCGCACATGAGCTTGAAGGGCAAGACTCCCGCCCAGGCGGCCGGCGTGACCTCTCGCCGCTGGACGGTCGAGGACCTGATCCGGCTGCTGGAAGAGGCCGAAAATCCAAGAACTTGAAACTGGCCCACTACCCGAGTTTTCCTTACCTGAAAAACAACCTCCACAACGGCTAGAATCACGCGATGAGCGACAATTCCAAAGACCGGGAGTCCGCACTGCGCGAGCACCTCGTCGAGCTGCTCCAGGGCGAGCATGCCCATGTCGGCTTCGCCGCAACGTTGCGCGACGTGCCGCCGGGGCTGCGCGGCGCCAGGCCTGACGGCGTCGAGCATTCCTTGTGGCAGCTGCTCGAGCACCTGCGCCTGGCACAGTGGGACATCCTCGAGTTCAGCCGCGATCCTTCGCATGTCTCGCCGGAGTGGCCCGCCGGTTACTGGCCGGCCGGCCCCGAGCCCTCCGACGATGCCGCCTGGGACGGCGCCATTGCCGCCTTCACCAGGGACGTCGAGGCGATGGCGCGCCTGGTCGCCGATCCGGCGTCCGACCTGCTCGCGCCGTTCCCTCACGGCAAGGGCCAGACCCTGCTGCGCGAGGCGATGCTCGCCGCCGACCACAACGCCTACCATCTCGGGCAGATCGTCGCCCTGCGCCGGCTGCTCGCCGACTGGCCGCCGGCAGAGCGGTAGAGGCCGCTCCGCGGATGCCGGATCCCGTGCACGTCGTGGGCGGCGGCCTGGCGGGCTCGGAGTGCGCCTACCAGCTCGCCCGGCGGGGGGTGCCGGTGGTGCTGCACGAGATGCGGCCGCTGCAGCCGACGCCGGCGCACAAGACCGGCGACCTGGCGGAGCTGGTGTGCAGCAACTCGCTGCGCAGCGACGACCCGCTGCACGCCGCCGGGCTGCTCAAGCGTGAGATGGAGGCCTTCGATTCCCTCATCATCGCCGCGGCGCGTGCCGCCGCGGTGCCGGCGGGGAGCGCCCTGGCCGTCGATCGCGAGCGGTTCGCCGCCCACGTCACCGCCACCCTTGCCGGCCAGCCCGGAGTGGAGATGCGGCGCGAAGAGGTGACCGACCTCGCCTTTGGCCCTGACGGCGCCGGCCGCAGCGAGCTGGTGATCGCCACTGGCCCGCTGACCTCGCCGGCGATGGCGGCGGCGCTGCAGCGCCTGCTGGGCAGCGAATACCTCTACTTCTACGATGCCATCGCACCGATCGTCGAGGCCGAGAGCCTCGACGTGGGCCGCCTCTTCTGGCAGTCGCGCTACGGCAAGGGCGGCGGCGACGACTACCTCAACGCGCCGCTCGACCGCCAGTGTTACGAGCAGTTCCATGCCGCGCTGCTCGCCGCCGAGGTGCTGGTGCCGCACGAGTTCGAGCAGGCGATCTTCTTCGAGGGATGCCTGCCGATCGAGGAGCTGGCGCGCCGCGGCGCCGACACCCTGCGGTACGGCCCGATGAAGCCGGTGGGGCTGCACGGCCCCGACGGCCGGCGCCCCTGGGCGGTCGTGCAGATGCGCCAGGAAACGCTGGCGCGGCGCCAGTTCAACCTGGTCGGCTTCCAGTCGCGGATGAAGTGGGGGGAGCAGCAGCGGGTGCTGCGCCTCATCCCCGGCCTCGAGCAGGCGGAGTTCGTCCGCTTCGGCCAGATTCACCGCAACACCTTCATCAACGCGCCGCGCCACCTCGACGCCTTCTACCGCGTGCGGAGCGCGCCGCGGGTGCGCCTCGCCGGCCAGATCACCGGCGTCGAGGGCTACCTCGAGTCGGCGGCAACCGGGCTGGCGATCGGGCTCTACCTGAGCCTCGAGCGGCAGGGGCGGCCGGCCGAGCCCTTGCCCGCCGCGACCGCCCTGGGATCCCTGGCCCGCCACCTCACCGAGTCCGATCCGCGGCATTTCCAGCCGGCCAACGTCAACTACGGTCTGTTCCCCGAGCTCGGGGAGGCGGCGGCGCCGCGGCGGCGCCGATCGCTGGCGGCGCCGGCGTCACCGGCGTCCCTGCGCGGCGCGCAGGGACGCCGCGCCGCCTTCGCCGCCCGCGCCGTCCGCGAGCTGGCCGCCTGGGCCGCCCGCCACCACGTGGCGCTGCGGCGCGAGCCGCTGGCCGCCGCGGCGGGCGAGGACCAGGAGGTCGCGGAGGCGCTGTGCGCCGGCTGATCCATCGCTTCCTGGAGCACCTCGAGGCCGAGCGCAATTTCTCGCCACACACACTACGCGCCTACGAGGGCGACCTGCTGCGCTTCCTCGACTTCCTGGCGCGCGACTTCCTTGCCCTGCCGCCCGAGGAGGTGCGGCCCGAGGCGGTGGACGGGCTCGCGGTGCGATCGTTCCTCGCGTCGCTCCACACCCAGGGCCTCGAGCGCCGCAGCCAGGCGCGGGCGCTGTCGGCCGTCCGCAGCCTCTTGCGCTTCGCCTGCCGCGAGGGAACGCTGGCCGCCAACCCCGCGCAGGGCGTGCCGACGCCCAGGCTGCCGAAGACCCTGCCTCGCCACCTGCGGCCCGGCGAGGTGGAGGCCCTGCTCGAGGCTCCCGGCCGTGCCGCCGCTGGCTCCCCTGGCTCCCCTGGCTCCCGAGAAAGCAGCCCGGAGACCCCGGCGGCGCCGGCCGGGGAAGCGCCAGGGCCAGCCGCAGCCGGCACAGCCGCGCTCAGCGCCCTCCTGGCGCGGCGCGACAGCGCGCTGCTCGAGCTGCTCTACGCCGCCGGCCTGCGGGTCGGCGAGCTGGTCGGCCTCGACTGGGCGGCGATCGACCTGCAAGCCCGGGTGCTGCGGGTCGTCGGCAAGGGCGGCAAGGAACGCATGGTGCCCTTCGGCCGCCCGGCGGCCAGCGCATTGCGGCAGTGGCTCGACGTCTGGGAACGGGTGCGCGAGCTGCAGGTGCCTAGCGCCGCGGACGAACCGGTTTTTCTCAACCACCGCGGCGGCCGCCTCAGCGACCGTTCGGTGCGGCGCATCATCGACCGCTGGATCGAGCAGACGGCGCTCGCCCGCGGCGTCCACCCGCACACCCTGCGGCACACCTTCGCCACCCATCTGCTCGAAGGCGGCGCGGACCTGCGGGCGATCCAGGAGCTGCTCGGACACGCCTCCCTGTCCACGACCCAGAAGTACACCCACGTCGAGGTGGAGAGGCTGCTCGCCGTCTACCGCGGCGCGCACCCGAGGGCCCGTCGCGGCGACTGAGCTGGTGCATTGCACGCTCCCGCCGGGAGCTGCCGCGGCCCACCGCTGCTGCCCTGGTACAATCCAGCCTCCATGAACTCCCTGGCCTCGACGACAGTGCTGCTGGTACGCCGCAATGGGCAGGTGTGCATGGCGAGCGACGGCCAGGTCACGCTGAACAACAGCACGGTCGTGAAGAGCGGTGCCCGCAAGGTGCGGCGAGCCGGCAAGGGCCAGGTCCTGGTGGGCTTCGCCGGCGGCGGCGCCGACGCGCTGGCGCTCTTTACCCGCCTCGAGGAAAAGCTCGAGGAGTTCGGCGGCAACCTCGAGCGCGCGGTGGTCGAGCTCGCCAAGGAATGGCGGACCGACCGCGCCCTGCGCCAGCTGCAGGCGATGATCCTGGTCACCGACCGCGACCGCGCCTACCTGGTCTCGGGCGCCGGCGAGCTGCTCTCGCCCGACGAGGACGACGCGGCGCTCGCCATCGGCTCGGGCGCCAACTACGCTCTCGCCGCGGCGCGCGCCCTGCTGCGGCACACCGAGCTGCCCGCCGCCGGCATCGTGCGGGAGGCGATGAAGATCGCCGCCGAGATCTGCATCTTCACCAACGACAGGCTCACCCTCGAGGAACTCTGAGCGGTGGCCATCCAGCTCTCGGGTGAGACCCAGCCGGGCATCGTCCTGGAAAACATGACGCCGCGGCAGATCGTCAGCGAGCTCGACAAGTTCGTGGTGGGGCAGCGGCCGGCCAAGCGCGCGGTGGCGATCGCGCTGCGCAACCGCTGGCGGCGCCAGCAGCTGCCGCCGGAGATCGCCGACGAGATCGCGCCCAAGAACATCCTGATGATCGGCTCCACCGGCGTCGGCAAGACCGAGATCGCCCGCCGCCTGGCGCGGCTCGCCAAGGCGCCGTTCCTCAAGGTCGAGGCGAGCAAGTTCACCGAGGTCGGTTACGTCGGCCGCGACGTCGAGTCGATGATCCGCGACCTGGTCGAGATCGCGGTCAGCATGGTCAAGGACGAGAAGCGCGGCGCGGTGCGCGAGGCGGCGGCGACGCGCGCCGAGGACCGGCTGTTGGAGCTGCTGGTGCCGCGGCGCCCGATCAGCCCTTACCTGAAGAACGACTCCGAGGAGGACGAGGACGAGCACGCGGCGACCCGCGAGAAGTTCCGCGACAAGCTGCGCACCGGCGCGCTGGACCAGAAGCGCGTGGAGGTCGAGGTGGACGAGTCCTCCTACCCCAGCCTCGAGATGTTCACGCCGCAGGGGGTCGAAGAGGTCGGCATCAACATCAAGGACATGCTGCCCGGGCTCTTCGGCCGCAAGAAGCGGCAGGCGGTGTCGGTGGTCGAAGCGCGCGAGATCCTGCAGCAGCAGGAAGCCGAGAAGCTGATCGACCGCACCCAGGTCGCCCGCGAGGCGCGCCAGCGGGTCGAGCAGGGCGGCATGATCTTCCTCGACGAGATCGACAAGATCGCCGGGCGTGAGGGCGGCCGCGGCCCCGACATCTCGCGCGAGGGCGTGCAGCGCGACCTGCTGCCGATCGTCGAGGGCACCAACGTCTCGACCAAGTACGGCATGGTCAAGACCGACCACATCCTGTTCATCGCCGCCGGCGCCTTCCACGTCAGCAAGCCATCCGACCTGATCCCCGAGCTGCAGGGGCGCTTCCCGATCCGGGTCGAGCTCGACGCCCTGACGGAGCACGACTTCGTGCGCATCCTGACCGAGCCCGAGACCGCGCTCACCAAGCAATATTCGGCCCTGCTCTCGACCGAAGGCGTCACCGTCGAGTTCACCGAGGACTCGGTCGCCGAGATCGCGCGCCTGGCGGTCGAGGTCAACTCCACCACCGAGAACATCGGTGCCCGGCGCCTTTCCACCCTGCTCGAGCGCCTGCTCGACGAGGTTTCCTTCGCCGCCCCCGAGATGGCCGGTGTCCACGTGCGCGTGGATGCCGAGTACGTGCGGCGGGCGCTCTCCGACATCGTCAAGAACCAGGATCTCTCCCGCTATGTCCTATGACCCGGTGCGGCAGGTGAAGGCGATGCTGGCCCTGGCAGCGAAGGCAGCGGCAATGGCGGCACTTGCGGCGGGGCTCACCATGGCCGGCTGCGGCAAGGAAGGCCCGCCGACGCCGCCCCTGCGCGCGGTGCCGGCGCCGACCAAGGACCTCGCCGCCCGCCAGCGGGGGAACCGCGTGCTGCTGAGCTTCAGCTATCCGCAGACCACTCCCGGCGGCAGCGCGTTGAACGGCGTCAGCAAGGTGGAGGTCTACGAGGCGGTGATCCCGCCGCCGGCCCCGCCCAAGGCCCCGAGCAAGGCCCCGAGCAAGGGCAGCGCCGCGACGCCCGGGGCGGGCACCAGTCGCGCGGCCGCAGCCGGCACCGCCACCCCATCTGGCGCCGCTGTCACCCCGGCGGGCGCGACTGCCGCGGCACAAGGGGGACCCGGTGCAGTCGCTCAGGGAGCCTCGCCTGCTCCGGAGGCGCTCGACCCGCGGGTGTTCGAGGGCCTCGCCAAGCTGCGGCTGACGCTGATCAGCAAGGACCTGGGCGCGGCGACCCTCGGCAAGCTCCTGATCGTCGACCTGCCGCTGCCCGAGCCGTTGCCGGCGACGCCGGAGGGGGCGCCGGCCCGTGACTACGCGGTGCGCACCTTCGGCCCGAAGGGCGACCGCTCCGCCTTCTCGAACCAGGCGCTGCTCAAGCCGAAGACGCCGCCCCAGCCGCCCGAAGGGGTGACCGTGGCCCCGCAGGCCGATGGCATCGTGGTCGAGTGGAAGGCGGTCCCGGAGAGCGGCGGCCATGCCGTCTACCGGCGCGCCGCCACCGAACGCTTCAGCAGCAAGCCGCTCGCCGTGATCAGCCCGCCCGCGACCCGGTACCTCGACCAGACTGCCCGCTTCGGGCAGAGCTACATCTACTCGGTCACCGCCGTGGATGCCAAGCAACCGCTGGTCGAGAGCGCGATCAAGGCCGAGCAGGAAATTCACTACGTGGACCGTTACCCGCCGCCGGTGCCGGAAGAGCTGGTCGCCGTGGCGGAGGCCGGCCGCGTGCGGCTGGTGTGGCGCCAGAGCGAGGCGCCCGACCTCGCCGGCTACATCGTCTACCGCAAGGGCGCGGCCACCGGCGAGTTCGTGCGCCTCACCGCGAAGCCGATCTCGACCACGAGCTACGTCGATACCACGGTCGCCTCGGGCCAGGCGTACGACTACCGGGTGACGGCGATCGACCAGACGGGCAACGAGAGCGCTCCCTCGGCCGAGGTGCACGTGGCGGTCCCATGACCGCTTTCTTCAAGGTTTCGGGCAGCGGCAACGATTTCGTGGCATTGGCCGAGCCGGCGGCCGACCCCGGGCCCGAGCAGGTCCGCGCCTGGTGCCGGCGCGGCGTCTCGCTTGGCGCCGACGGGGTCTTCGTGCTGCGCCGGCCCGGTGTGGTCTCCGGACTTCCCTCGGCCGCGGACGTGCCCGAGGTTACGATGGCCTACTGGAACGCCGGCGGCGACGCCGCGGATCTCTGCCTCAACGGCACCCGCTGTGCGGCGCAGCTCGCCTGCCACCTCGGCTGGACGCAGGGCGAGGTGCGCGTGCGGACCGGCGCCGGAGCGTTCCTCGCGCGCCGCCTCGATCCGGCGCGCGTCGCGGTCGAGCTCGACGTCGACGCCGACCTCGCGGCACCGCGGCAGCTCACCGTCGATCTCGACGGCGCGTCGTACGCGGGCTGGCGCGTCATGGTGGGCGTTCCCCACTTCGTGCTCTTGTGGCCGGGGGATCTCGCCGCGGCGCCGGTGGTCGAGGTGGGGCGCGCCGTGCGTCACCACGCCGCCTTCCAGCCCGCCGGCACCAACGTCAACTTCGTCAGCTTCGAAGGCGGCAGCCGGCTACGCATCCGGACTTACGAACGCGGGGTCGAGGACGAGACCCTCTCCTGCGGCACCGGAGCGGTGGCCGCCGCCGCGCTCGGGCTGGCGCTCGGCCGTCTCACCGCGCCGGTGACCGCCGCCACCCACGGCGGCTTCGACCTCGTCGTCGACCGCGACCCCGCCACGCAACGCTTCACCCTCGCCGGCGACGCCCGCATCGTCGCCGCCGGCGAGCTGCTGGCCGGCGCCACGGCCTGACGGCCCGGCCGCCACCCGTACCACCCTCTCCTGCGCAGTGCAGCGGCGCCGAGGGAAAGGCGCGATCGAGCTGAGCGGCCGCCGCAATGCCGCAACCGTGTTTCCTTCGTAACTGAACCTGGCGCCTGTCCCGGTGGACTCAAGGGGTGACGTGCCCAAGGAGCCATCGATCATGCACATAAACCGTGTTTCATCCCCGAGGCGGCTCGCCGCTTTCGGCATCGTTTTCGCGCTGGCGCTCGCTCTCGCGCCGGCATCCCATGCAGCGAACCACGACGTCAGTGCCACCGCATCGTTGACCTTCGAGCCGGCCAACCTCACGATCAAGGTCGGCGATTCGGTGACCTGGACCAACTCGAGCGGCGTGAATCACAACGTGGCCGCGAACGACGGCAGCTTCCGCTGCGCCAGCGGTTGCGACGGCGACGGCCACGGCGGCAACGGCAACCCGGCGGGCAGCTGGACGTTCACGCGGACCTTCAACCAGCCCGGCACCATCAACTACCTGTGCGAGGTCCACGGCGGCCCTCCCATCTCCATGGTGGGCTCGATCGTGGTGCAGGGCAGCGCCGCTTCTCCGGGCAGCCTGGACTTCAGCACTGCCGCCGACAGCGTCGCCGAGAACGCCGGCACCGCTCATCTCACCGTCAACCGCAGAGGCGGCAGCTCGGGGGCGGTGAGCGTCCACTTCGCCACCAGCGACGGCACCGGCGTGGCCGGCAAGAACTACGTCGCGACCTCCGGCACGCTCAACTGGGCCGCCGGCGACACGGCGGCCAAGACAATCAACGTCGCGGTGCTCGACGACGGCGTTGCGGACGGCGGCCACACCGTCAACCTGACGCTCAGCGCGCCCCAGGGCGGGGCAAGCCTGGGAACGCCGTCCGCCATCGTGCTCACCATCACCAACACCGACGGCGGCACGGGCGGTGCGCCCGCCGCGCCCTCGAACCTGGCGGCGGCCAGCGCCGGCACCACCGCCATCAATCTCACCTGGAAGAGCAACTCCAGCAACGAGACCGGCTTCCGCGTGCAGAGCAAGGTGCTCGACGGCAGCCCGTTCCAGGACGTCCTGCCGCTCTCCCCGGCGGGCAGCACGGGCACCGCTGTAACCGGCTTGCAGCCGGCGACCGGCTACGGGTTCCGGGTGCGCGCGGAGAACGCGGCCGGCAACTCGGCCTACACCACCGAGGCCGACGCCGCCACCGACACGACGCCCGGCACCTGCGTCGCCGACGCCAACACCCTCTGCCTCGGCGGCCGTTTCAAGGTCAGCGTTGCCTGGGCGACCAGCAACATGAGCGGCGTGGGGACCACGGTGCCGCTGGCCGCCAACCCGGACTCGGGGCTGTTCTACTTCTTCGCGTCGAGCAACATCGAGATGCTGATCAAGGTGATCAACGGCTGCGGGCTCAGCAACACCTACTGGGTCTTCTTCGCCGCCACCACCAACGTGCAATTCACGGTCACCGTGGTCGACGTCACGACCGGCAAGACCAAGGTGTACTTCAATCCGCTCAACCAGGCCGCGGTGCCGGTGCAGGACACCAACGCCTTCGCCACCTGCCCCTGACGCGAGGCCGAGGCGCCGGCCCACCAAGCTCGAGTGGGCCGGCGCCTCTGGTAAGCTGCGCGCCCATGGAGTCGAAGACCGCCTCGGCGAAGCGGGAGTTCCCGCCGGTCGCCGACCAGATGGAGCTGCTGACGCGCGGCGCGGTCGACCTCGTCGACGAGGCCCAGCTGCGCGCCAAGCTCGAGCGCTCGGCGCGCACCGGCGAGCCGCTCACCGTCAAGACCGGCTTCGACCCCTCCACTCCCGACCTCCACCTCGGGCACACCGTCCTGCTGCGCAAGATGCGGCACTTCCAGCAGCTCGGCCATCGCGTGATCTTCCTGATCGGCGACTTCACCGCGCTCATCGGCGATCCCAGCGGCAAGAAGACGACCCGCCCCCAGCTCTCGCCCGAGGAGGTGGAGGCCAACGCCCAGACCTACAAGCGCCAGGTGTGGAAGGTGCTGGACGAGCGGGAGACGGTGGTCGATTACAACAGCCGCTGGCTGCTGGCGCTCGGCGCGGTGGGCATGGTGCGCCTGGCCGGGCGCTACACCCTGGCGCGCATGATGGAACGCGAGGACTTCAGCACGCGCTTCGAGCATAACCGGCCGATCCACCTGCACGAGCTGCTCTACCCGCTGGCCCAGGGTTATGACTCGGTGGCGCTCAAGGCCGACGTCGAGCTGGGCGGCCACGACCAGATCTTCAACCTCCTGGTGGGCCGCGACCTGATGAAGGAGGAGGGCCTCGAGCCCCAGGTCGTGCTGACCGTGCCGCTGCTGGTGGGCACCGACGGCAGCGACAAGATGTCGAAGAGCCTGGGCAACTCCATCGCCGTCGAAGACCCGCCGCAGGAGATCTACGGCAAGGCGATGTCGATCCCGGATTCCTTGATGTGGGACTGGTTGCTGCTGCTCACCGACCTGCCGCGCCAGGAGATCGAACGGCGGCGCGCCGCCGTTGCCGCCGGCGACCTCCACCCCAAGGAAGTCAAGCAGGACCTGGCGCTCCGCCTGGTGGCCGCCTACCACGGCGAGGCGGCGGCCCGCCAGGCCCAGGCCGAGTTCGCCAAGGTGTTCTCGGCCGGCGGCCTGCCCGCCGAAGTGCCCGACCACCAGTTGGAGGGCTCCCGCACCCTGCTCAAGCTGCTCGCCGAGACCCGCCTGGCGCCCAGCAACGCCGAAGCCCGCCGGCTGATCGAGCAGGGAGCGGTGACGATCGACGGCGCCCGCGCCGCCGACCCCTTCGCCGAGCTCCCGCCGCGCGCCGAGCCCTACCTGTTCAAGGTAGGGAAGCGGCGCTTCGCCCGCATCCGCATCCGCTGAAGGCAGGCCGGGGGCGCGACAACGCGGCCCTGAACTGGCATCATGGGGGCCATGCCCGTGCCTCTGGTTCGATTGACGGCGCTGCTCCTCGCCGCCGCCGTGGCCTGCGTCTCGGCGCCGCCCTCCCGAATTGCGGCAAAGAAGCCCGCGGCACTACCCGCCCCGGAGGCAGCCCCTGGCTCCCCTCCTGCGCCCGGCCAGGCGACGGCCACCGTTCCGACGGCGCCCGCCCCCGCCGTTGCCGCCGCGGCAGCCGCCCCTTCCTCCCCCGTCCACCCCCTGCGCGCCAGTGTCCCGGCGTTCGGCGGCACCCTGGAGATCGAGGTCCGCGACCTGCCCCGCGAGGCGGCGGATGCCGCCATTCAGGCTGCCGCCGTCGAGGTGGGAGAGATGGAGCGGCTGACCGATCCCCGCGGTCCCGGCGGCGAGCTGGCGCTGCTCAACGCCGCCGCCGGCAAGGGACCGCGCCGAGTCGACCCTCGTCTCTTCGCGGCGCTGGTCCGCGCCCGCGACTTCTGCCTCTGGTCCGAGGGCAAGGAAGGGCCGCTCGCCGGCGCTCTCCACCGCCTCTGGGGCCGCGGCACCGGCGAGGCGCTGGCGGCCACCCCGTCGCCGGACGACCTGCGCCAGGCAGTCGCCGCCGCCGGCTGCAAGAACCTCACCGTGGACGCCAAGCAGCAGACCGCCGCCCTCGCCACCGGCAGCGTCCTCGACCTCGTCGACTTCAGCACCGGCATGGCCGTCGACCGCGCCATCGAGGTCCTGCGCCAGCACGGTTCGGCCAACGCCTTTATCCAGATCCGCGAGGTCCGGCGCGGCATCGGCGCCGGCCGCGCCGGCCGTGGCTGGATGATCGAGCTGCCCGCCATGGGCGGCCTCAAGGAGCCCTTGGGCCGCATCTTCTTGCGCGACCAGTCGCTGGCGGCCGCCCTGCGTGATGACGATCCTCTCGACGTCGGCGGCCGGCGTCTCACTCACTTCATCGATCAGCGCAGCGGCCAGCCAGCCGAGGAAGGCGTCTTCGCCATCTTCGCGGTCACCGAGCTCGCCGTCGACGCCCAGGCCCTGGCCGCCACCATGTCCATCACCGGCGCCCAGGAAGGCGAGATGCTGACCGGCTCCATCCGACCCCGCCCCTCCCTCCTCTGGCTCATGGGCACCGGCACCGGCTCGCCCGTCCTGGTCGACTACCGCTGGACCGAAGTGCCCAAGCGCTGAATCAAGCCTGGCCGTGGATCTTGGCCCTTGCCTTCTTCAGTGGTATAAGAAAGTTCTTGTGCAGCGCCCCGGGAGGCTCATCATGCTTCTCGAGCTATAACCGTAAGCGGCGGCCCGGCACCGGTCGCCGAGGAGCGAGTGCCTTTCAAACGAATGCCCAATGAGGAGTGAAGAAAGGAGTGAAGAAAATGGCTGCGAACATTGTGTTGGTCCACGGGGCGGATGCCGACGGATCGAGCTGGAGCAAAGTTATCCCGATCCTCCAAGACGCTGGCCACTACGTAGTTGCCGTGCAGCTGCCGCTGACGTCGATTGCTGATGACGCCGCAAAGGCCCGCCGGGCGATCGACAACTTCGACGCGCCGGTGGTGGTCGTGGGTCATTCTTTCGGTGGTGTCGTCATCTCGCAAGCCGCCCACGACGCGCCGAACGTGAGTGCGCTGGTGTACGTCGCGGCGTTCGCGCCCGATAATGACGAGAGTGCCGCGGACCTCGTCGGCCGCTTTCCCGCGCTGGAATCAGCGAAGTACATCGTGGTCGACAAGAACGGGCTCTTCGCGTTCCCTCAGGACCAGTTTCCGCGGCTGTTCGCACAAGACGTTGATCCCGTTGAGGCGCGCGTCATGGCTGCTGTCCAAGGGCCTGCGGATGCCGCGCGTTTCACGTTCAAGTCCGGTCCACCGGCATGGCGGGAGCATCCCTCCTGGTATGTCGCCGCAGCAGCGGATGGGATCATCCATCCTGAGTTAGAGCGCTGGATGGCCAAGCGCATGGATGCAAGGACGACCTCGGTGCCTGCCGCCAGCCACGCGGTGATGGTATCGCATCCGCGCGAGGTCGCAAACGTGATCCTTGCGGCGGCAAAAGGCTGATCAGGGCTTCAGGGTGCGCCGTACGGGCGAGGCGGGGGCTGTCTCGTGCCGGCGTCAATCTCCGATGAAGAAGTGGAACTTGACCTCCGAGTCGCTCTCGACCCGGCCGTTGCGAAGCTTTTTCAGGTGCCCCTCGAGAACGACCACCAAGTCGTCGCCGAACAATGCAGCGAAGTTACCCGTTTTGAGGAGATCACCCGCGAACTCGTATCGCTCACCGCCTCTCTCCTCGGTCCTGAAGCTCAGTCGAGTCTCGTCACGCGTTACCTGCTCGAATCGCAAGTCCCAGTATGGCTCTTCAGCTTTTCGCCTGTCCATTAGCCGAACATAACCCGTGAGCGCCGCCGACTTACCGGGAGTCTTCTGTTCGAGCTGAAGCCACTCGAAATTCGCCAAGGCAGCCGGCTTCTTTCCTTCTATTTCATAATAACCACTTAGATCATCCACCGCCTTGGACGATGCGCCGCCCGCGCCATTCACCGCCGCGGCTGTCTGGGCTTGGGCTGACGGAGGCGCCAGTGCTAAAGCGCCGACGAGGGCCAGCCAGCGAAATGGGTGAGGCAAATGGTTCAAGAGCGTGATTTTCATGGCATCTCCTCCTGGGGAAGGGCTCATGCAAAGCGGACCAACTCCTCGGCCATCATAGACGGGTCCGACCCCTGCTGCCATGCTGCTCCCTTCGGGCCAGTTCAGGGCGGCGGCACCAGCTCGAGCGACCAGACACCGGCCCCTTTGGTGCCGGCGTAGAGCCGAAACCGCAGGGGGTCGTAGACCAGCGAGGAAACGCCGGTCGGCAGCAGCACCGGCAAGCCGGTCCCCAGCACCCCCCAGGTGCCCGGCGTCGAGGTGATCCTGGCCCAGACCGGCGGGCCCGTGAGTCCCACGTTGGGCCCGTTGAATGTCACCGGCTGGTCGAGGCTCGCGATCAGAAAATAGGTGCTGGGACCGCCGACCAGCAGCAGGCCGGTGAACGCGCCGGCCGTGGGGAAGTCCTGCGAGGTCCAGGTGGCGCCGCCGTCGCCGCTCAGGTACACGGCCCCGGACCCTCCCACGTAGACCGTGCCGGCATTCACCGGATCGATCGCCACCGACTGAAAGCTCAGCTCGTTCTGCCCGCTCGCCGCCCAGGTGGTGCCACCGTCGAGGCTCTGGTAGATCCCGTTCGCGGGGATGACGCCAAATGGCGCCTGCCAGGTGGCGACCGCGTAGACCGTCGCCGGCTGGGACGGCGCGTAGGCGATCGCAGTGACGAAGTAGGCGGAGCCGCTGGGCGGCAGGACGGACTTGCTGTCCCAGGTGACGCCGGCGTCGCGGCTCTGATATACGGCGTTACCCGCCCCAACCAGGATGTGCATCGCGTCGAGAGGATCGACCGCCACGCTGGTGACGGGGTGTGGATCAAAGGTATTGCCGAAGGTCGGCAGCGGCGCCCGTTCGGTCCAGCTGTTGCCGGCATCGAGCGATACCGCAAGGAGGTTGAACGAGCTGACCGCATAGAGCGCCGCGGGTCCGGGCGGCGGCGGGCCGGGCGGAAGGGTGCTCGGCGACCAAACGGCGAGCGCGGTCACGTTGGGGTCGGTCAAGCCGCTGTTGATCTTCCGCCAGGCGGCGCCGCCGTTGCGCGAGCGATAGACGCCCAGGGCGGTGCCGGCGTAGAGCTTGACGTTGTTCGCTGGTCCGCCGCCGTAATCGATGGCCATGGCCTGGACAGCGGTCGCAGATAGACCAGCGCTCGACGCAGCCCAGGCGGTCCCGAGGTCGGAGCTCGTCCAGACGCCGGCACCGGGAGCCTGCGAACCAACACGGGAGAGGCCGCTGCCGGCGTAGATCACCGGCGACGGCGTCGAAGCCAGGGCGAGAGCGCCCACGGCCACTGCGGCGGCGCCGGCCGGCGCCGGGATGGCCGTGGCGGCAAACGCAGCCAGCGGCGTCCAATGGGCGCCTGAGTCGTGACTCTGATAGATCCCCTCGTCGGTGCCGGCGAAAAGCAAGCGGCTGTGCGGTACGGCCAGCAGGCTGAACACGCCCTGCTTGCCGAACGGGCCGCTGAGCGCCTGCCAGGTGAGGCCGCCGTCGTTGGTGACCACGATCTGGCTGCCCGAACCCGAGCTGATCAAGGTCTTGGCGCACCCGGCATAGGCCCGCAGCGGCCGCACCGGATCCCACAACAGGGCCTGAGCGGCGCAGGCCGTCCCGAACACCTGCCGCCAGGTGGCGCCGCCATCGGCGCTGCGGTACAGGCCATAATCGCTGCCGGCAAGCAGCAGGCCGCGCCGCGGACCCGCCGCCAGGGTCTGCACCAGAGGGGGGCTAGAGGCGCCGGGCGGCGTCCCGAGACCGGCGCCGATCCTGGCCCAGGTTGCACCGCCATCGGCGCTCTTGTAGGCGCCGCTGGTCGAGCCGGCGGCGTAGACGAGGAGCGGCGAGAAGGGATCGAAGGCGAACTGCGTGGCCTCGACGAACTGCCGGCGCAGGGTGACCCGGTGCCAGGAAGCCGCATGATCGAGGCTGCGGAAGATGCCACTGACGGCGGCCGCGAGGAGCGTGCCCCGGGGGCTGACGGCGATCGTCGCCAGGCCGTTGGTGTCGAGCCCGGAGCTGGCCGGCGCCCAGGTGGCGCCGCCGTTGGTGCTCTTGAACACGCCCCCAAACTGCGTGCTCGCGTAGAGCGTGGAACGCGATCCCGGATCCGCCGCCAGCCCGGTGACCACGCCTCCGTCGGGTCCGGTCGGTGCCCACGCTCCCTGGCCCGCGGCGGCCAGCGGCGCCGCCAGCGCCCAGGCCACAGCCAGGACCAGGCCCCCAAGACACCGGCCAAGACGCCGGCCGCCTGCTCGCCATGCCTCCATCGCTTGCCTCGTCTCTCCCCGCCGCCGGCGGAGCGGCAATGGTGGTCGAGCTGCTGCCGGCTTGCTTCTCTGCTGTTCTATACGGATTCCTCCCGAGCTCCGCCCAGGGCGGAGCGGTTCGAGGACAGCTGCTTCAGGTCTGGGCCTGGCAGGCTGCTGGTCTATGTTCCCGCGCCTACTCGAAGTAGCCGCTGACGTCGACGATCACCTGCACGCTGGGCGACTGGCCGCCGACGGACGAGAAGACCCGCAACGTGCCGTCGCCGGCGGCCGACAGCGCGCTCACCGTGTTGTTGGCGCGCGTCTGGCCGGCGTTGAAGCTGAGCGTGCTGGTCCCCGGCGGCGTCGTTCCGTCGGGGTGAAGAGTGAGGTGCCCGGCGCCCGTCGCCCCGGTGACGGTGACGTTGAGCGCCACGGCCTTGGCGGTGATCGGCACGTTGCAGCTGCGTGCGATCATGACCACGCGGTCCTCGGAACCGAAGGCGGGGCCCTGGTCCGCGTTGCGCGTGTCGAGGACCCGGCACGGCGGCACGGCGAAGAAGCAGAGCTTGCCACCGGTCAGCGCGCAGGGCGGCGGCGGGCAGATGCCCGGCGCCAGGGCGTGCGTCACCTGGAAATCGTCGACGTGCCAGCCGTCGACCCCCACGTTGGCGTCGTTCTGGAAGCGGAAACGGAAGCGGCGGCTGAGACCCGCAAGGGCGCCGATGTTCAGCGTCACCTGGTCCATCTGGGGGTATGACGCATTGCTCCCCTGCCAGGCCGGCTCGCCCCCGACGGTGCTGTTGTAGCCGCCCGCCACGAAGGTCGCGCCGGCGGCGGTGATCTCCTGCCAGGTCGCGCCGCCGTCGGTCGACACCTCGAGCGAGCCGCCGTCGGCGCCGGTGGCCGGGGTCTCGGTGGCAAAGGCGTGCCAGAAGCTCAGCTGGCTGTTGCTCGAGATCCCCATCACCGGCGAGATCAGCCGGTCGTCCTTGTTGCCGTTCTGGGACTCGCTCGAGTACCAGTCCGTGGTCGGACTGTGGGCGCTGGCGTCGGGGCTCCTGAGCTGCCAGTTGATCGAGCCGGTTCCGGGATTGACCGGGGTCTGTACCGTCCAGCCCGGCGCGCCCGACTCGAAGTTGTCGGAAAAGACGGAGTCGAGCAGGCACAGGATGTTGAAGCAGGCCTGCGCCGTGGAGCTCAGGGGCGTGATGCCGGCGGGCGGCGTGTCGGTGACGGTGTAGTCCACGCAGCACCGGCCCGTCAGGTCGTGGTTCGGCGTGAAGGACAGCTTGTTGCCGGCGATCGACACGGCGCCGCAACTGAGCGGGCCGACCCCGGTCAGCGTCAACGGATCGCCGTCGGGGTCGGAGTCGTTGGCCAGCACGTCCGCCGTGATCGAGGTGTTGCGGGCCAGGCTGAACGAGTCGGGCATCGCCACCGGCGGGTGGTTGACGTTGGGGATGACGGTGATCGCGACGTGGGCCATGGCCGTGTTGCCGTGACCGTCGTCGTCCTGGTAGGTCAGCGCGTCGCTGCCGGTGAAATTGTGGGCCGGCGTGTAGAGGATCTGCTGATCGGCCGTCACCGACGCCGTGCCGTTGGCCGGCGCCGCGACGATGGACACGCTCAACGTGTCGCCGTCGGGATCGGAGTCGTTGGCGAGGACGTCGATCCTGAGCGATCCGTTCTCGCGCACCGTGGCCACGTCGTCGACCGCAACCGGCGGGCTGTTGCCGGCGCAGCTGCCGACGACCCCGTAACTGCCGAACGTGGTGGTGACGCTCAGGCTGCCGGTGGGCTGGGTGGTGTTGTCGATCGCGGCGTTCGAGCGGAAGGTCTGCGTGCCGCTGCCGTCGAAAGTGCGGGCGTAGATACCGCCCAGGACGTCGTGCAGCTGGGGATTGCCCACCGCGCTCTTCGGCACGTTGATCACGATGCTGCCGTCGGCGAGGTGGTCGCCGGTGGTGGTCGCGATCTGGTGCGGAATGGGGTTGGAAAGGACGAGGCCGATGACTCCGAGCTCTACCGTTCCGTACTCGAAGGTCACCACCGGCGGATTGCTGTTGTCGGTGCTCATGCCGGCGTAATAGACGCCATTGAAGATCACTGGGGCGGCCGGCGGACTGGGATAAGACCAGATGATGCGCCACTGCCGCGTCGGGGTGGTGGGGTGTGACATGTCGGCGTCGACCTTCATGGTGAAGACCAGATTGGAACCGTCGCCGGGTTCGGCCACCGAGACGGACAGGATGTCGAGATCGGCGTTGGCCGGCGCGCCCACCTGGCTGCCCGCGGGATCGGTGAGCAGCTGGACGCCGGGAGTGGTGCAGGGATCGAGGGTCAGATCGACCGGCTGGACCTTGCTGGCGTTGAGGCCGCAGGCCGCCGACTCGCCGGCGGCATTGACCGCGCTGACGCTGTAGAAGTAGGTGTCGGTCTGCGTCGCGGTTGCGTCGAGATAGCTGCGCGCCGCCCCCGGGAGCGTCGCGAGCTGGCTGTCGGCGCCGCCGGCGCCGGTGCGGCGGTAGACCCTGTAGGCGGTGATCGGAGCGCCGCCGGTCGACGGCTGCACCCACTCGAGATGCACTCCCCCGGCGTCTCGCCGGGCCGTGGTCAGCGTGGCGGCGCCCGCCGCGACAGGCTCCGCCGGATCGTGGGCGGCAAAGAGCCGCTTGCCGCTCGTCTGGCGCAGCAGCGTGGCCTGAGCGCGGTAATCGTTGCCGAGCGCGCTCGCCGGCGCATCCTTGCACTGCCGCGAGGTGCAGCCGTCCGCGAACACCGCCACCACGCGGCCGAACTTGTCGACGTTGATGTCGTTGAAGTCGAGCAGGTTGCGGCAGACGTTGGCGCCGCCGCCGTTCCAGATGCAGGTGCGCTGCACCGCGTCGTCGGGGGTCGCGTCCACGACCGTCCAGTCGGTGCCCTGGTTGTAGGTATGGGCGATGTAAAAGTGCCAGACGCCGTTGAAGCTGCTGCTCTGGTAGGGGCCGGCGGTCGGAGTGCCCAGGAAGCCGAAGGCGGCGCGGTCGTCATCGCCCGCGACCACCTCGGCGAACTCGCAGTTCTTGATCCCGAAAGCCGTGCCGACGTCCGTGCTCGCGCTCCAGGTGATCGCCGGGGTCGGCAGGGCGGTGAGCTTGCCGACCGCGATCTTGGGAGATCCGCTGCCGTCGCAGTAGCCGAAGTAGATCGAGCCGCCGGCGCCGATCCAGACCGAAGGGTCGGACGTTCCCGTCGTGCTGTCGGGAATCTTGGCAAGGCTCCAGCTGGCGCCGTCGTCGGTCGAGAAAAACAACCCTTGCTTGCCGCCGCAGCTCGCGTTCGGCACGTAGGCGGAGCCGTCCACCGGCGAGACCTTGACGTGGCCATGCAGGCCGCCGCAGGCCGCGCCGGTGTCGATCGGGACCGCTGGGCCCCAGCTCGTGGCGCCGTCCGTGCTCAGGGCGCAGGCCGCGGCAGGCAGCTGCGAGCAGTAGTAAAAGGCGTTCGCGTACCCCGTCCCGACGAGCGGCGGCGCGAACGGACCGCCGCCCAGGGTCTCGTGATCGACGCCCGAATTGACCGCGCTGCCGCCGGCGGCCGTCCAGGTGTTGCCGTCGTCGTCGGTCGTCGAAGCCTCGTTGCGGCCGGTGAGCAGGAGCAGCATCGCCGCGATGGTGCGGTTGGTCTGATGATCGGTGAAGAGAATGGGATCGCTGTCCTGGTGCGAGGTGGGGGCCGACTTGTCCTCCCACGTCGTCGTGGAGTACGCCGGACACAGCGGCGCGCCCGTCGCCGCGTCGTCGAACGTGATGCGCAGGGTCTGAACGTCGGATTGGACCATGATCTTGCCGGTCGCCCAGTCGACGCCGACCGACGGCTCGCCGGCGCTGACTCCATACCCGATGTTGATCTTGCCCTGGTCGATCTGGGCCGGGGTCGGGGTGTAGCTCTGGTAGGAGGGCACGCCAGGGGCGGGCGTGCCGGCGGTGACGGCTCCCCAGGCCGGAGCGCCAAGCATCAACCCGAGGACCGGTAAGGCGGAGTACATCCAGGTCATCGCAGGACGGAAGCGCAGGCGCATGGCGATGTCTCCTAGAGAGTCTTCAGGCGTTCGAGCGCGGCGCGAGCCAGCGCCTGCACCCGGCGCGACCAGTCCGCGGCCTCGCCGGTGCCGCCGA
Source organism: Thermoanaerobaculia bacterium (assembly GCA_035949675.1). GTDB lineage: Bacteria > Acidobacteriota > Thermoanaerobaculia > Multivoradales > UBA5704 > JASLEW01. Next base: position 29,248 of record DASZHY010000092.1, read on the forward strand.
CGCTGAGGCGCAGGTAGGCCCCTGGTGTCAGGACGTAAAGAGAGACGTTGCCCCGGCCGCCGGCGAGGAACGCCTCCTCGCCGAGGCCAGGGACAGGCGTCAGGAGAGCCCTGGTTTCCTCTTCCCCGCGGTCGCGCTCACGCTCGGGTTTCTGGCCCCGGCGCTCCTCGGGATGGAACATGCGCTCCCAGCGCTCCCGCACCTCGCGCCGGGCCGCCTGGCTGCGGTCGGCGCGCTGGCCGCGGTCGGCGCGCTGGCTGCGGTCAGCGCGGTCAGCGCGATCGGCGCGGTCGGCGCCGCCGCGGTCGGCCTGGGTCAAGCTGACGCTCACGGAGCTCGCGAACGGGTCGACGCGGAAGAAGCACTGCGTGGTGGCAACCGCCCCGGCGGCGTTTCCCGAGGCGATCGCCGCCTGCAGCGACCCGCCCTGCACCCGCTCGACGTCCGCCGCGGTCAAGAGAGCGCAGGCGTCGAGCGGCGGGCCGGCGGCGCGGGCGATCCCGGCGCCGGCGATCCAGGCGCCGGCGAAGGCGAGACATGAAAGGTAGGCAGCCCGCTCCGCGGTCTTCCAGGTCATCGTCGACCACCAAGAGGCATGAGTTGGGGGCCGTCCATTGCGGCAAGCTTGGAAACAAGAACTGTGCCATAGGCATTGATCTATGCATCTAATTTCTTCTCTACCTTGGGGTGCCCGACGCCGGCGCGAGCAGCGGTGGCCGCGGCGCAATCTCGAGCGTGGTCCGCATGAGGATCACGGCGTAGGGATTCCAGCGGGTTGCGCGGTTGACGCAACCAGGAGGTTGCATTTCTTCGGCGACCGAGCTAACATGCAATCGGGAGGTTGCACATGACCACAGACCGCATCGAGAAGAAGGTCCTGCTGCGAGCGCCGCTGGCCCGGGTCTGGCGCGCCATTTCCGATGCCACGGAGTTCGGGAACTGGTTTGGCATGAAGCTCGACGGCCCGTTTGTGCCGGGCGCGCGCCTGCGCGGGATGATCGTCCCTACCACGGTCGACGCCGAGGTGGCCAAGGCGCAGCAGCCCTACGAGGCCACGCCGTTCGAGATCACCGTCGAGCAGGTGGAACCCGAGCGGCTGCTCTCGTTCCGCTGGCATCCGTACGCCCTCGAGCGCGCGGTCGACTACTCGGCCGAGCCCACGACGCTCATCGTCTTCGCCCTGGAGGAGATGGCGGACGGCGTGCTGCTCACCGTCACCGAGTCCGGGTTCGACCGCATCCCGCTGGCACGCCGGGCGGAGGCGTTCAAGGCCAACGACGCGGGCTGGGCCATCCAGATGACGCTGATCGAGAAGTATCTCGCCCGGGCGGCGTAGCGCGATGACCATGCCGATGGCGACAGCGAGCGCGAAGGGCTGCGCGCCGGTCTTCGCGGCCCTGGGCGACGAGCGGCGCCTGCGCCTGGTCGCCCGCCTGTGCCAGGACGGCCCGCTGTCCATCACCGAGCTCACCGCGGGCTCCGACGTCACGCGTCAAGCGATCACCAAGCACCTGCGCGTGATGGAGCAGGCGGGCCTCGTGCGCGGCGCGCGGCGCGGGCGCGAAAGCGTCTGGCAGCTGGAGCAGCAAAGCTTCGCGGAGGTGCGGCGCTACCTCGACCTGATCTCCCAGCAGTGGGACGCCGCTCTCGGCCGGCTACGTCAGCTCGTCGAGGAGTGACCGGAATAGAGAAATTGGTGGTCGAAGCGAAGGGGAGGGGGCGTCCCCTTCCCCCCCGGAGGGGTGGGAAGGGGATCGAGGGGTTGCGGGGGGAGATCCGATAGACGCTTCGAGTAGTCCTCGAACGCTCGCTACTGGCACCGGTTTCATGGCAGGGGATCGCCGGAGGCGTTGGAAACGAAGTGCGGCGCGGGCGGTTGGGTCTCGGATGGCTGCGGCGCGGCCCAGGTCTGCGACTTCATGAGAGCCGCGATCTGCTTGGCCACTCCCTTGGCCATGCGCGAAGCGTCGGCCTGCACCGTCGCCGCCCGGTCCACGACGCCGCCCGCCGCCACGCCGGCGGCAGCCGAGCCCGCGCTCACCGTGCCCAGGGTCGCGGCGCCCGCACCCACCGTGGCGGCGGCCCCGGGCTTCTTGCCGCTTTGCGACTTCACGTTGAACTCGAGGAGGACCGTCGGCTGGGGTTGGTCGGTCGTGAGCGAGACGGTGACGTGTGCCTGCACGTCGCTGGCGCCCTTGCCGAAACCGATCAGGACCCGCTTCGTCTTGTTGCCCTCGTGGATCGCGGTGAACTCTCCTTGCACCAGGAGGGTCGGCGGCGGCGCCGGGGCGTCCCCGCCCGCGGCTCGCTCCGCGGCCACCGACGCCTGCTTCAACTCGCCCAGGAGCGCCTTCGTGAAGCTGGCCTGTACCTGCTGCGCCACCGCCTCCGGAGAACCAGGTTCTGTTCCCTGCTCCTGCCCCTTCGTGCGGTGCAGCTTCGCCGCCGGGGATTGGTCGACCGAGATGACGTCGGGAGGCACCGCGAAGTCATAGATCAGCGCCTTTCCAGGCTTCGGCAGGGCGTCGCCCTGGTATTTTGCCAGGACCTCCACCTTGGTGTCGCCGACCAGCAGCTTCTTCGCGGTGTTCTCGGCGTTCACGGCCACTGCCAGAAAGGCGAGGCCGGCGAGGATCCACAGGGCTGGTCTGGCTGGCGACACGTCCGTCTCCCTCCCTTCCAGCTCGACTGCAAGAGGCGCGCCCGCCGCTTGCGAGCAAGCTCGCAGGCAGGATGCATTAGCCCAACTTCCGCAATTGAACCTGGAGCCTCGCCGCGGGGACTCATTGGATGACGTCCTCAGGAGGCATCGACATGTGTAATTACCGTGCTTCGTCCCCGGTGCGGCTTGCCGCTCTCGCCATCGTTCTCGCCGTCAGCGTGGTGCCGGTCTGCCAGGCGACGACCCACAACGTGAGCGCCACCTCGTCTCTCTCCTTCGTACCGGCCAACATCACGATCAACGTCGGCGATTCGGTGACCTGGACCAATACCACCGGCGGCTACTACATGCACAACGTGGTCGCGGACGACGGCAGCTTCCGCTGCGCCAACGGCTGCGACGGCGACGGCCACGGCGGCAACGGCAACCCGGCGACCACCTGGACCTTCACGCTGACCTTCAACCAGGCCGGCACCGTCAATTACCACTGCGAGGTCCACGGCGGCCCCCCCTACTACATGATGGGCTCGATCACGGTGCAGGGCGCCTCGACCCCGGGGACGCTCGGCTTCACCACCGCCGCCTACAGTCAGGCCGAGACCGGCGGCCATGCCACCATCACCTTGCAGCGCACCGGCGGCAGCAGCGGCACCGTCGGCGTCGACTACGCGACCAGCAGCGGCACGGCGGTCGCCGGCACCAACTACACGCCGGCTTCCGGGACCCTCACCTGGGCCGCCGGGGACACTTCCCAGAAGAGCTTCAACGTGCCGGTGATCGACGACGGCGTCCAGGACGGGACCCACACCGTCAACCTGACGCTCAGCAATGCCACCGGCGGCGCCTCCGTGGGGCAGGCGTCGGCGGTCCTGTCGATCACCGACAACGACAAGCCCGCCGCCGCCGGCAGCCTGGCGTTCAGCGCCGCCGCCTACAGCGTTGCCGAGAACGCCGGCACCACCTCGATCACCGTCAATCGCAGCGGCGGCAGCTCGGGGGCGGTGAGCGCCCACTACGCCACCAGCAACGGCACCGGCATGGCCGGCAAGCATTACACCGCGACCTCCGGCACTCTCAACTGGGGCGCCGGCGACTCGGCGGCCAAGACGTTCAGCGTCGCCGTGCTCGACGACGGCGTCGCGGACGGCAACCATACGGCCAACCTGACGCTCAGTGCGCCCCAGGGCGGGGCCAGCCTGGGAACGCCGTCCACCGCCGTGCTCACCATCACCAACACCGACGGCGGCACGGGCGGTGCGCCCGCCGCGCCCTCGAACCTGGCGGCGGCCAGCGCCGGCACCACCGCCATCAATCTCACCTGGAAGAGCAACTCCAACAACGAGACCGGCTTCCGCGTGCAGAGCAAGGCGCTCGACGGCAGCCCGTTCCAGGACGTCCTGCCGCTCTCCCCGGCGGGCAGCACGAGCAGCACCGTCACCGGCCTGTTGCCGGCGACCGGCTACGGGTTCCGGGTGCGCGCGGAGAACGCCGCTGGCGCCTCGGCCTACACCACCGAGGCCGACGCCGCCACCGACACGACGCCCGGCACCTGCGTCGCCGACGCCAACACCCTTTGCCTCGGCGGCCGTTTCAAGGTCAGCGTTGCCTGGGCGACCAGCAACATGAGCGGCGCGGGGACCACGGTGCCGCTGGCCGCCAATCCGGACTCGGGGCTGTTCTACTTCTTCGCGTCGAGCAACATCGAGATGCTGATCAAGGTGATCAACGGCTGCGGGCTCAGCAACACCTACTGGGTCTTCTTCGCCGCCACCACCAACGTGCAGTTCACGGTCACCGTGGTCGACGTCACGACCGGCAAGACCAAGGTGTACTTCAATCCGCTCAACCAGGCCGCGGCGCCGGTGCAGGACACCAACGCCTTCGCCACCTGCCCCTGAGGCAGGACCAAGGCGCCGAACCGCCAAATCCTTCTCTCGCGAACCGCGAGCCGCGACGCCGGACACCCGGCGCCGCGGCCGCGGCCGCTTACGTCGCCATCCACCGGTGGCGCTCCACTGAGCTGCAGGCCCGCGGCGTTTCAGGGGGACGGCGGGCTGACCGCCGGAGGCGCGCCGCCGGCCGGTGACGGCTGACAGCAGCCCTCGCCCTCCGGGGCGATGGGGCGGCCGTGGGGACAGACGGTCGGGTGGCCCAGGAAGGCGCAGACCTGGTCCTCGAAGCCGGCGGCGACCGGGGCAGCGCGGCCGCACTGGGGGGCGACGGCCCCGGGGGCAAGGGTCCTGGCCAGCAGGGCTTCGGCGAGGCGGACGCGGCGGACGGCGGCGGCGGCCTGGGCGCGCCCGCGGTCGGTGAACGCGATGCGGCCGTCGGCGAACGCCAGCAGACCTTGAGCGAGGAGATCGGCGATGCCGCGGGCGGTGACCGGCACCGGGCGGCCGTCTTCGGCGAGCGCGCGCCACAGATCCACCAGGACGGCTTGCAGCTCGGCGGCGCCGGGGTCCTCGAGGCGGGCGAGACGGCCGTGCTCGAGCCGGATCTCGCGGCCGGCGCGGGCGGCGATCGACGGGTCGTGGGTGACCAGGATCAGGGTATGGCCGCGGCGGTTGAGGTCGGCAAGCAGCGTCATCACCACCGCCTCGTTGACCGCGTCGAGATTGCCGGTGGGCTCGTCGGCGAGGATGAGGGGAGGCTGGTTGATCAGCGCCCGCGCCAGGCAGACGCGCTGCTGCTCGCCGCCGGAGAGCTGGCTGGGCAGATGGTCGAGGCGCCCGCCGAGGCCCACCCGGCGCAACGCCTCCTCGGCCTCGCCGCGGTCGGTCGTGCTGTGGACGTACTGGGCCAGCATCACGTTCTCGAGCGCGTTGAGGTAGGGGATGAGGTGGAACTGCTGGAACACCAGCCCGACGGTCTGCTGGCGGTAGCGGGCCAGGTCGCGGCTGGCGAGGCCGGTCAGGTCGAGGCCGCCGACCCGCACCCTGCCGGACGACGGGCGGTCGAGGCCGGCGAGGACGTTGAGCAGGGTGGTCTTGCCCGAGCCCGAGGGCCCGGTGACCGCCACCCATTCGCCTTCGGCGACGGCGAGCGACAGCTCGTCGAGCGCCAGCAGCGACCCGAAGCGGCGGCTCAAGCTCTCGATCTCGACCAGCGGCATGGCTCGCTCCGTCACTCCCCGCGCAGCACCACGGCCGCGTCCAGCCGTCCGATCCGCCGCAGCGCCACCGCCAGCGAGGCTCCCACCACCAGCACCGCCATCGCCGCGGCTGCGGCCAGACCGTTCCAGGTCAGGTTGGGCCCCCCGGCGCCGCCCAGCAGGTGGCGTTCGAGGCCGCCGGCCGCGACCTCTCCCAGCAGCTCGCCGGCCAGCGCGGCCAGCAGCGCCGCGGCGAGCAGCTCGACGGCGAGCATGCCCCCGACGCGCCGCGGCGAGTAGCCCAGCGCCAGCATCAGGCCGACCTCGACCCGGCGCTCGCCGATCAGGGCCGCGGTGGCGGCGCCGACCGACACCAGCGCCAGCAGGAAGGAGACGCCGCTGACCGCCAGCAGCACCAGGGTCAGGCGGTGGATCACGCGCGCGTCGGAAGCGCTGGTCTTGCGGAGCGGCGTCGCCTCGACCCCTTCGATCCGCTCCTCGATGGCCTTTGCCACCTCCCCCAACCGGGCCGGCTCGGCGCGCACCTCCAGGCGCGCGTACTGCATCGCCGCGCCGCCGCCGGGACCGCCGCCGGGACCGCCGCCGGGGCCGCCGCCGGGGCCGCCGTAGGCCGGCCCGGACACCGCAAGCACTCCGGGGATCTGCCGTACCCGCGCCGCCGCCGCGAGCGGGATGCCGGCCGCCGCCCCGACCTGCGGGCGCACCACGAGGTTGGGGCCGAAGGCGGCCAGGCCCGCGCCCACCCGGGCGCCGGCGCGCGCCGAGAAGCCGGCGAGCGTCGCCACGGTCGCCGCCGCCACGATCACCGCGGCCAGGATCAGGGCCAGCTGCCGCGGCCGCCGCCGCAGGCTGGCGAGCACCAGGCGCGCGATCACGCGGTGGCCCGCTTGAGCAGCGCCGCCGGGTAGCGGCCGAGCGCCCGCGAGACCGGCGGCGCGCTGGCGAGGACGGCCACGACCAGCCCGAGCAGGACCGCGAACGGCAGCAGCACCGGCTCTGGCTGCACCTCGATGCCCAGCGCGCCCGCGCCCAGCAGGCGGCCGGCGACGAGGCCAAGGCCGCCGCCCAGCAGCCCGCCGAGGCCGCCGAGCAGCGCCGCCTCGAGCAGGAAGAAGGTCACCACCCGCCGGCGGGCGGCGCCGATCGCCACCATCAACGCGGCCTCCAGCCGCCGCTCCAGCACCGTGGCGGTCATCGCCGCGGTGACCCCCACCGCGGCGCCGACCAGCGCCACCACGGCCAGCGCCAGCAGCACGACGCGCAGCTTGCCCAGGACGGCGGCGGTGGCGGCGGTCACGCCGGAGACCACCCGCGCCTCCGCCTCGGGGAGCGCCTGGCGCAGCTGGAACGCGACCGAGGACGGGTAGGCCGTGCAGTACCACTTCTCGTATTCCCGCGGCGTCATGAGGCGCGGATCGCGCACGTTGCCGCTCTCGGGATTGGTCTGGGCGAAGATCTCGGCGCGCACGAACCGGCCCGGCAGCCCGGCCAGGCGCGACACCACCGCCAGCGGCACGAACGCCTGCTCGTCCTCCTCGCCGCCGCTGGTGACGATCCCGGTCACCGCCAGCAGCACGGACCGCTCCCCGAGCGCCGCCCGCAGACGGCCGCCGGCGCCGAGATGGAGCCGCGCCGCCAGGCGCCGGCCCAGCACCGCCTCGGCGCCGTCCGCCGCGGCGGCGCCGACCGCCGGCGCCCGACCTCCTGCGGCCGCGCCTGCCGTCGCGGCGCCGCTCGCGCCCGCGAGATCGTCATGGGGCCAGCGCCCGGCCACCTGCAGCGTCGGCCGGGTGGCCGGCAGGCCAGTCCGGAAGCCGCTCTCGAGCGGATAGTGGAACCAGGTGCCGATCACTTCCGCGATCACGTCAGGCGGCGCGGCAGCGGCGCCGGTGGCAGCAGCGCCGGCGGCAGCAGCGCCGGCATCTGGCGACAAGCGCGGCGACAGGCGCAGGCGCAGGCGCAGCGGATAGAGCGGCGCCAGGGCGACGATGTTGTTGCGCCAGAAGATCCGCCGCACCGCCGCCAGCCGCGCCGCCGCCAGCGTTTCGCGCCCCGGCCCGGGCACCAGCTCGAGGTTGGCGCCGTAGGAGGCGAGCTCCGCCGCGACGCGATCGCCCGACGCCAGCATCACCTCGCCGAGCGCGGTCGCGCCCAGCGTTCCAAGCGCCACGGCGGTCACCGCCAGCAGCTTGCGGCGGGTGCCGTGGCGGAGCGACTCGAGCAGCAGGCGGGCGTACATGCAGCTGGCGGCCTCGGTAGCGGTCCTGGCGTCTACATCGCGTGATGCGGCGCCGCCGCCGCGGGCGAGCCGCCGAATTGCGGCAGGCCCGCCGCCAGGTCCGCGGCTCGCACCACCAGGACGTCGCCGTCGCGGCGCGACGGCAGCGGGATCGGGTTGCAGCCGCCGCGCTGGCCGATGCTGGGCGGGTAGATGGTCGAGCCGCAATGCAGGCAGGTGATGTTGCCGCCCTCCTGGTAATAGCCCTTGGCGCCGCAGATCTCGCAGGCGTCGAAGGCCGTCGCGATCGTCGTCGAGGGCTTGCGCGGGTCGTCCAGGGGCACGGCGATGAAGCGCACCACGCTGCCCCGGCCCCCTCCGAGCGTCACCGCATAGCGCCGCAGCGCCGTGCTGCCCTGGAAGTCGGCGAGCGGGAGCCGCACCGCTCCGTCGGCGCCGACCTGCGCCGGCATGGCCGGCGACAGCGTGGCCGGCGGCCGCGAGTAGACGAACCCCAGGCCGAGGGCAGCCAGGATCGCCACTCCCAGGCTGCCGCCCCAGACGCGCGCCCGCGCCTGCCTATCCGCCGCCGCGCGCTCCAGGCGGGCCGCCGCGCCAGGGGCCGCCGCGGCGGGCGGTGCCGCGCCGAGCGCGCCACCCGTCGCCGCGCCCGCACCGGCCGCGGGGGCGCCGCGGCCGGGCACCAGCAGCATCAGCAGCGGCAGCGCCAGCACCGCCACGATGAAGAAGAGCTCGTTCTTGACCAGGGGGCCGATGGCGGCCATCGAGGACTGGTTGGCAGGCAGCCAGCCCGCCTCGGCCAGCTCGTGATAGCCGTTGACCAGCAGCTGGGCGACGAAGATCAGCAAGGCGATGCCGGTGATCTTGAAGAAGCGCCCGAGATCGACCCGCAGGCTGCCGCGTACGAACAGCACGCCGAAGACGAAGGCGGCGGCGAGGCCGGCCAGCACCCCCAGCAGGGTCGCCAGGCCGCCGCTGGTCAGCGACAGCGCCGACAGGAACAGCACCGTCTCCATGCCTTCGCGGAAGACCATCAGGAAGGTGAACAGGAAGATTCCGGCGGCGACCGCGGCGGCCCGCTCGCGCGTCAGGATGCGCGCCAGCGTGCCCTTCATCTCGCCGGAGAGGGCCTTGCTGTGCCGCCACATCCACACCAGCACCGAGCCGACGACCGCTGCCGCGGCAAGGTAAAGGAACCCTTCGAGCACGTTCTCGTCGACCGTCAGCCGGTGCAGCAGGTACCCGCCCAGCAGGCTGGCGCCGATCGCCGCGACGATGCCCGCCCACACCGCGCCCAGGTGGCGGCCGGCCGCCTCCCGCCGCAGGAAGGCGGCGATGATGCCGACCACCAGGGCCACCTCGACCCCTTCGCGGAGGGTCACGACCAGGGCTTCAAACATGGCTGCCGGCGCCCTGGTCCGTCGCCGCCGCCGCCGTCTGGGCGCAGCCCTGACAGAGGCCGTTGATCTGCAGGCTGTAGGCGCTGGGATCGAAGCCATGAGCGCGGCAGATCGCCGCCTGCAGCGCGGCGATGCCGGGGCTCAGGAACTCCACCACGCGGCCGCAGACAGTGCACACCAAGTGATCGTGCCGCTGCCCGCCATGAACGTGCTCATAGAGATAGCGCCGGCGTCCGAGCCGCTGCTTGCGCGCCAGCCCGCTCGCCACCAGCAGGTCCAGGTTGCGGTAGACCGTGGCGCGTGAGATCTTCAGGCCGCGCTCACGCGCCGCCGCCAGCAGCTGTTCGGCGTCGATGTGGCCGTGCTGGCGGAAGACCTCGTCGAGCAGGGCGAGCCGCTCGCCCGTCACCCGCTGCCGGCGCTCCCTGAGGAAGGTCAGGAAGAGCTCTTTTTCTCGATCCGCCATCTGATCTCGAAACCCGGGTAAGGTCGCCTTGGCACCGTCGCACCGCCGTCACCACGCCCTATTGAGACTCCATCTCAATAGTAGACTCCATTCTGGACTGATACGGTCCTGTTTGTCAACGGGACTCCCGCTCGCCCGTTCGTCGACCGCCATCCACAGGGCGGGCAGGACCGGCTGATAACTGATAAGTGGAGCGCACCGGTGCTACACTGCCATCCCGCCATTTTGCCTGGGACGCAGGCCCACACCCGCTCTCGCCAAAGGAGTTTGCCTCGAGACCATGAGTGAACCGGCGCGCTCGACGACCGACTTTCAGATCGCCTCCGAGCAGTTCGACATCGCCAGCGAGATCATGGGATTGCGCGATGAGCTGCGCGTCCTGTTGAAGACGCCCTTCCGCGAGATGCGCGTCGCCGTGCCGATCCGCCGCGATGACGGCACCGGCGCGGTCTTCGTCGGCTATCGCGTCCAGCACAACGGCGCGCGCGGTCCCTGCAAGGGCGGCATCCGCTACCATCCCGACGTCGATTTCTACGAGATCCGCGCGCTCGCCGCGCTGATGACCTGGAAGACCGCGCTGATGGACATCCCGTTCGGCGGCGCCAAGGGCGGCGTGGCATGCATCCCCTGGGAGATGAGCACCGGCGAGCTCGAGCGGCTGACCCGCAAGTTCATCCAGCGCATCTCGATCATCCTCGGCGTCAACCGCGACATCCCGGCGCCGGACATGTACACCAATGCCCAGACGATGGCCTGGATCATGGACCAGTACGGGCGCAAGAACGGTTACACCCCCGCCGTCGTCACCGGCAAGCCGCTCGAGATCGGCGGCTCCCAGGGACGGGAGGCGGCCACCGGCCGCGGCACCATCTTCGTGCTCGAGCACGTGGCCCGCGAGTGGGGAGTCGATCCCGCCGGCGCGACCGCCGCCATCCAGGGCTTCGGCAACGTCGGCGCCTTCGCCGCCCGCTTCTTCCATGAGCTGGGCGGCAAGGTGGTCGCGGCCTCGGACATCAACGGCGGCCTCCACGACCCGCAGGGACTCGACGTGCCGGCGCTGCTCGCGCACGTGGCGCGCCATCGCACCATCGCCGGCTTCCCGCAGGGCAAGGCGATCACCAACGAGGAGATCCTCACCGTTCCCTGCGACTTCCTCATCCCCGCCGCCCTGGGCGGCGTGATCAACCGCCGCAACGTCGACCAGGTGCGTGCCCGCTTCGTGATCGAGGGCGCCAACGCGCCGACCACTCCGACCGCCGACCAGAAGCTGGCCGAGCGCGGCGTCATCGTCGCTCCCGACATCCTGGTCAACGCCGGCGGCGTCACCGTCTCCTACTTCGAGTGGGTGCAGAACCTGCAGCAGTTCTACTGGGACGAGGAGCAGGTCAACCGCGAGCTCGCCAAGCGCATGGAGCGGGCCTGGGGAGAGGTGCTCGAGGTCCACAAGCAGCGGCAGGTGGACCTGCGGCGCGCCGCCTACCTGATCGCCATCGACCGGGTGGCCAGGGCCGAGAGCCTGCGCGGCTTCGAGTAGCGCCTCGAGTAACGAGTCACCCGCGCTCCGCCAGCGGCACGAACCGGCGCTGCGGCGCGCCGGTGTAGATCTGGCGCGGCCGGTTGATGCGGGTCTTGGGGTCCTCCCGCATCTCCTTCCAGTGCGCCAGCCAGCCCGGCAGCCGGCCCAGGGCGAACATCACCGTGAACATGTTGGTGGGGATGCCCATGGCGCGATAGATGATGCCGCTGTAGAAATCGACGTTGGGGTAGAGCTTGCGCTGGATGAAGAACTCGTCGGAGAGCGCCACCGCTTCGAGCGACTTGGCGATCTCGAGCAGCGGGTCGGTGACGCCCATCTCGGCGAGCACGTCGTCGCAGGTCTCTTTCAAGATGCGCGCGCGCGGATCGAAATTCTTGTAGACGCGGTGGCCGAAGCCCATGAGCCGGAAGCCCGCGCTCTTGTCCTTGGCCATGTCGATGTATTTCTTGTAATTGGCGCCGTCGCGCTGGATGTGCTCGAGCATCTCGATCACCTGCTGGTTGGCGCCGCCGTGCAGCGGCCCCCACAGCGCGCAGATCCCGGCCGACATCGAGGCCCACAGGTTGGCCTGGCTGCTCCCCACCATGCGCACCGTCGAGGTGCTGCAGTTCTGCTCGTGATCGGCGTGCAGGATGAGCAGCAGGTTGAGCGCCCGGTCGAGCACCGGGTTGACGAAGTAAGGCTCGGCCGGCACCGCGAACATCATGTGCAGGAAATTGGCGCAATAGGAAAGGTCGTTGCGCGGATACATGAACGGCTGGCCGATGCTCTTCTTGTGCGAGAAGGCGGCGATCGTCTTGGCCTTCGCCAGCAGGCGGATGATGTTGAGGTCGACTTCCTCCTGCCGCTCCGGGTAGTAGGCGGAGAGGCTGGCCACCATCGACGAGAGGATGGCCATCGGGTGCGCGCCCGCCGGGAAGCCCTCGAAGAACTTCTTCATGTCTTCGTGCAGCAGGCTGTGATACGTCAGGCGCTGGCGGAAATCCCTCATCTCGTCCTGATTGGGCAGGTGGCCATAGATCAGCAGGTAGCAGATGTCCACGAAGTCGGTCTTGCCGGCGATCTCTTCGATCGGATAGCCCCGATAGCGCAGGATCCCTTGCTCGCCGTCGATGAAGGTGATGGCGCTCTCGCAGGCGCCGGTGTTGCCATAGCCGGGATCGAGGGTGATGTAGCCGGTTTGGGCCCGCAGCTGCGCGATATCGATCGCTTTTTCGCCCTCGCTCCCGACCACCACCGGCAGCTCGTGCTCCTTGCCCTCCAGGACCACCCTTGCCGAGCCCGGAGCTGCCGCCGGGCGAGCGCTCGTTTCTTCCACGGCCTCTCGCGTCTGCTGCGCCATCACGATTCTCCTCGAAGAGGGCCTGTACCGGCGCCCGCGCGGCACCGTCCCACCCCCGGCAATTTTAGACCCGGGCGGCGAGGACAAGCAAGGAAACCTCAATGCTCCCGCAACAGCTCCGTGATCGGCCGGCGGGCGGCGCGCCAGGCTGCCGGGAAGCCACCCACCACCCCGGTGCCGAGCGCCAGCAGCACCCCCATGCCCAGGATCCACGGCGCCGTGCGCAGGGTGAAGGCGATCTCGCTGAAGGTGACGCCGTTCATGGTCGCCGCGGTGATGCCGTTGAGCGGCAGCGCCAGCAGGCTGCCGGCCACCCCTGCCACCAGGCCGAGCACCGCCGCCTCGATCATGAAGGCGAGCAGGATGGTGTGGCGGCGGAAGCCCAGTGCGCGCAGGGTGCCGATCTCGTGGCTGCGCGCCGACACCTGCGCGAACATCGTGTTGGCGGCGGCAAAGCAGGCGCCGATCGCCAGGAACACCGCCAGCACGTTGCCCAGGATGATGAACTGCGCCGAGGCGACGTTGGCCTGCTCGGCGTAGTACTGCGGCTCCGCCAGCGCCGTGAGGTGCAGCTGCTGGTCGCCCTTGATGCGGGCGATCAGCGCCTGGGCGTCGTCGGGCGAGGCGGCGTGCAGGAGCGCCGAGGAGTAGTTGCTGATGCGGCGGAAGGCACCGTTGAGGTCGGCCACCGCCCCCCATACCTCGGATTCGAAGCTGCTGCCCCCGGCCTCGAAAATGCCGACCACCCGGAAGGGGACGCGGCCGAAGTCGACGGTCGAGCCGAGCCGCAGGGCGGGATAGGCCGCCGCCAGCTTGCGGCCGACGATCACCTCGGCCTTGCCCGGCTCGAACCGCCGCCCGTCGATCAGGCGCACCTGCGGCCGGATGCCGAACGCGGCCGGCTCGACGCCGCGGATCGAGACGTTGGTCTCGCCGCCTCCCGCGCGCTTGAGGATCTGCAGGATCAGCGCCTGGCCGGCGGCCAGCGGCTGGCCCTGCGAGTCGTGGGCGATGCCCGGCAGCGACACCAGCAGACGCTCCTTGTCCTGGCCGAAGAAGCTCTCCACCTCGCTGCGGGCGCCGTCGCGCAGCACCACCACGTTGCTGGGGTCGCCGGCGGCGGAGAAGGCGGCGCGCAGCCCGCCGGCCATCGCCAGCACGCCGACGTACACCAGCACCACGAAGGCGATCGAGCCGATGGTCATCAGGGTCGTGCCTTTGCGCACGAACAGGCTGCGGACGTTGTACTTGAGCGGGATCTTCATGCCACCCTCCGCACCGCGTCGACGATCCGCAGGCGAGCGGCGCCGAACGCCGGCCCGGCCCCCGAGAGCAGCCCGATCCCGACCCCGATGGCGAGGCCGGTCGCCCAGTTGCCGCCGCTCATCCGCAGCGTGCCGAAGACCGGCATCACCTTGGCGAGCCCGGCCCCCACCGCCGGCAGCAATACGGCGCACAGGCCGCAGCCGAGGACAGCCCCCAGAACGCCCACCGCCAGCGACTCGCCGAGCACCAGACGCAGCAGCTGGCCGCGGCCGAAGCCGAGGGTCTTCAGCACGCCCACCTCGGCGGTGCGCTCGCGCGCCGCCATCGCCATGGTGTTGGCGGTGATGAAGAAGATCGAGATCACCGCCGCCAGGCCGATCGCCGTGAACAGCAGCTTGACGTTGCCCATCATCTCGGCGAAGGAGAGCTGGAAGGCCTTCTCGGTCTCGGCCCGCACCTGGAACTCGGAGTTCTCGAACTTCGCCTCGGCCGCCTTGCGCACCGCCACCTCGCTGGCCGGCGAATCGATGTGCAGCACGTAGGTGCCGATCAGGCCGCGCTTGCCGATCCCCTCTTCCAGGTACTGGCGCTGGAAGTAGACGACCTTCTCCGCGGCGGGGGTCCTGGGCTGGGTGAAGACGCCGCGCAGCACGAGATTGACGTCCATGGGATAGATGTCGCCCTTGATGAAGATCGAGTCGCCGATCTTCCAGCCGTATTTGGCGGCCAGCTGCTTGCCGGCCACGAAACCTCGGCGGTCGGCGGCCCAGGCCTGCAGCTCCTCGGGGCTGATCCGCAGCTCGGGGTAGACCTTGAACAGGGTCGCCGGATCGGCGGCGAAGCGCGGGACGAAGTTCTCCGGCCTTTCGTCCTTGTAGACGCCCTGGAACCAGTTGAGTGGCGTCACCGCCTCGACGTGCGGCAGGGTCTCGATCTGGCGCCAGTACGCCTCAGGCAGGAGCGTCGCGAGCGAGATGGCGCTGCGCACGATGATGCGGTTGTCGGAAGCGCCCTCGGTCGACGCCAGCAGGTCGAGAAACGCCATCAGCAAGCTGAGCAGCAGCAGCGCGAACATCAGGCTCACGATGGTGAGCGTGGTGCGCAGCTTGTTGCGCAGCAGGTTGCGTAAAGCCAGTTTTTGCATCGTGTCTATTCTCCTGTCTTTCATCGGTGCCGCAGGCTCCAAGGGTGCCAGCTGGAGCCGATGAGGACTACTCGAAGCGTCTATCGGGTCTCCCCCCTCGACCCTCGATCCCCTTCCCGGTCACTGAACCGCCGGGTCCCAACCCGGCGGTGCCGGGGGGGAAGGGGACGCCCCCTCCCCTCCGCTTCGGCCATCTGTTGTTCTCTTCAAGCGGCGGCCAGCTGTCCCTTCTCGAGGTGCACCATGGTCCGCGCCCGCTCCGCGGCGCGCGGGTCGTGGGTCACCATCACGATGGTCTTGCCGAACTGGCGGTTGAGCTCGACCAGCAGGTCGAGCACGTCTTCGGCGCTCTTGGCGTCGAGGTCGCCGGTCGGCTCGTCCGCCAGCAGCAGGGTCGGGTCGGTGACGATCGCACGGGCGATCGCCACCCGCTGCTCCTGGCCTCCCGACAGCTGCCTGGGAAAGTGGTCCATGCGGTCGGCGAGCCCGACCACCCCCAGCGCGGTCTCGGCCTTGACCTTGCGCTGCGCCCGCGACAGGCGGGTGAGGGTGAGCGGCAGCTCGACGTTCTCGAACGCGGTGAGCACCGGGATGAGGTTGTAGAACTGGAAGATGAAGCCGATGCTGCGCCGGCGCCAGACGGCGAGGTCGCTCTCCGACAGCCTGCCGATGTCCTGGTCGGCCACCTTCACCTCGCCCGACGTCGGGCGGTCGATGCCGGCCAGCAGGTTGAGCAGCGTGCTCTTGCCGGAGCCCGACGGCCCCATCAACGCGACGAAATCGCCGGCCGCCACCTGCAGGTTGACGCCCTGTAGCACCTTGATCAGAAAGTCGTCGCGACGGTAGGTCTTGACGACGTCTCGCACTTCCACGACGTTGCTCATGTTTGCGCAGTCTCCTCCCATGGTCCGCCCTCCGGGCGGTGAAGCTGGTCTCAGCCCTTCTCATGTCTCCGCGGCTCGGACCTTCTGTCCATCCTCGAGCTTCTCGACGCCGGAGCGGACGATCGTCTCGCCGCCATTGACTCCTGACACCACTTCCACGCGGTCGCTCGCCGCGGCGGCGGAGCCGCCGGCATTCGTCGCTCCGGCACCAGCCCCGGCGCCGCTCGCGGCCCTGGCCGGGCTGGCAGGGGCCAGCGCCACCTCGGTCCGCCGCAGGCGGCCGTTCACGACCTTGAACACGAACGCGGCGCCGCCCTCCTGGCGCACCGCGCTGCGCGGCACGAAGAGCTTGGGCTTGGCGGCGAGCGCCGCGCGGTCGATGCCGGCGCCGAGGAAGGTCACGGTCGTGCTCATGTCGGGGACCAGCCGCTCGTCGGCGTCGTCGACCGTCACCTTGACCAGCACCACCGCCTTGGCGCGGTCGGCAGTCGGCACGATCTGGCGCAGCTTGCCGTGGTAGACCCGGTCGGGCACGGCGTCGATCTTGATCTCGGCCGGCTGGCCGCGCTTCAAGCGGGCGATGTAGCTCTCGTTGATGTCGGCCTCGACCTCGAGCGAGCGCGGGTCGGCGATGCGCACGATGGAGCCGGTCGATTGCTGGCTGGTAAAGCCGCCAGGTGCCACCATCTCCCCCACCAGCACGTTCTTCTGGATCACCACGCCGGTCAGCGGCGAGCGGATGACGGTGTAGGAGAGCTGCGCCTCGGACGAGCGCAGCCGGGCCTCGGCGGTGCCCACCTGGGCTGCCGCCACCGCCTCCTGGGTGCGGGCGGCGTCGAGCGTCGCTTGCGGCGACGCACCGGCGGGGACCAGCTTCTCCTGGCGGCCGCGCTCGCGGCTGGCGTCGGCGAGCTTGGCCTTGACTTCCGCCAGCGCCGCCCGGTTCTGGTCGATGGCGGCGCGCAGGTCGGCGCTGTCCAGCACCGCGATGACATCGCCCTGTTTCACCTGGTCGCCCTCGTCGACGCGCAGCTCGACCACCCGGCCGATGATCTTGGCGCCCACCGCCGCCCGCTCGCGCGCGTAGGTGTAGCCGGTCGCGGTCAGCACCGTCGAGGCCTCGGTGGGGGTCACCACCTGCACGGTGGTGGTCTCCACGCGCGGCAACAGGAACGGCGCCGGCGCCAGGAAGGCCCAGGCGGCCGCGGCGCCGGCGGCGGCCAGGGCGACGAGCCAGCCGATCCAGCCGCGGCGGGGCCGGTACTCGAGATCGTCCGGGGCCATCCGCAGCGCCGTGAGGTCCGGCCGCGGGCCGCGTTCGCGCGCGGCCGCGGCTCCGCCCGTCGCCGGCCGCGGCGCTCCCTGCTCGTCGGCCGCGGGCCGCACGGGCAGGGTGCCCATGCGGCATTCCCCTGAGGGCTCTCCGCTGGTCGCCAGTCGCGGCACTCCCTGCTTGTCGGCGGGCTTGACCTGGGTTTCGAGCTCACTGCTCACGAGAAGCCTCCTTTGACTTGTGGATCGCGCGGCGTCGGCCGGCGTCGCGTCGCCCGGCGGCGTCCGGCGCCGTCCGGCGCCGTCCGGAGCCAGGCCGCGGCGGCGCCGCCCGGAGCCAGGCCGGCCGCGGCTCCGCCTGTCGCCTGTCGCGGCACTCCCCGCTCGTCGCGGCGGCACCACGCCACTCTACGGGGACCCGGCTTGGGAGTTGCGGCTCAGTGCCCCGCCATCCTCTCAGCGCGCTGAGCATGCTGAGCGTGCTGAGCGTGGGCGGTCAGGGCTCGTACGCCGCGCACGAGGTCTCATTCTCCCAGACTTCGACCCGCACCACCCGGATACGCTGGCCGGTCCCACCCTCCTTAGACTCGGCCGGTTTGCCGTTCTCATCGACGGCATCGGCGGCGGACACCCGTTTCGCGACCTCGTCGTAGACGTATTGCGCCAGCAGCTCGGCGGTGGTGTTGCGCTCGTCGAATGGCGGCACCTCGTTGAGCACGTGGTGGTCGAAAGGGCCGAGAACCTCCTGCATGATCGCCTTCAGATCGGCGAAGTCGAGGACCATGCCGAGCGCGTCCAGCTGTCGCGCGCGCAGGTAGACGCGCACCCGATAGTTGTGCCCGTGCAGGTTCTCGCAGCCGCGGGTATGACCCCGGATGGCGTGCGCGGCGGCGAAGGAAAAGTCCTTGAAGATGGTGTGCATGTGACCCTGAGCGGTCGTGCCGCCCGCGGGATTCTATCCCGGTCTGCCGCCTCGTCCGCCGGGGGGCACCCGGCGGGTTTCCCATCGGATCCGGCGCCGATCCAGGATTTTGAACCGAAGGGAATCGGCAGGGAACCTACCCTGTTGAAACAGGTGGAGGCGGGTTCCGGGAGTTGAGCCCGCCTGCGGAGGCAAACTTCCTCCGACAATCTCCTAAAGCTCCCTCTCCTCCCCCCGCGCCGCCTCCCTCCACGGTGCGGGGCTTTTTATGCCCGGATGATCGGCGATAATGGAGCGGGCCCCCTCGCCCTGCTCCCTATGAACACGCGTGTCGAGCTGCCTCTCTGGATGGTCGCGGTCTTGCTCGTGCTCGCGGCCTGGGCGGCGCTCGACCGGCTGCTGGTCCCGAGCGTGCGCTGGTACCTGCGCCGCCGGGTCAACCGCGTCATCGACGAGCTCAACACCCGCCTGAAGATCGGCATCCAGCCGTTCCAGCGCACCCGCCGCCAGGTGCTGATCGACCGCCTGCTCTACGACCCGATGGTGGTGCAGGCTGCCGAAGCCAGCGCCCGCGAGCGGCAGATGCCGCGTGAGGTGGTGCTCGCCGAGGTCGAGCGGTACGCCCGCGAGATCGTTCCCGCCTTCAACGCCTACTTCTACTTCCGGCTGGGCACCTGGATCTCGCGGCGGGTCGCGCGCCTCCTTTACCGCGTGCGTCTGGCTGCAAGCAGCGCGAGCGACGAGGCGGCGCTCAGCGCGGTGCCTGCCGGCTCGACCGTGGTCTTCCTGATGAATCACCGCAGCAACATGGACTACGTGCTGGTGGCGTACCTGGCGGCCGATCGCACCGCGCTGTCGTACGCGGTCGGCGAGTGGGCGCGGATCTGGCCGTTGCAGACCCTCATCCGCGCCACCGGCGCCTATTTCGTGCGCCGCAACTCCCGCGACCCCCTGTACCGGCGGGTCCTGGAGCGCTACATCCAGATGGCCACCGGCGCCGGGGTGACCCAGGCCGTCTATCCCGAGGGCGGCCTGACTCGCGACGGCCGCCTGCGGCCGCCGAAGCTCGGCCTGCTCGGCTACATGCTGCGCACCTTCGATCCCGAGGGCGAGCGCGACCTGGTGTTTATCCCGGTCGGCATCAACTACGACCGCACTCTCGAGGACCGCACCCTGCTGCTCGACGCGGCGCCGGCGCCGGCGGCCGCGGGCGGCGCGGCGGCGCCCGGGCAGCGTCCGCGCCATCCCAGGCCAGGCCTGGCGCGCGCCCTGGCCACCACCCTGCGATTCGTCTTGCGCCAGCTGGCGCTGGCGGCGCGCAGCCGCTGGCACCGCTTCGGCTATGCCTGCGTCACCTTCGGCGGCCCCATCTCGATGCGTGACTATCTGCGCCGGCGCCGGCTCGACTTCCGGACGCTCGGGCCGGCGGAGCAGTCCGAGCAGCTGGCGGCGATCGGGGCGGAGCTGATGGCGGCGGTGGGAGCGGTGGTGCCGGTGGTGCCGGTGGCGCTGGTGGCTTCGGTCTTCGTCGAGTGCGCCGAGAGCGCCGCCTGCGGCACGGGACAGCTCTCGCTGCTCGAGCTGATGGCGGCCGCATGGCGCCGGATGGCGGAGCTCGAAGCCGCCGGCGCCCGGGTCTACGTGCCGCGCCG
Organism: Thermoanaerobaculia bacterium; assembly: GCA_035949675.1. Lineage (GTDB taxonomy): Bacteria > Acidobacteriota > Thermoanaerobaculia > Multivoradales > UBA5704 > JASLEW01. The sequence goes on from DASZHY010000092.1 coordinate 49,146, forward strand.
AGACCAGGAATATGCCATCGAGGCCGGCCTGCGCATGCTCACCCTCCGCCACCTGGTGGACGAGCGGGAGGGGCTCTATTCGGCCCGCGAGGCCGAGCTGCCTTTGCTGCGCTACTACGCCAACTCGATCGCCCACTTCAAGGCGCCCGGCCAGGGCGCCGCCATCTGGCCAACAGCGCCCGGCCAGGGCGGCGCCGCCGAGCCGCCGGTGCCTGCAGGCGGCGCCCTGACCGCCGGCGACCCCTCCCCGGACAGCCCGAAACTCGCCGTCCTTCCCGCCGTATCCACGCCTTGAGATGAGCAAGCGCCGCAAGTCGCGCCGTGAGGCTGCCGCCGGTGTCGCCGTCCGCACCAGGCGGCCGCGCGGCCGGGCCTGGGGAGCGCGTGCGCGAGGCTTCGGGGCGTTTCTGCGCGAGTACACGGCGGGCCTCAACCGGCAGGAGATCAAGCGGCTGTTCAACCGCGACGCGGCCAGCGCCTACTCGGTGCTGACGCGCGAGCACGCCCAGCTGCCCGAGCCGAAGGGCCGCGGCAAGCGCTTTCTGTTCCGCACCAGGCTCGCCTTTCTCGGCCTGTCGTACAAGCTGACGCCGGCGCGGCGCGCGGTGTTCGCACTGTCGCTGATCTGCCTGGTGATCGCGCTGATGACCGGCGACTCCACGTACACCACGGTGGAGCACGGCCACACCGTCAAGGTCAGCGTCGACTTCTCGCCGTTCTGGTTCCTGCTCGCGAGCGGCGGGCTGACCTTCCTGCTGGCGCTCGAGCTGGTCGATCGGGTGCGGGTGCGCGACGAGCTGCAGGTGGCCCGCGAGCTGCAAGCCGAGCTGCTGCCGCACGGCGCGATCGAGCTGCCGGGGTATCGCGTCGCCCACTCCTACCGCACCGCCAACGAGGTGGGAGGCGATTACTACGAGGTGATGCCGCTGCCCGACGGGCGGGTGGCGTTGATGGTCGGCGACGCCACCGGGCACGGCATGGCGTCGGGCCTGGTGATGGCGATCGCCAATGCCACGCTGAAGACCGCCCTCGACCTCGATCCCGACCCGCGGCGGGTGATCGCCGTGCTGAACCGCACCCTTTGCCGCACCGGCACGCGGCGCACTTTCATGACCGTCTTCTACGCCCTGCTCGACCCGGCCGCCGGCGGCCTGGTGTTGGTCTGCGCCGGGCACCCGTTCCCGCTGTTGCGCCGCGGCGGCGACGGCACGGTCGAGGAGCTCGGGCGCGGCGGCCTGCCGCTGGGCGTGCGCGACGACCTCGCGCCTGAGCCGCAGGCCACGACGCTCGGTCCCGGCGATCTGCTGGTGCTCTACACCGACGGGCTGGCCGAGGCGGTGAACGCCCAGGCGGAGGCCTTCGGCTACGAGCGCATCGCCGCGCTGACCCGGCCCGGCGGCACGCCGCAGGAGGTGCACGACCGCATCCTGGCCGCCTTCGACGCCCACGTCGGCGAGGAGCCGCTGCGCGACGACCTGACCCTGCTGGTGATCTCGCGCGAGGGCGCCGCGCCCCCCGCCGCGATCCGGCCCGTCGATGCGGCCGCCAAGGTGGCGGCGATGGCGGCGGCGATCTCCCGCGGCGCCGGCGGGACCGGCGAATCGGCTTGACCCCCGGGCGCTGGCCGCGAGCGCTCCTGCTGCCGCTGACCGATGCCTGGCGCGGTCTCGACCGCTGTCTCGATCGCGGCGCCTGGGCGGTTTCGCGGGTCGGCGCCGGCCTGCTCGCCGGCTGGTGGGTCTATGTGCCGGTGCACGAGCTGCTGCACGCCGCCGCCTGCCGGGCGGCCGGCGGCGAGGTGCTGCGGCTGGAGATCGCGCGGCTCTATGGCGGCGCCGTGCTGGCGCGCCTGCTGCCGTTCGTCGCCGCCGGCGGCGAGTATGCCGGCCGCCTCGCTGGCTTCGACACCCACGGCAGCGACCTCATCTATCTCGCCACCGATCTCGGCCCCTTCCTGCTGACGCTCCTGCCGGGAGTGTGGTGGCTGCGCCGCGCCGCGCGCGGCCGCCGCGCCTTCGCCTTCGGCGCCGCGCTGCCGGTGGCCCTCGCTCCCTTCCTGTCGTTGACCGGCGACGCGTACGAGATCGGGGCGATCCTGATCACCCGCCTGCCGCCCTGGGCCGGCCCGGCGGCGCGCCGGCTGCTGCGCGGCGACGACCTGTGGCGGCGGCTGCAGGCGATCGCGACGGCAGCGACGACGGCGACGACGGCGAAACTTGCGGTGCGGCCGCCGTTGCCCATGTGGCAGCTGTGGCTTGGGGCCGCGCTCGCCGCGGCCGCCGGCCTGGCGTGGGCGCTGCTGACCTATGGCGCCGGCGCCGCGCTGGCGCGTCTGGCCGGGCAGCCGGCGCTCGACGGAGATCCCTCCGCGGTGAATGGGCGACTGCGGTAGCGACCGACTCCCATCAATCGAATCTGGGAGCCTGGCCGCCCGGCGGGCGGGAAAGGCCGGCCGAGGCCGCGACCATGGGTTGCTTCGCGGCCCCGGCCGATGTCAGGGCGTCGGGGTCAACAGTTGAACTTCGTGCAGACGTTGCCGCACGTGTCCGTACAACAGCTCGACGTGCCGCCGCTGCAGGCCGCAGTTCGGACGCCGGCGGCCACCTGGCTGAACTCGGCCCCGGAGAGGTGGCGCAGCGTCTCCGCGTTCAGCGAGAGCTTCCTTTGGATCTTCTTCATCGGACTTCTCCTTTTCGACTACGGGTTATGCGGTGCCAGGCCGCGAGACGAGGGCCGTCCGCATCGCTGGGAGCTCCAGAGCAGCGAATTTTGGAAGCGAGCCTTGGCCAGGGAGCCGGGTGCCGCGGGTGAAACTAGAAGTATCATCACAGAACTTACAGTCGAACTATCATTTCTAGCAGTTCTACATCCTTTATGAAGACGTTATCAGTCAATACAGATGCTGTCAATGCTTTAATGACATCATAATTGCATATGGCGCCAATAAGCGCGGCAACGCCACCCGCTACACGGCAGGCGGCGGCTATTCAGATGGAGTTTTGAACGCGACGAGGAAGCAGGCGCCGGGGCACACCGGCTCAGGTCAAGAGGTGAGCTTCTCCCAGTCCGCGTCCGGGGCGTCGAGCGCGATCGAGAGGCCGCCGTCGGAGCCGACGAAGACGGGGTCCTTCACCACCTTGACCTTGCCGCCGCCGACCGCCGCCAGCTCCTGCTCGAGGCGCGGTCCCAGGCCACGGATCAAGCCGGTGCCCCCCGAGACGATGATGTTGTTGCGCACCCTCTCCTGGTACTCGGGCTGCACGCGGGACAGGAGGTCCAGCATCGACTCGACGATCGGCGGCAGCAGCCCTTCGCAGGCCTGCCGCATCTCCTGGGTGATGTCGATCTGCGTCGGCTTGCCGTTGACCGGCACGGTGACCACGACCGGCGTGCGGGTGTTGCCGACGAAGCTCGACTCCTCCTTCCAGGCGCGGACCATGTGGATCGAGAAGCGGGCCTCCGGGAAGCGCTCCCGGGTGAGGCGCGACAGCTGCTCGTCGACCCAGTCGCCCGCCTGGGTCAGGGTGCGCTGGTCCTCCTCGGCCGGCAGGCGGCCGTTCATGACGCAGAAGTCGGTGGTGCCGGCGCCGAGGTCGATGATCAAGCTGTGGAGCAGGGCCTCGAGCCCATAGGCCACCGCGAACGGCTCGGAAACGATCATCAGGTTGTCCACCGCGTCCTGCATCGCCTTGCGCACGTTCTGCTTGTTGACCCGCAGCGCCTCGGCGGGGACGCCGACCACCGCGCGCACCTTCATGCCGTTGCGGGTCTCGCGGGCGACGCCGACCAGCGACAGCAGATGCCACAACAGCTCGCGCACCGCCGCCTCGTCCTTCTCCGAGCCGTCCTTGATCAGTCCTTCCTCGAGCGGCCGGTGCAGGTCGAGCATCGAGCGGTTCTCGAGCGCCTCATGGCCGATCAGCACCGGCTTCTTCAACACCTTGCGCGCCACCATGTCGAGCGGCCACCCGACGTAGCTCTCGACCACGTGGCGCTGCCCGGTGGAGGCCGAGATCGAGCTGCGCGACGTCCCCAGGTCGATGCCCACGTGGAGAACGGGTTTGCTCTCGGTCATGCGGTTGGCTTCCTTTCTGATCGGTCCCATGATGCGGCGGCGGCCGGCTACCCGCCGTTGCCGGCGGCGGCACCGCGGGCGGTGCTGGCGTAGACCCGCAGGCCGCCGGCGAGGGCCTCCGCGATGTACTGGCGGTACAGCGGCCGCGCCAGCAGCCGCGCCTCGTCGGTGTTGGAGGCGCAAGAGACCTCCGCCAGGATGGCCGGCATGCGGGTCGAGAGCAGCACGATGAAAGGGGCCGACTTGACGCCCCGGTCCTCGATCTTCGGATTCACCCTGCCCAGCGACCGGAACAGCGCGCGCTGCACGACCTCGGCGAGCTCTCGCGACTTGTCCTGACGGACGCCGGCATAGATACCGTCCAGCAGCTGGCGCATGTCGGCCATCGCGTAGCCGGAGTCGCGGTTCTCGAGCGCCGCCAGCCGGTTGAGGAACGGATCGTTGGTGGGGCCCAGGTAATAGGTCTCGACGCCGTGCGAGGCGCGGTTCTCGATCCAGTTGACGTGCACCGAGACGAAGACGTCGGCGCCCGAGCGGTTGGCGATGGCGGCGCGCTCGGCCAGCGACACCGCGCTGTCGCCGCTGCGGGTCATGACGACCTCGAAGTCGTGCTGCGCCTCGAGCAGCTGCCGCAGGCGGCGCGCGACGTCCAGGGTGATGTCCTTTTCCAGCAGCCCGAGCGGGGTCCTGGTGCCGTGGCTGTCGCCGCCGTGCCCGGCGTCGAGAGCGATCCTGCGCACCGCGAGCGGGAGCACCGCGGGGTCGATCGTGGCCGCCCCCTGGGAAACCAGGACGGCGGCGATGGGCGGCGGATTCGCCCTCAGGTCCTGCCCCGCCCGGACCGCGGAGGTCGCCAGGGTCGCTCCCGGCGGCCGTACCGGCGCCGGCGCGGCGGCGAGCGTCGAGAGCAGCCGCGTCGAGCCGACCAGCGCCGTCGACGCCAGCAGCAGGGCGAGCGCACCCAGCAGCCGCAGGTACGGAAGCCGGCGCGGAGCGTGCGGGCGATGAATCCGGCCCTGGATGAGCTCCACGTTTTGCTGCACCAGGTCGTGCACCAGGCGGCGCTTGAGACGATCGACGTTGGCCTTGGACTGCAGCATCCCGGCAAACCCGCGGTCAGGGAGCCACCAGGGGCGAAACCAGACACGCCGCCCGCGGGCCGGGCTACGGTCTAACCTCGCATGGCAAAAAGCTCCAGGGCACAAAAGTGTACTACAGGTCCGGTCAGCTCTTGCCGGTCCTGACTCCGCCCCCTCCGGCCGCCCCGGCTCCGGCCGCCCCAACCGCTCCAGCCTGCGCGCCGATGGCGAAGCGCGCGGTCCCGGTCTGCGTTCCGGCCGGACCGCTGAGCGTGACCACCAGGCGGTAGGCGCCGGGAACGAGGTGCGGCGGCCGGAAGACCGCCCGCAGCACCGCCGGGCGCGAACCGCCCCCCGCATCGCGGCTGCCGAGACGCAGCTCGCCGCTCGCCAGGTCGCGGCCGTCGGCGCTCTGGACCACCGCTCGGGCCCTCAACTTGCCGTCCCCCAGGTTGTAGGCGACCAGCGCCACTGCCGCGTTCTTGCCGGGCGTGAGCGCCGGCAACGAGGCCGGCACGTAGGCACGGCGCCCGACCGTGAACGGGTAGGGAGCGTCGCGCTGCTCGCCGCGCGGCGGCTCGCGCACCATGGCCCACCTGCCGCCTGCCTCGGGAAAGAAGGGCTGCAACAGCACCGGCCGATCGGCGGTAAAGGAGGGCACGGTCAGCATCAGGGCGCGCTTGCCGAAGGCTCCCGTGTCGCCGTTGCGTACCAGCGTGCGCACCGAGTACTCGCCGGCCGGCAGCTCGAGATGGCCGAAGAACTTCAGCCCGCCGCGCCGTAGCGTCGCCCCGGCTTTGCCGAGATCCAGCCGCAGGATCTGGCCGAAGGAGTCGGCGATGGCGCCGTCGCCGCCGACGGCGTAGGCGTAGACCTCGGCAGGCAGGTCGGCGCGGGAGCCGCCGGCCAGCAGCGTGGCGCCGTCGGCTTCGACCAGCACCGGCACGTAAGCCTTGTCCGCAACGCCGCGGAAGGGCGCGGCCAGCACGGCGGTGGCGACCGCCCCCGCGTCGCCGCCGCTCATCAGCTGGTCGCCGGCGGCGAGCCGTCTGGCGTCGGGCGGCAGCTGGGCATAGGGCAGGCGGCCGTAGAAACCCGGCCGGTGGTCCAGCCGCGCGGCGGGGGGCGCGCCGCTCAGCTCGACGGCGAGCGGATGGAAGGCGCCGTCGAGCGCGGCGGCCGCCGGGTGGAAGGACAGCAAATAGGTGACGCTGGTCTGCCTGACCAGCCGTGCCATGGCGCGGTCCAGCTCGCCGCGCAGGTCCGGGAGGTCACCCCGAAGATCGACGGTCGCGACGACGCAGTCCACCCGCCGCAGCTGCTCGGGCACGCCGGCGAGCGGCTCGGGCGGGGCGCCGGCCGCTGCCGAGAACAGGACCGCCAGCTTGCGCCCCGCCACCGCATCGAGCCCGCTGGCCAGCTCGGACAAGGAGCTCGCCGCGAGGCCCGCGTCGAGGCGGCCGCGGCTGGCCAGCGAGCGCTGCCGCAGTGCCTCGAGCATGGCCTCCGGCTCGACCTCCGGGGCCGCCGCCGCCCCGGGATCGGCGGCGAGCGCCAGGCCCGGCAGTGCGGCCCGTAGCTTGGGCGAGGTCAGCCGCAGCTCGTCTTGCTGGCCGTCGAGCAATTCCGGCAAGCCGAGATGCGCGACGGCCCCGAGGACCTCCCGGCGGTCGGAGGTGAACCCGAGCACCAGCCGCCAGCCCGACTCGCCGTCGAAGGTGGCCACCGCCGCCAGGTCGCCAGGTGCGAAGGACCCCGGCAGCCACTCGCGCACCGCGCGCGTCGCCGCCAGGATGGCGGTCGGCTCCGAGCCCGCCAGATCGAACAGCAGCAGGTAGCGGCGCCTGGTACCGGGCCGCCCGAGATCGACGAAGTCGAAGCCGCTGATGGTCCGCCTGGCGCCGTCTTCGAGCAGCGCGAAATCCGCTGCCGCGAGGCCCCGCACCGGCTCGCCGTCGAGCAGGACCTGGACGGGGATCTGCACCGCCTCGGGCGGGACGGCTGCCTGCCCGCGGCGCTCGCCTGCCGCCGGCCGGAGCACCAGCGCCAGCAAGCAGCCGAAGCCGACCAGCACGAGCCCGCTTGGCGTCCACTTGTTCGGCATGACGGCACTGGCGCCGCATGGGTGAACACGAGCCGGAGCCAGACCAGAGCAACTATACGCCCCGGAGCCGCCGGCTCGATCCGCACGTGCGGCGCGCGTTGGCTGTCAGCCGCACGTGCGGCGCGCGTGGCTGTCAGGCGCACCAGGGGTGCGCGTGGCCGTCAGGCGCGCGAGCGGAGCGGCGGCGGCGCGCGGCTACTTGGCGCGCAGGTGGATGCGGAGCTGGCGTGGCCCGGGCTGGACGCCTATCACCTGCACGTCGCGGCTGCCCAGGTCCAGCACGATGTGCAGCTCCTGGGGCGGGTGATAGCCGGTACGGATCTGCAGCAGCTCCGGGGTCCGCACCATCAGGCGTGGCGACGGGAAGGGACGGTCGATGCCGGTGATCCGGATCACTTCGCGCACCGGCAAGCCGCCGACCCGGGTCCTGGTGTAGGACTCGTTGGTGAAGTCGCCATTGCCCCACAGCACGACCTCGGTGCCGTCCGCCACGGGCTGCCAGGTGATCCGCTGCACGGCTGTCAGCCGCGCAGTGGCGCCAGGAGCGCCGGCGCCGCGCCCGCTGGCGCTGCCGGGCGCCGGCACCGGCTCGAGCACGGCGCGGCCGGCAGACGCCGCCGCCGGCGGTGCCGTCGCCGGCGGGGAGGCTCCGCGGCCGGCAGCAGGCGTCACCGGCGGCGCCGTCACCGCTGGTGCCGTCACCGTCGGCGTGGCAGCCGACGGCACGGTTGGGGCCGGCGCGGCCGAGGTGGGTGCGCCCCCGGTCGGCGTCGCCGCTGCCGGCGCGGCCGGGGCGGCTGAGCCCGCCGCGGTCGCCGCGGCCGCTGTCGGCGCGGCCGGGGCGGCTGAGCCCGCCGCGGTCGGCGTCGCCGCTGCCTGCGCGGTCGGCACGGCCAAGCCGGGCGCGGTCCGGGCCTTGGCGCCGGCGGCGGCCGGGGCCGCCGGGGCCGCGGACACCGTTTCCGGCTGGGCGGCTTCGCGCCTCTCGATCCATCCCAGCACGGTGTCGCGCAGCAGGTAGACTCCCAGGCCCACGAGGGCGACGGCCAGCAGCGCGCCGACCAGCGGCAGGCGCGAAGGCCGGCGCGGCGCGCGCAGGTCGAACGACGAGAAGGTGGGAGCCGCGGCCGGCGGCGGCACCTTGGCTGGCGCCGGCACCTGAGCCGGAGGCAGCGGCGCGCCGGCACCGGCCACGATCTCGTCGAGCGGCGGCAGCGCCGGCACGTCCGGCGCCAGCTCGTCGAGCGGCGGCAGCGCCGCGGCCACCTGGGCAAGCGGGTCGGCCGCGTGTCCGGCCGGCGCGCCCTCGCCGGTCGCCGACAGTCCGCCAGCTGCTGTCCCGCCGGCGCCGGCGGCTTCGTCCCCCGCGCCGAGGGACTCGAGCGGCGAGCGGGGAGTGATTGCCGGCACGCCGGGCAGCTGCTGAATCGCCGGGATCTCGAGCCGCCACGGCAGGGATGACAGATCGTCCTGCGGCGGCGCGGCTGCCGGCCGCGGCGGTGCGGCCGGCGGCAGGCCTGGCGCGCTCATGGCCGGCGGCGGCGCGGTCGCCGGGGGCGGCGGGCTGGGCGCGCTCACGGCCGGCGGCGGCGCGGTCACGGGCGGCGGCGCGGTCGCGGGCGGCGGCGTTCTCGCCAGGGCCGGCGGGTCTGGCACCGCGACGACGGGCCGCGCCTCCCTCCCGGGAGCGCGCATTTCGCCGTGGGGCTCCGCGGCGCCGGCCTCGGGTCCGGCCGCCGGCGGCGGGGTCGGGTCGAAGGGCTTGCCGCCATGCGCCACGTAGTCGTCGACGATCTTGTAGATGAGGTCCTTGCTGCCCGGGCTCAGATCGAGGAACCGGACTCCCATGCCGGGCGGCCGCTCCGGCCCCTCGCCCCGCTCGCGCGCCCACACCACCTCGCCGCGTCCACGGATCAACTCGTAGCCGTCGCCCAGCCGGAACTCGAACTCGAGCAGCTGTCCCGGCGCCTCCGGGGTGTCCGTGCGGATGAAGATCCCGCCCGGCGAGATGTTGGAGAAATATTCGTTGATGAAGCCGCTGAAGCGGTCGAACTTGAGCTGGATCCGGTGCGCCAGCGGCACGCGGGTCTGGTCGCGCGGCAGGTTGGAGTAGTCGGTAGCCACCTTGTCGATCCGGATGTCTCGTGCCGGGTGCGCAGGGCGGTCGGGGCGGCCGGTGGCGGAGGCCCATCGCCCCCAGACGTCCTGCTGATCCGATCCCATGAGTTGCCGGGGGGATGATACATGAAGGCGCAGTGCCTTGGAGCGCCGTGAAAACCCGCTCCGGCCGCGGAAAACCGCCTGTGCGGCTGTGCTAGCATGCCGCGTTCCCTCGAGGGAGCTTGCCACCTTCCTCAATCCCCGGCCTGGGACCATGAGCCGGCGGCTCCGCGGAGATCGCCCATGGTGCGGAGCGAGCAATGAGCAGAAAACGTGTGTTGATCGCCGGCGCCGGCGGCATGGGGAGCGCGGTAGGGCTGCTGCTGCGCGAGCTGGGGACCTTCGACGTCGACCTGTTCGTCGGCGACTCGGACCTGGGCCGGGCGGAGGCCGCGGCAGCATGGATCCGCGAGGGCTCGCGGCAGCCGGGCGAGGTGCGGTCCTTCCACCTGCCGGCGGCCGGATGCTCGCCCGAGCTCGAGCAGGCCCTCGCGGCCTCGGACCTGCTGCTGGATTGCCTGCCGGGCAAGGAGGCTCCGCGGATGGCGCGGCTCGCCCTGAAGCACCGCCTGCATTACGCCAACCTCACCGAGCACGTGCGCGAAACCAACGCGGTGATCGAGATCGCCGGCGGCTCCGCGCAGGGTTTCGTGCTGCAGACCGGTCTTGCGCCGGGCTTCATCGACGTCCTGGCCAATGGCCTGTTCCAGCGCTTCTGCCGGGAACACCAGGTCACGACCGCCGCCGCGGTGCAGATGCGCGTCGGAGCGCTCACCACGACCGCCCGGCCGCCGCACTACTATGGTTTCACCTGGAGCTCGATCGGCGTCGCCACCGAGTACGTCGAGCCAGCCACCGTCATCCGCGACGGCAAGCGCACGACCCGCCCGTCCCTCTCCGACCGCGAGACCATCCTCATCCACGGCGTGCTCTACGAGGAGGCCCTCACCTCGGGCGGCGCCGCGGACCTGCCGCAGGTCCTGGCCGGTCGGGTCGACCGGCTCGACTACAAGACCTTGCGCTATCCCGGCCACTACGCGTGGGTCCAATCGATCCTCGACGAGGCGCCTGCCGGCATCGATCGCGCCGACTACCTGCTGCGGCGCATGGAGCAGGAGGTGCCGTACGTCGACGACGACCTGGTGGCGACCTACGCCGCCGTCGAGGGCAGGGCCGCCGACGGCTCCATGCGCCGGCTCGAGGATGCACGGGTGATCCGCCCCTGCCGCATCGGCACGCGCAACCTGAAGGCGATCCAGGCCACCACCGCCGCCGGGCTCGCCGAGTCCGCCCGCCTGCTGCTCGAGGATGAGTGTCACGGGATCTGCCTGCAAAGCCAGATCGATCCCGAGCACTTCCTGAGCGGTCCCTTCGTCAGCACCATCTACGGTCTGCGCTGACCGGGCCGCCTCCCTCCAGGCGGCAACCGGTCATTCGAGCTGAATTGGTCGCTGACCGGCCGTCTTCCGCCCAGCTGGCACCCGCCCGGACGCACCGCATCCGACCCTCGGCCCGGCATGTCAATTTGACACCAATTCTGCTTGGTACTTTGTGGGAACGACCACGGCACAGGCCTGGGAAAGCCTTGTAACGCCGCGTTACGATCGTGTAAACATTTTCAAACCGCTAATAACAAAGGACTTATACGGACTGCACAAAGATCTGTTCAAAGCGTGTCAAACCGCTGTCGCACCGCGCATTTTTCTTCCGTCCTGACGACTTTCCCACAAGGTTTTCCGCAGGATCTGTGGAGAATCCGCAGTGCGGTGTCAGGTGATCACAGTTTGATCAGGTACCGCCCAAAAAATGACCATTGCTCAACTTGCCGGCCCACAGCTCCGTGTGGCGAAGCGCGCGCCATCGGTGCTCCGCAACGAGGTCGCCGGCGGCATGTCCAGGCCCTCGATCAGACTTTCCCGCAACCTGACGAGCTGCCACCGCGCCAACCAGGGAAGCCGCCGGAAGAGATGGAGAGACGTTGCCTGGGTGAAGACCCCGGCATCGATGATCAGCTCCTGGCGCACGATCGCGCCGCGGCGCGCAGCCGGCCCGGGCGCGGCATGCAGCAGCGCCAGCTTCCATCCGGCATCGAGGCCCGGCCACCGGCGAGCTTCTTCCAGCACCTGGCGGAAGAGCGGCTCGCGCCCCTCCCAGAAGGTGGCAGCCATCAGTCGCGGCTCGGCGAGGAGGGCGCGGGCGCCGAGCCGCGGCGCTGCGGTGGCGGCGGGCGCCGAGGCCATCAGGTAAAAAGCTGGGAAGGGCGAGAGCGGGTCGAGCGCGCAGCCCTGCTCCAAGGCTGCCGGCGCCCAGACCTCGCCGTCGGCCCGCCCGAGGATGCCGGCGACCAACCACAGCAGGCCCACTCCCTGCGCGTCTCGGGCCGCGGTCAACGCGAGGGCGGCGGCGCCGGGCCCCGTCCCTGAGCCGGCCCGCAGCAGAGCCAGCCGCATGCGGTAGAGCGGGAACCGCGGGTCCAGGCGGACGGCGGCGGTCAGCTCCGACTCGGCGGCCGGCCGCCGGCCGGCCTGACCCGCAGCCACCGCTCGGTCGTAGTGCCAGCGCGCGATCTCCGGCGGCAGCAATGCGGTCGCCACCGCCAGGCCATAGACACAGGCCGCCTTGCTCAGCCGGAACCGCGGCTCCTCCGCGCCCGGACCGGCAATTGCCGCGCCGCCGGCCAGCGCCGCGCCGGCTGCTGCCGCCAGCGCCAGCGGCAGTGCCGGGACGGCGATGGCCGCCGTGCCCAGCCAGGCCGCGGCGGCCCCGGCGAGACCGAGACAGCCGGCGGCGAGCAGCCCGCCGTCGGACGCTGCGCGCCGCTCGGTCCACCGTCGCGCCAGGAATGAGCCGCCGGTGATCAGCACGCACAGGAGACCCAGGGCTCCGGTCTCGTACGCCAGCTGCACCGGCAGCGAGTGCAGCTCGCCGACCGCTTCGCCCCACGGGTTGAGGCCGGGCCGCGGCACCAGGAACCAGCCAGCCGTCCATGGCACCGAGCCAGGGCCCCAGCCCAGCCATGGCCGCTCGCGCCAGCCGTTCCAGCCAGCCTGGATGTAGACCCCCCGTGCCAGCACGGAAGCGTCATGCCCGGCGGCGATCCGTGCCGCCCGCGGCAGCTGCGACGCCGCCAGGACCAGGCCCAGCAGCACCAGCCCCCCGGCCAGCCGCCGCCGGGCTCGCCAGCCGGCGCCGGCCCGCGGATCGCCACCGCCAGCTGGATCGGCTTCGCCAGCCCCTGGACGGGCCTTCGGCGACGGCGCCCTGGCAGCCCGACCCACCACCCAGAGCGCCGCCGCCAGCGCCTCGCAGGCCAGCCCCGCTCCGCCGGCCAGCGACCGGCCGGCCATCACGCCCGCCACGCCGAGCGCGCCGGCGCCGGCTCCCAGCCAGCGCCAGGCGGTCTTCTCGCGCAGCGTCAGCAGCGCGATGGGCAGCAGGGTCACCAGCCAGGTCGCGAGCAACGTGTGATGCCCGAGCGGCGCCAGGGAGGCGCCGACTCCTGGCCCGGGGGTCGCCGGTCCTCCCCCCGCGCCGGCCGCGGGCTCGCTCGCGCCGGGACCGACCTCGCCCCCGCCGCGTTGCGCGAACAGCGCCCAGGCGGCAAGCAGGGCGACCGCGGCTGCCATGCCCCGCGCTCCCAGGCGCCTGGCGGCCCTGCCTTGCCAGCATCTGGCGATCGCTGCCGGCAGGCAGAGGTAGGCCGGCAGCAGCACCACCGCCTCCAGCCCGGCCCGGGGTACCGGCGACAGCCAGGCGCTGGCCGCTGCCCCGAACCACAGCCCGAGCGGCGCCAGCCGCCAGGTGCGCCCCAGCCGCAACGGGTCGCGCCACGGCCCGCCGCAGGCCGCCAGCGTCAGCAACAGCGCCCCGAGCGCCGTCACGCTCCCAGCGGCCGTCACGCCGCCGAGCAAGTTGCCGCACCAGCCGGCGAAGAGCGCCGCCAGCATGGCCGGGACCAGCCCCACCCAGGCCCCCATGGAGCGCGATTCTACGCGGCGGGCCCGCGGCAGGCCCCGCGGGAGGCACGAGAGGCGCCGGAGGCGCGGGTGGCGCGCGTGGCGCCGGAGGCGCGGGTGGCGCCGGAGACGCCGGAGAACGACAGGGTGCGATATCCTTTCGCTTTCCCGGCGGCGAGCCTTGGCCGGCGGGCATTTCTGGCATCCAGGAGAGCGCAAAGATGACTGTCGATACCGCGGCCCATGCGGCCCATGCCGCCCATGCGGCACATGCCGCAGATATTGCCGAGACCCTTAGCCCTCTCGGCCTCGAGGCCGAGAACCCGGGCGCCTTCGACGGCGGCTGGATCCAAACCACGGGCGAGTGGGTCGAATCGATCAACCCGGCGACCGGTGAGCCGATCGCCGCGGTGCGCCTCGCCACCGTCGACGAATACGAGCGAGTGGCGGCGGCGTCCGAGGCGGCCTTCCACGAGTGGCGGACCTGGCCCGCGCCGCGGCGCGGCGAGGTGGTGCGCCAGCTCGGCGACGAGCTGCGCCGCCACAAGCAGGAGCTCGGGCGCCTGGTGTCGCTCGAGGTTGGCAAGGTGCTCTCCGAGGGCCTGGGCGAGGTCCAGGAGATGATCGACATGGCCGACCTGGCGGTCGGCATGTCGCGCCAGCTCTACGGCCTGACCATGCACTCCGAGCGGCCGTTGCACCGGATGTACGAGCAATGGCATCCGCTCGGGCCGGTGGGCGTGATCACCGCCTTCAACTTCCCGGTGGCGGTGTGGGCATGGAACTCCACCGTCGCCGCGGTGTGCGGCGACTCGGTGCTGTGGAAACCCTCTCACCAGGCGCCGCTCACCGCCCTCGCGGTCACCCGCATCGCGGCGCGGGTGCTGGCGGCCAACTCCGCGCCGCCGATCTTCAACCTGTTGCTGGCCGGCCGTGACGGCGCCGCCCAGCGCCTGGTCGCCGACCGCCGCTTCCCGCTCATCTCCGCCACCGGCTCGGTCAAGATGGGCCGCGAGATCGGCAAGGTACTGGCCGACCGGCTGGGCCGTTCGCTGCTCGAGCTGGGCGGCAACAACGGCATCCTGGTGCTCGACGATGCCGACCTCGACCTCGCCCTGCGCGCCGTCCTCTTTGCCGCCGTCGGCACCGCCGGCCAGCGCTGCACCACCACCCGCCGCCTGTTCTTGCAGCGCGGCATCGCCGCCGAGATGAAGGCGCGCCTGGTCGCCGCCTACCGGTCGATCTCGATCGGCGATCCCCTGGCGCCCGGCACGCTGATGGGTCCGCTGATCGACCAGCACGCGGTGGACAACATGCTGCGGGCACTCGACAGGGTGCAGGCCGAGGACGGAAGGATCCTGTACGGCGGTCACGCCCGACCCGGCCCGGGTTACTTCGTGGAGCCGACCCTGGTCGAGGCCCGCGCCGAGATGCGCATCACCTGTGAAGAGACCTTCGCGCCGATCCTCTATCTCTTCGAGTTCGACGACCTCGACGAGGCCATCCGCATGCACAACGCCGTGCCCCAGGGCCTCTCCTCGGCCATCTTCACGCTCAACGTCCGGGCCGCGGAGCGTTTCCTGGCCGCCACCGGCAGCGACTGCGGCATCGCCAACGTCAACATCGGGACCTCCGGAGCGGAGATCGGCGGCGCCTTCGGCGGCGAGAAGGAGACCGGCGGCGGCCGCGAAGCCGGCTCCGACTCCTGGAAAACCTACATGCGCCGCCAGACCTGCACCCTCAACTGGGGCACCGACCTGCCGCTGGCCCAGGGAGTCGAGTTCAAGGTCGGGGACTGATCAATAGCCCTGGCGCGGTGCCGGCTCCTCAGGCCACCACCCGCAGGGCTCCCGGCATCACCTCGACGGCGAACGGCTGGCCGGCGGCTTTGGTGGCCACCGGCTCGCCGCCGCCGTAGAGGGTCATCTCGCGATCGAGGGTGATCTCGACCTTCCGGGTGCGGACGATCTGGATCGCGGGGTGGTTGACGTGGGTGCCGCGGTAGACCTTGGGGAAGACCGCGAGCAGGCGCAGCCGGGACAGCTCGCGCACGATCACCAGGTCGAGCCAGCCGTCGTCGGGCAGTGCCGCCGGAGCGATCCGCATGCCGCCGCCGAAGCGGGGGAGGTTGGCGACCACGGCGAACATCGCCCGCCCCTCGAAGGTTCCGGCGTCATGGACGACGCGCATCGCCGGCGGCTTGAAGGTCGCCAGGGTGTGCAGCACCGCATAGACGTAGACCAGCGGCCCGCGCAGGCGCTTCACCTCCTCGTTGGCGAAGCGCGTCACCACCGAGTCGAAGCCCACGCCGGCGTAGCCGATGCAGACCGTCTCTCCGACCCGCGCCAGGTCCAGTTGACGCACGCCGCCGGCGAGCGCGCGCGCCGCGGCCGCTTCGAGGTCATGCGGGATGCCCAGCGTACCGGCCAGGTCGTTGCCGGTGCCGAGCGGCACCACTCCCAGCGCGCAGGGGCTCCCCGCCAGGCCCTGGGCCGCCTGGTGCATGGTGCCGTCGCCGCCGGCAACCACCAGCCGCGCCACCCCGTCCTCGACGGCGCGCCGCGCCTGCACGGCGATGTCGGCGCCGCTCTTGCTGACCACCAGCCCGGCGCCGGCCGCCGAGGCCAGCACCCGCAGCCGGGCCAGTCGCGCCGCCGCCCCCCAGCGTCCTGCCGCCGGATTGAGGAGGAAGCGCACCGGTCCGGTGGCTGAAGACGGCGCGTCCGAAGCTCCCGCGCTCAAGTCACCTCCCAGGGAGAGACCGGCAGACGCTACCACAGCTATAAGCGGCCCTCCCTCGCTATTGATCGCCGGCGGGCGGCGGCCGCGGCGGGGCGCCGGGGCGGCGGGCGGCGGCTGCCGGGCTATGATCGCGGCATGCCCCATCCACAGATCCAGATCCTGGTCTGCCTCAACGAGCGGCCGCCCGAGGCCCCCAAGCCCAGCTGCTCCCGCCGCGGCTCGCTCGAGGTCTACAACCGCTTCAAGGACCGGGTGCGCGAGCTCGGCATGCGCGACCGGGTGATGGTCACCCGCACCGGCTGCCTCAAGCACTGCAGCCGCGGCATCACGGTCGCCGTCTGGCCCTACAACCTCTGGTACAGCGCCGTCACCGTCGAAGACGTCGACGAGATCCTGACCACCACGGTGGCCGGCGGCGGCAAGGAGGTCGAGCGCCTGCGCATGCCCGACATCCCGTGGGAGTAACGCGGCGGTAACATCCCGCCCCTTGCAGCGCCTCATCCCAAGGAGGGCTGCACATCCGGTCGACAAGGAGGTCGCTCATGGTCTTCGCCTTCAGCAGGTACAGGCGGCGCGGCAGGCCGCTGCTTCGAGGATTGCTGCTGTCTGGGGCGCTGCTGCTCGCGCCTGCCGCTGCCGCGCAGGCCACTGTGTCGGTGATCTACAACTGTCCGAGCTCCGGTAGCTCGGGCAACCACGACTCCGTGGCCAACGGGTTCTACGTACAGAACCTCAACGCCGTGAACCTGCACTCGGTCGTGATCGACTACACGACCGACACGGACGGCACCTACACACTCCAGCTGACCGCCAGGGACGGCTCCTACGCCGGCCCGCAGATCGGTTCGACACAGACTCAGATGGTGAACCTGAGCAGCGGCGCGGACACGCCGGTGACCTGGTCTTTCGGCGACGCCGCCTTCACTCCCGGGCACACCCTGGCGTTCACCCACAATTTCGGCGGGCCCGGCGGAGTGCAGTTCAACCTGCAGGGGACCCTGTGCCCCGGCGACGTCGAGACCGTCGGCACCACCTCCAACTCCAACGGCTTCAGCGTCGCGGTGGCAATCACCGACAACACCCAGAGCGCGAGCGGCTGCATGCCCGGCAGCCAGACCCTGTGTATCAGCGACCAGCCCGGCGATCACCGGTTTCAGATCACCAGCTCGTTCTCGACCACCCAGGGCGGCGGTCACTCCGGCAACGGCGGCGCCATCGACCTGACGCCGGTCGGCGTCACCGAGGGCGGCCTCTTCTGGTTCTTCGACTCGGCGAATCCCGAGATGCTGATCAAAGTGATCAACGGCTGCGCGATCAACAACCACTTCTGGGTGTTCTACGCCGCGGTCACCAACGTCTCGTTCCAGGTCACGGTGAAAGACACCAAGACCGGCCACACCGCGACCTACCACAATCCCGATCTGACCACCGCGGCTCCGATTCAGGACACCTCGGCCCTCACCTGCCCCTGAGGCGCCGACGGCCGTGAAGCCGTGAAGGGTGCATGCTCGACAACCGAGACCTCCAATGGTAGACTAACTTAGCTAATCAGTGGGGGCGGTATGGGAGTCTTCAACGTACACGATGCCAAGACCAACCTCTCCCGGCTGCTCGAGCGAGTCGCCCAGGGCGAAGAGGTCATCATCGCGAAGAGCGGACGGCCCGTGGCGAGGCTGGTCCGAGTTGCCGCCGAGCCTCGCAAACCTGGGCGCCTCAAGGGTCGCATCCGCGTCGCCCCGGACTTCGATGAGCCGTTGCCGGCGGAGATCCAGGCTGCCTTCCGCGGGGAAAGGGAGTGAAGCTCCTGCTGGACAGCCACGCCTTTCTCTGGTGGCTCGCAGGGGATCGTAAGCTCGGTGCCGGAGCCCGGCAGGCGGTGGCTGACCCCGCCTCGATCGTCCATGTCAGCGCCGCGACGATCTGGGAGCTTGCGATCAAGGCCGCTCTCGGCAAATTGGATCTCGACGGCGCTGATCTGGTCGACGAGATCGGGGAAAGCGACTTCGTCGAGCTCCCGATGACGGCGCGTCACGCGCTTGCCGCGGCCCAATTGCCTCGTCACCACGAAGACCCGTTCGACCGCATGCTGATCGCCCAGGCTCAGCTCGAGGGCCTGACGCTGATCACCAAGGACAGGGCACTTGGTGCCTACGGGGTCCCCATCCTCCCAACCTGAGCTCCCGAGCAACAATTCACGGGTTGAGGCTGCCGCCCGGGGTTCGCCTGCCGACCGATGAGTCTGGCCGTGACCCGGGGTCTATAGGGGTGAACTTCAATGGAGGAAAGACCATGAGCCCCACCGCAACCGCCGTCGAAACCCCTGAGACCGCAACCGACCATCAGCAGAGCCCAACCATCAACGAGCTCAACCCCTACATCTGCCTCAACGGCACCGTCGAAAAGGCGATCCGCCTCTACGAGAGCGCGCTCGGCGCGAAGGTCGAGAGCGTGCAGCGCTACGGCGACGTGCCCGGCGGCGGCTGCGGCCCCGTCGCGGCCGAGCACCAAAGCCTGATCATCCATGCCGCCGTGCGCATCGGCCCGGGCGTGGTCATGTTCACCGACACGACGCCCGAGCGGGCGGCCCCGGCCCAGAGCAACGTCGCCATCGCCCTGCAGTTCGAGGATCAGGAGGAGATGGCGAAGGCGTTCGCGGCCCTCGCCGCCGGCGGCACGGTCGACTGCCCCATCTCGGACGCGTTCTGGGGCGCGAAGTTCGGCGCCCTCAAGGATGCCTACGGCGTCGGCTGGATGTTGAGCTGCCCGCTCGCGAAGGCCTGAGGCATCGAGCTGGGAGAACTGGGCTCGGACAGCCAGGAAGTCGAAGTCAGCAGGACGCCGCCGGCCGAATCGGGCCGGCGGCGCCCTGCGCTACCGCGTTTCGCCCGGCACGCCCAGGTGCCAGCGCAGGACCGCTGGACCTACTGTCGGAAGGCAAGGACCCGCCCATCGAGGCCCGCGAAGTAGACCAGCCCGTCGCCGAGGACAGGAGAGGCGGCGACTCCATATTCGGATACCTCCGGGGAGGCGGGTGCGGCGATGGGATACCGCCAGGCCGCCAAGCCCGTCTTGCGATCGACTGCCAGGATGGTGGCGCGATGAGCGATCAGGTAGTTCTGGGTGCCCACGGTGCCGATGAAAACCCGGCTGTTCGTCACCGCAGGCTCTCCCCAGGGACAGCCGCCCGCGTCGAGCTCCCACAGCCGGCGGCCGCTGCGGGCGTCGAAGGCAAAGAGCTTGGCGGCATCCGAAGAGCCGATGTACGCCACACCGTCGAAGATGGCGGCGGAGGATTCGACCCAGGAGAACCAGAAGTAGCGGGTCCAGAACGGCTTGCCGCTCTCGCGGTCGAGCGCCTGAAGGTCATAGCTGCGGCTGCCGATGATCACCCGGTCCTCGTGGAGAGCCGGTGTCGACGTCACCGGGGCCCCGGTGTCGTGATTCCAGAGTAGCGCTCCGGAGGCGGCGTCGAGGGCATAGACGTGGCCGTCGAAGCTCCCGAAGTAGACCCGGCCAGAGGCGACGACCGGCGTCGAGACGACGCTGCCGTTGGCCGGAAAGGTCCAGATGCGGGAGCCGTCGGCCGGGTTGAGGGCCAGCAGGTGGCCGTCGTCGGTTCCCACGTACAGACGACCGTCCGCGAGGGTCGCCGCGGACGCCCGAAAGTCGTAGCGGGAGCCGTCCTTTGACGAGGGCAGGCGCTCGACCGCGGGCTGCAGGCGGACCCGCCAGCGCTCTTTCCCGGATGTGGCGCTCAGCCGGTAGAGGAAGCCGTCGTCCGCTTGCACGAAGACGTCGCCATCCGCGATCGCGGGTCGCGCTCTCACGGCGCCACCGGCCAGGAAGGTCCACAGCGGCTTCCCGGTGCGCGCCCCGAGGGCGTACAGGTGGCCGTCGTCCGCGGCGGCATAGAGAACGCCGTCGGCGAAGGCAAGGTCCGCCCAGACCGGCGCCGCCGCATCGAACGTCCAAGCCGGTGCCGCGACCGCAGCCGTGAGCTCCGGTCGCGGCGGCCGTGGCAGAGCAGCGCGGCGAAACGTCACCGGCATCTCGTAGACCGGGACGAGCGCGGCCGGAAGGATTCCGCTCAGCGTGTGCGCCGCACGGTCGTAGGCGAGCCGCAGGAGGTGCGCGATCTGGACATCGCTGCCGTGGACGGCCGCGCTGCCGACCGGGAGCTCCCAGATATGGAGAGCCGGGTTCGACCACTTCACGCGGATCTGCCCGCCCTCACCGGCCTCCAGGTGCAGAGCGATGGTTGCGGTCTCGCCGTCATGCGACGCCACCGCAACCCAGGTCCCCGCCAGTTCGGCCGCCGAAGGCGAGGCTGCGGGGCCCGTCGGCGCACCCTGGGCGACAGCGATCCACCGCATCCATACCGGCGCAAGGGTGGCGAGGAGGAGCGCCGACCCTGCGGTCTTCGAGAGGCTCATGTCTCCCCCGAGGCGCAAAGCTGCTCCCGAGCTGCAAGCTGCTGGCTCAGGGGGATACGTCGGCGATGGGGCGGGGTTTCAAGTAACTACGATCCAGCGGACCTACTCTGCGCCGCGAAGAAATCCAGCAGCCTGAGATGCTTCAGGAGGCCAGGACCGGCAAGAGGGCCTTGCCGGCCTGCCCTGCCGCGGCCCCGCCCACCACCACGCCTGCCGCCTCTCCCTCCCCGCTGCCAATCGCCGATGCCCCCGACGCGAGATCCCGGTTGGCGGGGGTGATGGCGTGGCGGTACTGGCGGGCGAGGGCGGCGGTGTCCTCGCGGGTGACGAAGCGCTCGTAGAGGTTGGTGCGCTGGCGCGGCCGGTAGCCGGCGGCCAGGATGAGGTGCTCCATTTCGTCCTGGCTCATGCGGTACGAGGTGCCGGCCGAGGCCACCACGTTCTCCTCGATCATCGTCGAGCCCATGTCGTCGGCGCCGAAGGCCAGCGCCACCTGGCCGATCTTCTTGCCCTGCGTCACCCAACTGGTCTGGAAGTGCGCGATGTTGTCGATGAACAGCCGCGACACCGAGAGCGTGCGCAGGTACTCGTCGGCGAAGGTCTCGGGTACGTCCGGCATCTCGGTGTGCTCGTGCTGGAACGTCCAGGAGATGAAGGCGGTGAATCCCCCGGTCTCGTCCTGCAGGTCGCGGATGCGCTGGAAGTGCTCGACCCGCGCCGCCACCTCCTCGCCCATGCCGTACATCATGGTGGCCGAGGTGCGCAGGCCGTTGCGGTGCGCCTGGCGCATGATGTCGATCCACTCCTCGGCCGAGCACTTGGGGTAGGCGAGCACCCGCTTGCGGGTGTCGTCGGAGAGGATCTCCGCGCCGCCGCCCGGGATCGACATCAGCCCGGCGTCCTTCAGGCGGGCGATGACGTCGTAGAAGCTCATCCGCTCCTTGCGGGCGATGAACTTGATCTCCGGCGGCGAGAAAGCGTGGATGTGCAGTGCCGGGTAGTGCTCCCGCAGGTAGCGCAGCAGGTCCTCGTAGTAGGTGATGGGCAGGTCGGGGTGCACCCCGCCCTGCATCAGGATGCCCGTGCCGTTGAGCGCCAGCGTCTCCTCGACCTTCTGGCCGATCTCCTCGAACGGCAGCAGGTAGCCCTCGTCGTCGCCCGGCACCCGGTAGAAGGCGCAGAACCGGCACTTGTAGACGCAAACGTTGGTGTAGTTGATGTTGCGGTCGACGTTGTAGGTGGCGACCTCGGGGTCGTTCCAGCGATTGCGCACAGCATGTGCCGCCATCCCCAGATCCAGCAGGTCGACCTCCGCCGCCGATCCGGCCAGCAGCCGGTGGGCGTCGCCGGCCGAGATCCGGCGGCCGGCCACCGCGTCGTCCAGGATCGGCGTCACCGGGCGGGAGGAGGGCTCGAGGTCCATGCCGCGATCTTAGCCCAAGGCGCCTAAGGCTGGCCAGCGAACGTGGAGCGGGTCTAAACGTCACACCCCGGCATTCTTCCCCGAGACGCAGCGTCCGAGCGGGTAGTAGGTCTATTGGTTATATACTGCGAACATCGTAAGCCAGCGACCGGTATGGCTCTCCGAGAATGGAGGCGCTGAAGGAGGAACGATGGCGCGCAAGGTGAATCGGGCTGGCGAAGTACCAGGGCTGCGTCTGAGGTACAGGCTTGAAGGTCATGGAAAGTGGATCGACCGCATCGCGTGGTCCCCGGACGGGAGGATCCTGGCAACACCTTCGGCCGATCGCACCGTACGTCTCTGGGATCCAGCCGGGGCGGAGTCGCTTGCGATCCTGAAGCGGCACACTGACGAAGTCAATTGCGTCGCCTGGTCGCCAGACAGCACCCTGCTCGTGTCCGGCGGGGATGACTCCAGGGTCGTCCTGTGGAACGCGCACAAACGGAACGCCGTACGATCCAGCACACCGCGGCGCGACTCATTCGTGGTTGACCTCGGCTGGTCTCCTGACGGAAGCCTGATCGCAGCTGCACTCGGGTACGATGGCCTTGCTATTCTGAAGCGATCAAACAACCAGTGGCTGACGCCGGACCTTTTGGGCTGCTTCAAGGTGGCCTGGTCTCCTGATGGGCGCTTTCTGGCAGTCGCTGCCGCCACTGAGGTCTTGGTGCTCAGGTCAGGCACCTGGACTCCCAAACTGTCAATTAAGGAGGACGCTAGTTTCGTTTGTTGGTCGCCGAAGGGAGATCTACTAGTGACGTTGCCTGCTGGGCGCGGTCCGATCACTTTCTGGGACGCCGCGACCGGAAGGCGGCTGAGGGAGCTGGAAGGACATATAAGCGAGGTCCGCTCCGTCCACTTCTCAGCCGATGGCAAGCTGCTGGCGTCAAAAAGCGAGCGCTCCGTACATATCTGGCGTTGCGACACCTTCGAGACGTCGGCCGTCGTCATGGAGTACGGCGCCGATCTCGGCTTCTCCTCGCTCGCGTTCCATCCGCTCGCGCCGGTCTTGGCCACTCTCGACGATGATGACACCGCCGTTCGCATCTGGGACTTGGATTACGACCTTTTGTTTGGCAAACCTCCGAAGACAGACTCGATCCACTATACGACGGCCAAAGTCGCCCTGGTAGGCAACAGCGGCGTGGGCAAGACTGGCCTGGGCTGGCGCCTTGCGCACGGTCAGTTCAAGGAGCACGAGTCGACCCACGGGCAGCAGTTCTGGGTCATCCCAGAGCTCGGAATCACGCGCGCGGATGGCGTCGAATGCGAGGCTGTGTTGTGGGACCTCGCCGGCCAACCAGACTATCGATTGATCCACACCTTGTTCCTGGACGACGTCGATCTGGCTCTGCTGCTCTTCGACGCCAGCAACCGTGAAGATCCGTTGCAGGGCGTCGAGTACTGGCTCAAGCACCTCGCCCATGCCGCGAAGGAGCGCAGCGTGGCGATCCTGGTCGGCGCGCGGATCGATAGGGGGACGCCGAGCCTGACCGGCGCCGAGATTGCCGCCTTCTGCAGTGCCAAAGGTATCGACGGCGGTTACGTGCTCACGAGCGCCGCTCGCGGCCAGGGGATCAAGGAGTTGATGGAGCGGATCAAGGCCCATGTCCGATGGGATGCGCTTACGGCCACGGTGACGACCAGCACCTTCAAGCGGATCAAGGAGCATGTGCTGGCACTGAAGGAGTCCGCCGGCAAGAAGGGCGTCTTGGTCAGCCTCACTGGCTTGGCGAGGAGAATGCGCAAGCTCGATCCCGGGTTGCGGTTCACGCCGGCCGAGGTCGCCGAGGCGGTCCGCCACCTGGCAAAGCATGGCTACGTGACGCTGCTGCGCTCTTCATCGGCCAAGCTGACCGTGCTGCTTTCGCCCGACCTGCTGGTGAACCTGGCTGCATCTTGCGTGCTGGAGGCTCGCCGCCATCCAAGGGACCTTGGCACGCTGGACGAAGAACGGCTGTTGCGACGCGGCTATGCCTTCCCTGAGCTCGCAGGTTTGAAGAAAGGTGAGCAGGAGCTGCTCCTAGATGCCACCGCTATGCTCTTCCTCGAGCACAACCTCTGCTTTCGCGAGGCCTTCAACAACCAGACGATCCTCGTCTTCCCGTCCCTGATCAACGAGAAGCGGCCGCGGATCGAGGAGGCCGATCTGCTGGACGACGTCTCCTACCGTGTCAGCGGTGCTGTCGAAAAGGTGTACGCCACGCTGGTGGTGCTCCTGGGGTACACCAACTCCTTCACCCGCACCAATCAATGGCAGAATCAGGCCCAGTACCTGCTGGGTCCCGGCGAGATCTGCGGCTTTCGGCAAATCGCCGAGAGGGAGGGGGAGATCGAGCTGGTCCTCTACTATTCACGCAGCACACCGGACGAGGTGAAGGCGCTGTTTCAGGGTATGCTCGAACGCTTCCTCAAGCGGCGGGACGTGGCGATCGTGCGCATCCTGCCCGTCCGCTGCGGCGGCTGTGGCAAGGTGCAGGAGCGCAGCAGCGTCGAAAGCCAGCTGCGGGACGGGCTGGACTATCTCTTCTGCCGCAAATGCGGCAGGCGCTTGGCCATCCCAGGGGAGGATGCCATTAAATCTTTGCCTGCCGCGGCCCAGGAGGAGGTGAAGCGGGAGGAGCAGGTCGCGGAGAGGAGAACTGCGTTCGCCGCCGCCCTGGTTGGTGTCAAGGGCTTGCGGCGCCGACTCGAAAAGGATGCGGCGAATCCCAGCTGCTTCATCAGCTATGCGTGGGGGACCTCACAGCACGAACGGTGGGTCAGCACCGTGGCCGAAGATCTCCGAGACGCCGGGGTCGAGGTCATCCTCGATCGCTGGCACAACCCTCCGGGCAGCAGCATCTCTAGGTTTATCGAAAGAATCGACAGCGCCGAGTTCGTGCTTGCCATCGGTACGCCTGGCTACCGGACGAAGTACGACACGATCGACGCCGACCCGGTGGTCGAGGCGGAGCTGCGCCTCATCAACACCAGGCTGCGACGGCGGAGCAGACGTGCGGGCGTTTTGCCGCTGCTGCTGGCGGGAGACCTGAAGACCTCCTACCCGCCCCTGTTCGAGGACTCCGTGCTTCTGGATTTCCGCGAGGAGGACGCCTACTTCGTCGCGCTCTTCGACCTGCTGCTGACCCTCTATCAGATCCCCTTCGATACTCCTGGCCTGAGCGACCTCCGCAACACGATCATTCCCGAATCCGAGAGCCTGAAGGCACGGAAGCGATAGCTGCCGCACTGCCCACTCCGGGCGTTTCAGCCGCACCGGCCGGCCTGTCGGCCGCGGCGCCTGCCGTACCGTCGGCGACCAGCGCGCGCTCATCCGGTGGCCGCGCCAGCTTCTCGGTCAGACGCGCGATGGGGTTCACCCGGCCGCCCGCACCCGCCAGTTCCCCTCCGTCGCCCCCGTCGCCGCCCCACCAGAGGTCGCACACCAGCCGTGTCCGGCTCGCCGAGTCGCCGACGTAGAGCCGCGGATCGAGCACCACCCGCCGCAGCTCGGGCGCCAGCCGCTCGACGACCTCCCTGCCCTCCTCCGACACCAAATAGTCCAGCAGCCCCATCTCGCGGTCGCGGCACAGCTCCGCCAGGCGCTTCGAGATCTCGTAGGCGTCCTTCTCGCCGGAGAGGGCGAGCGCGATGTACAGCGGCTCGGCCACCGTCCACTGCCGGCCCGCCTCGAAGTTGCGCTCGAGCGCCGGCACGCTGACCACCGTGCCGCGCACCGCCTGGCTGGTGCGCCGCACCGCATAGGCGAAGATCGCCACCAGCTCGTTGAAGAAGCGGCTGCTGGCGCTGTTGGTGAGGTCCCGCTGGTGCTCGCTGATCTGGTCCATGTAGACGGTCGTCATGCGCGGCACCGCCGCCTTCCACAGGCTCTTCACGTTCTCGAAGTTCTTCGGATTGATCTTGTGCGGCATCGTCGACGAACCGACGCGCCGGGTCTGCTCGCCGATCTCCTCGAGCTCGCTGCGCATCAGGTGCCGGTAGTCGTCCGCGAGGTTGGCCAGCACCGAGAAGGTCGACACCAGAGCATGGGCGAAGTCGGCGACGTACTCGGGCTGCACCACCTGGGTGGACGCCGCCCCGGGCGACGGCCGCAGCCCCAGGCGCGCGAGCACGCGCTGCTCGAAGGCCGCCGGATCCTCGGGCCACCGCAGCGCGAACGCGTTGTGCGCTCCCACTGCACCCGAGATCATGCCGCGGAGGTCCGCCGCCGCGGCGGCGATGCGCTCCATCCGCTGGCCGAGCCGGTCCACGTAGTTGGCGAGCCAGTAGCCCAGGGTCAGCGGCACGGCATGGCGCCCGTGCGTCCTGCCGATCTGGACGGTGTCGGCGTGCCGGCGGGCGGCGCCCACCAGCACCGCCATCAATTGATGGAGGTCCGGCAGCAGCACCTCGCGCGTGAAGTCCCGCAGCTGCAGCGCCCGCGCGGTGTCCATGACGTCGTTGGAGGTGACGAACAGGTGGACGCAGCCCTGCGCCTCGGCGTCCAGCCGGCGGCGGATGCAGTTGACCAGCGCCCGGATGTTGTGATGGATCTTCTCTTCCTCGGCATAGACCTCGGCCGGGGTGACGGGGTTTTCGGCGAGCGCCGCGGCCAGCGCCTTGGAGGTCCCCCGGGGAGCGATGCCGCAAGCCTCCAGCTCCGCCAGCAGCGCCTGCTCCACCCGCAGCTGATAAAGGATCGTCGCCGCCTCCGACAGATAAGGATGGACGGCGGCAAAGAAGTTTCCCTCGGGACCGTAGTACCGCGCGTCCAGCGGCGAGATGAAATCGAACGGGCTCAAATCGCGTGTCGGCATGGCTCGCTGTCCTCTGCAGCCTTATCCCAGCTTCCGCTTATAATCCCAGCCACCGCTTCTAATCCCAAAATTCCACCGCCTTGGGCTCCAGGATCAGCCCGTGCGCGTAGGCTCGCCTGTAGAACTCCTCGAGGCCGGCGATCTCCTCCTGGCGCAGGAAGAAGTGCAGGCTGTCGGTCAGGTACGATCGCACCTCGGCACTGTCGAGGCCCAGCTCGGCTGCCGACTCGCGCACCAGGTTGTCGAGCGACGACAGGCCATATCGCAGGCTGCTCTTGAAATAGAAGGAGAGGTCGGGCAGCACCACCTCGGGACGCACCGCCCACACCGCGAAGACGAACGGCAGCCCGGTCAAGGAAAACCATTCGGCGGCCAGGTCGTGGACCTGGTAGCGCTCGCGGTCGACCCGCAGCGCCGGATCGCCGATGATCAACGCGGCGTCGGCGTCGGCGAGCATGCGCTCGGGGTCCGGCCGCTCGTGGGAGTACTCGGGGTCGGCGTGGAAGCGCTCGCGCATCAGGATGCGCAGCAGCGCCGCCGAGGTCCGGCTGTTCTGATCCAGCGCCACCTTGCGGATCTCCTCAGGCGGGCAGCGCGACACCATAAGCACGCTGCGCACCTCGCGGTGGGCCGCGACGCACAGGTCCGGCAGCACCTTGAGCCCCGGGATGCGCTGCACCTCGATCGAGGGGATCAGGCCGATGTCGAGATTGCCCTGGCCGAGCAGCCTGGCCACCAGCGCCGGCGGATGATAGCTCGGCGCAAACAGGTCCGCATGGTGTCCCTTGAGGAA
>DASZHY010000093.1:0-20189 GCA_035949675.1 Thermoanaerobaculia bacterium
GATGCCGCTGGGCATCTTGATGGCCGGCGTCTCCGTCCCGGCCTTGATCATGAAGCTCATGCCGAGGTGGATCTCGGTGCTGGGGCTGGCGCTGGCGGCGATCGGCGAGCTCAGCTGGTTGAGCCTGATCATTCCGGGCGCGCTGTTCCTCGTCCCGCTCACCAGGTTCCCGGGATTCGTCTGGCTGATCGCCGCGGGATTCGCGCTGCCGGCGGTGCGCCAGGGGGCACGTTGACTCACTGGCGCTACTCTGCTGAAATGCCTTGAGGCTCATCAGGTAGGCGGCTTGACCTAGCCCAGGAGGAAGCCATGAATCGAAGCGCGTCGTGGAGAGAATTGATGCCGCACCGGTTCGAGGGAGGACGCCGCGCCGGCATCACCGCGGCGGCGCGAGTGGCGCCCATGGCTGGCGCACTCGCCGCGGCGCTGCTGGTTTGCTTCGCGGCCCGTGCCGAGGCGGGGCCGACCTGCAAGTTGAACATCAAGGGCTTGAGCGTCTGCGTGGGGAAGTACGCGCTGTGTGACAAGTCGACCTGCAAGGCCTCTCCCGACGGCAAGACCGCGGAGTGCACCTGCCCGGTGCTCGCAGGGCCATCCCTGGCCGATCCCACTCAGACCAATGGCACCTGTACTCCGAAACAGCCGGGCGGCGTCTACTCCTTCTTCTCGCTCGAGGGCTTCGATCCCAGCGGCCAACTCGCCTGTCCCAGCGGACATTGGGCCCAATGCTGGAACGCTCCCTGCGAGATCCTGGCCGGCGGCAAACAGGCCAAGTGCATCTGCCCCCTCTGCTCCCAGAGCTTCACGACTCCGGGCGGCGATTGCAACCCGGCCAACTGCACGGGCGAGATCCTGGTAGGCGCGCCTTTCCCGGTTACGGGCGGCGGCGGCTGCAAGAGCAAGAGCCGGTAGCATGGCTTCGTGATGTCCAGATTCGTCGATGCCTACCGCCGGCGGCGGGGCTATTCCGGCCTTCCCTGGGGAATCGATCTCCTTCTCACCGACGCTTGCAACCTGCGCTGCAGCTACTGCCCGATCTGGGGAGACGACGCCGTCGTACCGGCGCCGGCAAATTTCATGGACACCGGCGCCGCCCTTCGCTTCATCGACGAAGTGGCGGCGTTTCGGCCGATGATCCGCCTCTTCGGCGGCGAACCTTTCATCCACCCCGAGTGGCGGCGGGTGGTGGCGGGCGCCCGCGAACATGGCCTGCAGTGCACGGCGGTGAGCAACGGCATGCGTCTGGCCAGGGAGGCGGAAGACGTCGTCCGCTCCGGGCTGCTCGCGGTCGGCATTTCGCTCGATACGAACGGTCCGGTCAACGATGCGCTGCGGGGCCGCGACACGCTCGCGACCATTCAGCGCGGCCTTCTCGCCCTGGCCGAGGCGAAGGAGCGATTCGGCTCGCAGACGCCGCAGGTCGAGATCTACACCACGGTTCACGAAGGCACCTACGCCCATCTTGCCGACTGGGCAGAGGAGCTCTCGACCTGGAAGATCGAAAAGCTCCGCTTGCAGCACCTGATCTGGTTTTCCTCGGCGCAGCATCGCGACTCGATGAACTTGCTGCGGGAGGCCATTCCCGATCCCGCCTTCTTTCGCGCCGAGGACGCGTCCTATACCCGCGACAAGCTGCCGCAGATCGACGGCGCAATTCTCGCCAGCCAGCTCGCGGCCCTGCACGCCAAGCAGTACCCATTTCGTATCGAATCCCATCCCGACCTTCCTGTCGCGGAGATGGTGCGTTATTACGGAGAGACCGAGTACCGCCGTCACGACCGCCTGGCCTGCACCACCATGGAGAACTATGCCTTCGTCGACCCGCGAGGCCGCCTATATCCCTGTCTGACTCTCGACATGGGCAACGTGTTCGAATCTTCTTTCGCCGCGGTCTGGAACGGGTCGCGCTTCCGCGCTTTTCGCCGCCTCATCCGCCGCGAGCAACGCCTTCCCCTTTGCCATCGCTGCCCTGACTCCTGAGCGCCACCTGTCTCGGCGGCACGGCCGGAGGCAGCGGTGGAGCGCCAGCTGGCCTGGCTGGGGCGCCGGACGGTCTTGGCGCGGGTGGCTGCAGCGTGCAGCGGCGGCAGCGGCAGCGGCCGGTGGCGGAGCGGCGGTAAAGAGGCGGCAATCGGCAGCGATTTGAGGTAAAATAGCAAGGTGCCGGCTGGTTGAAGCGAGAGTGGGGGAGTGCGGCCGCCGGCGGGCGGCAGGTGCGCAAGGTTGACGGGCGGTCGTGAATGGTGTATAAGTTACACCCGTAAGCGTTGGTCCCTCAGTGACTTGCTACAACAGCTCCAGCATTCATTCATACCCAAGGGGGCACAGGCGTGACATTTAGAATAGGTCAGAAGGTGGTTTACCCCAACCACGGCGTCAGCTTGGTCGAAAAGATTGAAGCGGGGCATATGGATGGGGTGGAGCAGCTCTATTTTCACCTCCGGCTGCTGTCGAACAACTCCAAGGTCATGGTGCCCAAGGCGAACCTGGATCTCGTGGGCCTGCGGCCGCTTTGCCATACCCGTGACGTCCGGGCTCTTTTCGACATCCTCGAGGACGGCAACATCGACACCTATAAGGATTGGAAGGGCCGCTACAAGCAAAACCTGGACAAGATGAAGACCGGCCGTTTGACGGAGGTCGCGGAAGTGCTCAAAAACCTCCGGCTGGTGAGCCAGCGCAAGAGCCTGTCGTTCCGCGAGAAGAAGATGTACGAGCGCGCCAAGTACTTTATCGTCAGCGAGGTAGCACACGTAAAGGACATCGCGGAGCGGGACGCGGAGGAACTGGTCGAGCAGGCCCTCGCATCCAGCCTGGAGAAGCGCCAGCGGACGAAAGCGGCCAGCTAGTTGCGGTCACGGCGCGCCACGCGTGACGCCACGGCACGCCCGAGAACGGCTCGGCACGGTGAGGGCAGAGCCAGCCGCCGCTCGGGCGTCGTCGTATGCGCTGCCGCGGGTCTCGTGCCAGGCAGGTGATCGGCGGCGGCATCGCCGCCGGCCGAGTTACGTCCCGACGATGACCGCGAGGCCGAGGCCGGCTTGACGCCAGCCGGCGAGGAGCGCACCACACTACTGTGAACAAGGACAACCTGCTCTTTGGGCTCATCGGCTTGCTGTTCGGCTTCACCCTGGGTTATGTGGTGCAGGAGATCATGGTGGCGCGACAGCCGTTGCGCCGCCTTCCCGGAGAAGGCGCGGTGACCTCCTCGGCCGCCGCTCCCGACGCGGCCGCCGCGGGAGCCCCGGGAGACGCCGGCGCGGCAACCGACGGCCCGGGCGGCGGCAGCGCGGCCGCAGGCTCCGCCGGAGATGGCGCGGCCGGCCCAGGCGGCGCTGGTGCCGCGGGTGGCGGCGCCCCGCCGATGGCCGCTGTACAGCAGTTGCGCGATTACGTGGTGACCCACCCCAAGGACGCGGACGCCGTGCTCAAGCTCGCCAATATGAACTTCGACATCAGCAACTGGGGGCGCGCCCGCGACCTGTACACCCAGTACCTCGGGCTCCGCGATCCGAACCCGGACGTGCTGACCGATCTCGGGACGTGCTACCGGCAGCTGCGCCAGTTCGACCGCGCGCTCGAGCAGTTCCGCCGCGCCCAGAAGCTGGCCCCGGGCCACTGGAAGTCGCTCTTCGCCGAGGTGGTGGTGCTGGCCTTCGACCTCGATCAGCGAGATGCGGCCGATCAGGCGTTCGCCCGGCTGCAGGCGGCGGCGCCGGGGCAGCCCGAGGTGGCACAGCTCGGCGCCGAAATGCAGCGCCGCCGCGCCGCGGCTCCCGGCGGCGCGGGCGCTCCACCCGCTCCTGGCAGTACCGGCCGCCAGGGCGGCAGCGGCGACAGGTGACGGCTGCCGCGACCAGGAAGACAGGCTCCGCTTGGCATTCATCCGGCTGCTCGACTTCGCGCTCCTGACCTTCC
Organism: Thermoanaerobaculia bacterium; assembly: GCA_035949675.1. Classification (GTDB taxonomy): domain Bacteria; phylum Acidobacteriota; class Thermoanaerobaculia; order Multivoradales; family UBA5704; genus JASLEW01. Next base: position 3,919 of record DASZHY010000093.1, read on the forward strand.
TCGTGTGGCTGGTCTGGAGCCAGGTCATCCGTGGCTGGCGAGCGGCGAACGCAGCGTCCGGGGACCACGGCCATGGCGCCCCGCCATCTCAGCCGCGGCAGCCGAGTGCGACCGCCACGGCGCCGGAGCCTGTGACCCTGGTGCGGTGCAGCGCCTGCGGGGTGCACGTGCCGAGCGGGCGCACCCTGCCGGGACCGGCTGGCCAGATCTTCTGCTCCGACGGTTGTCGGGCGCGCGCCGGCGCGCACCAGACGATCTGAGCCGCCTGCCGCACGCCGGCCGGCCGGGCGCCCAGAGAGCCATCGGCCGGACGATGCCGCCCGCTCGAGCTTCCGCCGGCCGCGAAATCCGTCATGACAGTTGAGGGCACGACCGCATGAGACCGCGCAACGGCCAGGAGCCGGACGACGACACCCCGCCGGCCTCGGCAGCGGCAGCCCCCGCCGCGCCTGCCGGAGCGGGCCCGCCGCCCGGCGACCAGGAGGAGACGGCCAACGACGCGCCACCCCGGACGGCGGCCTTCTACGCCGAGGTCGCGCTGCCGGTGCCGCTGCCGCTGCCGCTGGTGTACGCGGTGCCGCCGGGCTGCCGGGCCGCTGCCGTGCCGGGAGTGCGGGTGCGAGTGCCCATGGGCAAGCGGCGGCTGATCGGCATCGTCGTCGGGCGCCAGGAGGAGGCGCCGGCCGGCATCGCCGTGCGCTGGCTCGAAGCCGTCCTCGACCGCGAGCCGGTGCTGGGCGCCGACCTGCTGGAACTGGCCCGTTTCACCGCCGATTACTATCTGGCGCCGCTCGGCGAAGTGCTGCGCTCGATGCTGCCCGCCGACCTCGAGCCCTGGGGCGACCGGCGGGTGTGGCTGACCGACCGCGGCGCGCTGGCGCCGCCGCGCGGCGACGCCGAGAGCGCGTTGATCGAGGCGCTGCGCCAGGGCGGCCGGGTGACCGTCTCCGAGCTGCAAGCGCGCCTGGACCTGCCCGAGCTGGAAGCGCTGCTCGCCGAGCTCGAACAAGAGGGCCGCATCGCCGGCGACGACGCGGGCGACCGCCATGGCCACGCCGGCACCGCCGGCCGCGCCGGCAGCTCCCGGACATCGTCGCGCTACGTGTCGGCCGTGGAGCTGGCGCCGGCCCTGGCAGCCCAGACGCCCCCGGGGCAAGCCGCCCGCCGTGCCGCCGCCGGCCGCTCGGCCCACGCCCTCGCGGTCTTCGACTACCTGGCCGCGGTGGGCCGCCCGGCGACGTCCGCCGAGGTGATGGCGGCGGCCGGTTGCAGCGCCGGCGTGCTCACGCGGCTGGTCTCCCGCGGGATGCTGCGCCGCTTCACCCAGGTAGAGCGCCTCTCGCTCGACCGCCACCGCCTGGCACCGCGCCTCGCCGCCGGCGTGCCGGCCGGCGGCCTGCCGAGCCCGACCGGCGGGGAAGCCGCACCCCCGCCGGCGTCCGTGCCGCTCTTCCACCTGCGCCCCGATCAGGAGAGCGCCGTCGCCGCGGTCGCCGCCGCCATCGCGAGCCGCCGCTTCACCCCCATGCTGCTGCGCGGCATGACCGGGTCGGGAAAGACCGAGATCTACCTGCGGGCGGCGGCGGCCGCGCTGGACCAGGGCCGTTCGGCGATCCTGCTGGTTCCCGAGATCGCCCTGGTGCCCGCGCTGGCGCGGGAGGTGCTCGAGCGGTTCGGCGAGCGCCTCGCCATCCTGCACTCGGGCCTCGGCACCGGCGAGCGCAACCAGGAGTGGGAGCGCGTGCGCCGCGGCGAGGCGATGGTGGTGCTGGGGCCGCGCTCGGCGCTGTTCGCTCCGGTCGCCTCCCTGGGCCTGCTGGTGGTCGACGAGGAGCAGGATCCGGCCTACAAGCAGGAGCTCACGCCCCGCTACCATGCCCGCGATCTCGCGCTGGTGCGCGGCCGCAGCGCCGGCGCCGCGACCCTGCTGGTCTCGGCGACCCCGAGCCTCGAGAGCCGCCACAACGTCGAGCGCGGCAAGCTCGCCGACCTGACGCTGACGGCGCGGGTGGGGCAGGGCGCCCTCCCCGAAGGGATCCTGGTCGACCTGCGGCAAGAGGAAGGTCTCAGGCGGCGGCCCGGCGACGTGCACTTCTCGACCCGCCTGCGCCGCGAGATCGAGATCTCGCTCGCGGCCGGCGAGCAGGTGATCTTGCTGCGCAACCGCCGCGGCTACGCGCCGATGCTGCTGTGCCGGGCCTGCGGCGAGGCGATGCGCTGCCCGGACTGCGGCCTGCCGCGCACCTATCACCGCCGCGCCCGCCGGCTGCTCTGCCATTACTGCGGCCTGGCGATCAGCGCCCCCGACGCCTGCCCGCTCTGCTCGGAGCCGGCGCTCGAACCGATCGGCGCCGGCACCGAACGAGTCGAGGAGGACTTCCGCGAGCTCTTCCCGGACGTCGCCGTGGACGTCCTGGACCGCGACGCGACCCGCCGACCCGGCGGCCTGGCGGCCGTGCTCGAGCGCTTCGAGCGCGGCGACACCCGCGTGCTGATCGGCACCCAGATGGTGTCGAAGGGACATCACTTCCCGCGCGTCTCGCTCACCGCGGTCCTCGCCGCCGACACCTACCTGAGCTTTCCGGACTTCCGCGCCGTCGAGCGCACCTACAACCTGCTGACCCAGGTGGCGGGCCGTGCCGGCCGCGGCGACCGGCCGGGCCGCGTGGTCATCCAGACCTTCCATCCCGATCACTACGCCATCCAGGCCGCCCTGACCGGCGACGACGGCGCCTTCCTCGCCGAAGAGATGCGCTTCCGCAGGGTCTTCCACTACCCGCCCTTCACCCGCATGGTCCAGCTGTTGGTGCGCGACCGCAAGCGCGAGCGGGCACAGGCCGGCATCCAGGAGCTGGCGGACGCCCTGCTCGCCCACCCCCTGTGCCGCGGCGTCCGCCTGACCGGGCCTGCGCCTGCACCCTTCGAGCGCTTGCGCGGCGAGTGGCGCTTCCAGCTCCTTGCCCGCGCCGCGGCCTTCCGCGACCTCCACCGGTTGCTGGTCGAGGTGCTGCCCAAGAACCCTGCTTACGACCTCACGGTCGACGTCGACCCGCAGCAGCTGATGTAACTGCCTTTTGTGCTAGCGTCCTTGCCGGCTTATGCAGACGTCGTCCGAGTCGTTCGAAGAACCGCTGGTCCAGCTACGCCGCCGCATCCAGGAGCTCGAGAGCTTTCCCTCGGGCAGCGGCCAGGACAAGGAGCTGGACCGCCTGCGCGCCACGCTCAAGAAGACGACCGCCGAGGTTTACGCCAGCCTGACGCCCTGGCAGAAGGTGCAGGTGGCGCGGCACCCGGAGCGCCCCTACACCCTCGACTACATCGGCTACCTGATGACCGACTGGGTGGAGCTGCACGGCGATCGCGCCTATGGCGACGACGCCGCGATCGTCGGCGGCTTCGCCAACTTCGGCGGCCGCAGCGTCGCCGTCATCGGCCACGAGAAGGGACGCGACACCCGCGAACGCATCCACCGCAACTTCGGCCAGCCGCGCCCCGAGGGCTACCGCAAGGCGCTGCGCATCATGAAGCTGGCGGAGAAGTTCGGGCGTCCGGTCCTCACCTTCGTCGACACCGCCGGCGCCTACCCGGGCATCGACGCCGAGGAACGCGGCCAGGCCGAGGCGATCGCCCGCAACCTCCTCGAGATGGCCCACCTCGAGGTGCCGATCGTGGTCACCATCACCGGCGAAGGCGGGAGCGGCGGCGCGCTTGCCCTCGGCGTCGGCGACCGGGTCTTCGTCCTCGAGTACGGGACCTACTCGGTGATCTCGCCCGAGGGCTGCGCCGCCATCCTGTGGAAGGACCAGGAGCGCAAGGCCGAGGCCGCGGAGGCGATGCGACTGACCGCCCCGGACCTGCTGGCCATGAGAGTGGTCGACGCCGTCATCCCCGAGCCGCTCGGCGGCGCCCACACCGATCCGGAGGTCACCTGCCGGCGCGTCGGCGAGACCATCGCCCAGGCGCTCGGCGAGCTGGAGCGTCTCACCGTCAACGAGCTGCTGGCGCGCCGGTACCAGAGATTCCGTTCCTTGGGCGCCCTCGAAGAGGGATGACCTGAGCCCTGAAGGCCCCAGGTGGGTGCCGGCACCGGTGCCCGCCGCCGCCGCCGACCTCGAGGGTTGCGGGTTCCCGCCCTGGCTGGCGGCGCTGTTGGCGCGCCGCGGCATCACCGACCGGCAGGCAGCCGCGGGCTTCCTCGAGCCCTCTCTCGACCAGCTCCATGACCCGTTCCGGCTCGCCGGGATGGAGGCCGCCGTCGACCGCCTGCTGGCGGCGCGCGAGCGGGGGGAGCAGGTGGCGATCGTCGGCGACTATGACGTCGACGGGATCAGCGCCACCGCCCTGCTCGCGGCGGTGCTGCGCGCCTGCCGCATCGCGGCGCGGCCGATCCTGCCCGACCGGCTGCGCGAGGGGTATGGCTTCCAGCCGCTGCACGTCGAGCGGGCGCGCGAGCTCGGGTGCCGGTTGATCCTCACCGCCGACTGTGGCAGCTCGGCCGGCGAGGCGGTGGCGGTCGCGCTCGCCGCCGGGCTCGACGTCGTGGTCACCGATCACCACCTGCCGGACGGCGGCCTGCCGCCCGGGGTGACGCAGATCAATCCGCGCCAGAGCGGCTGCTCCTACCCGTTCCCGGATCTCGCCGCCGCCGGCCTCGCTTTCAAGCTGGCGACCGCCTTGGCCGAGCGCTGCGGCCGGCCCGTCGACCCCCTGCAGCTGCTGCGCATCGCCTGCCTCGGCACGATCGCCGACATGGTGCCGCTGCGCGGCGAGAACCGCATCATCGCCGCTCTCGGGCTGCGGGCCCTTGCCGATTCGCGCTCCCACGGGCTGCGCGCCCTGATCCAGCAGGCCGGCCTGCGGCCGCCGTTCACCGCCGCCGACGTCGGCTACCGGCTGGGCCCGCGCCTCAACGCCGCCGGGCGGCTGCACGATCCGAACCGTGCCCTGGACCTGCTGCTGAGCCGCGATCCGGGCCGCGCGCTGGCGCTGGCGGCGGAGCTCGACGGCTGGAACCGCGAGCGGCAGTCGGAGGAGGCGAAGGTCGTCGAGGAAGCCAGGCGGCGCCTGCTCGAGCGTCAGCCGCTGCCGTCCATCCTGGTGGCCTGGAGCGCCGACTGGCACAAGGGAGTCGTCGGGGTCGCCGCCGGCCGGATCGCCAAGGAAATGCACCGGCCCACGGTGCTGTTGAGCGTCGAGGGCAGTCTCGCCACCGGCTCCGGCCGCAGCGTGCCGGACGTCGCGCTGCACGCCTTCCTGGCCGGCTGGCAACCGCGGCTGCGGCGATTCGGCGGCCATGCCCAGGCCATCGGGCTGTCGCTGGACCGCGATCTGCTCGACGAGCTGCGAGGCGAGTGGGAGCGATCGGCGGCCGCGGCGTGGGAGCCCGGCTGGCTCGAAAAACGCCACCTCTACGATCTCGAGCTCGAGCCGCGAGCGGTCACGGCCGAGCTGGTGTCCGAGCTTCGCCGTCTCGAGCCTTTTGGCCAGGGCAACCCGCAGCCGCTGCTGCGCACCGGTCCCTTGCGCCTGCGGCGATCGCCGCGGCTGTTCGGCAAGGGCCATCTGTCGGCGGAGGCCGAGGCCGACGACGGCTCCCGCGTGGAGCTGCTGGGCTGGCGCTGGGAGGCGCGGGCCGGAGACTTGAGCGGGCGCTTCGAGGTGCTCGCCCATCCCGAGATCGACGGCTGGCACGGCGGCGCGGTGCTGCGGCTGGTCGACAGCCGGAGCGTCTGACGGCCCGCCCCTGCCGCCGCGCCCCGGCACCCGCGGCCAGCGCCGGGCTGGCCGCGGTCCGTGGGGGCTAGAATGACCGGCATGCCGCGCCCGACGACCCGCCGCACCGTCACCCGCTTTCGGGTGCTCCTGATGCTGGCCTTGATCGCCGCCGTCGGCGTGGTCGTCGCCCTCTACCTCTTCGGCGCCGCCGGCGCACCGCGGCGGTCGCGGCGCGCGCGCAGCGACGCGCCCGGATTCGAGGAAGGGACGAGGATGGTGGGCAAGGACTTCGACTACACCTTCTCCCAGGCCGACAAGGCAGTCTTCCGGGTGCGCGGCAACAGCATCCGGGTCGACAAGGACGACACCGTCTTCCTGGAGAGCGTCGGCCTGACCCTGTTCGACAAGGAGGGCCGGCGCTTCGACGCCGAGAGCGACCAGGCGAGCATCAACCGCACGACCAACGAGGGCCGCTTGTGGGGCGACGTGTCGATCAAGGGCCCCTCGCAGCTCGAGATCTACAGCAAGGAGCTGCTGATCCAGGAGAAAGGCAATCTGCTCGTCACCCCCGGCGTCGCGCGCATCCTCTACGCCGGCAAGTACTTCGCGCGCTGCGACACGCTGCAGGCGTGGCTCCCGGACGAGGTCTACTCGATGATCGGCAGCGTGCGCATCGAGACCTTTCCGGAGGTCCAGCCGCCGCTCAAGCTGGAGGCCGAGAGGGCCATCTACGAGCGCAAGCGGCGCCAGCTGCGGGTGGAGGAGGGGGCCGAGCTGCACCGCGGCCCAGCCAAGCTCGTAGCCGACCGCTTGAGCGGCCTGCTGTCCGACGACGAGAGCTCGCTCACCTTCGTGCGCGCCCTCTACAAGGTCAGCGGCGAGACGGCCGAAAGCGTCGCGCCCGGGGCGACCAGGACCTCCTGGGAGGGCGACGACCTGGCGGTGCTGCTGACGCCCAAGGGCAACCTGGTGCGCCGCATCGACCTCGAGGGCACCGCCGCCAAACCGGCCAAGCTGCACACCGCGGCCGGCAACGGCCTGACCCGCCACCTGGTGGCGCCGCACATCGAGGGGTTGCTGGCCGACCGCGACCTCCTGCGGTCGGCCAACGCCACCGGCGGCGTCGACATCGAGGAGATCGGGCCGCCGGCAGCCGCGGCGGGCGGCGCGGCGGGCGGGGCGGGCGCGGCGAGGGCGCCGCGGCCGGCGGGAGCGCCGCGGCCGGCGGAAAAACCGCCCAAGCCCGGCGCCGCCGCGGCGCCGGCACCGCCGCCGAAGGCGCCGGCGCCGCCACAGCCGACGGTGCGCCGCGCGCACGGGCAGCGGGCGGACGCCACCTTCCGGCCTGACGGGCAGATCGCCGGCGTCACCCTGCTCGAGCAGGTGACCTACGGCGATGGCGAGGTGAACGCCACCGGCGATCGCGCCTTGATGGACATGGACGCCGGACGCGGCGACTTCTTCGGCAACCCCGTCCACGTCGTCAGCCCCCGCGGCGAGATGCGGGCGCCGCACGTCATCTACACCTCCGCCGACCAGCTGGTGCACGCCGTCGAGGAAGTGCATGCGGTGATCAAGCAGAGCGGCGACGCCAACCTCGCCGGCGGCGTCCTGGGAGAGGGGAAGGGTCCGGTCATGGTGCAGTCAGCCGAGGCGTTCTGGTTGCGGCCGCAGGCATCCTTCGTCTTCCGCGGCGACGTGCGCGCCTGGCGGGGCGACAACATCCTGCTCGCCCCCGAGCTGGTCGGCGAGCGGCTGCCGCAGGGCGACCAGCTTGCCGCCACCGGCGGCGTCAAGACGGTGTGGATCCCCGGGCAGGAGGAGAATCCGCCGCAACCCGGGCCGTCCGGCTCGCCGGCCCCGGCTGGCGCGGCGGCCTCTTCGGCTCCCGCGGCCCCTGCGGCTCCCGCGGCTCCTGCGGCTCCTGGACGCCGCGCCGCGGGTGGGGCGCCGCTAAGAGCGGCCGCCGCGCCGGCGGGCGCCGGCCGGGGCGGCGGCAAGGCGGGCGGACCGATCACCGTGCTGGCCGCCAGCATGCTCTACCGTGACGGCAGCGGCGTGCTCACCTACAGCGGCAACGTCCACGTCAACCAGGAGGGCAAGACTCTCGCCTGCAAGCAGCTGGACGTCAATCTCGACCAGGACCACAAGGCCAAGCAGATGAACTGCACCGGCGGCACCCATCTCGACGACCCGGCGACCGGCCGCAAGATCGACGGCGAGACCGGCGTCTACCGCCTGGAGACGCGCAAGATCGACATCTTCGGCGACCCGGTCGTGATGCGCGACCGCGACGGCAACCTGGTGCACGGCAAGCGCCTGCGCTACGCCGTCGACGACGGCAAGGTCGAGGTGATGGGCAAGGATGAAACCAAGCCGCCGGCGCCTGCCACCCCGGCGGCGGCCCCCGCTTCCCCGGGAGGCTCGGCGGTGGCGCGAAGCCCGGCAGCAGCCGGCGTGCAGGGCGGCGGGGGGAGCGGTGGGGAGAGCAGGCGATGACCGAGGAGCCGCAGCGCCTCTACACCGAGGGCCTGCGCAAGGTCTATCGCGGCCGTGCGGTGGTCAACAAGATGTCGATCGAGGTCGGCCCCGGCGAGATCGTCGGCCTGCTCGGACCCAACGGCGCCGGCAAGACCACGACCTTCTACATGGTGGTGGGCCTGACCACCCCGGACGCCGGCACCGTCTTCCTCGGCGAGGAAGACATCACCGAGCTGCCGATGTATCTGCGCGCCCAGCGCGGCATCAGCTACCTGCCGCAGGAGCCGTCCATCTTTCGCCGCATGTCGGTCGAGGACAACCTGCGGGCCATCTTCGAGACCCTGGACCTGGCGCACGCCGAGCAGGAGCGCCGCATCGACCAGCTGATCAACGACTTCGGCCTGGGCAAGGTGCGGCGCAACCGCGGCTATGCGCTGTCGGGCGGCGAGCGCCGCCGGGTCGAGATCGCCCGCGCCCTGGTGATCAGCCCGTGGTATATCCTTCTCGACGAGCCCTTCGCGGGCATCGACCCGATCGCCGTCCTCGACATCCAGGGCATCATCAGGCACCTCAAGTCGATGGGCATCGGGATCCTGATCACCGACCATAACGTGCGGGAAACATTGAAAATAACCGACCGTGCCTATATCATCAACAATGGCGAGATCCTGCGCGCCGGCACGCCCTTGGAGCTTTCTACCGACCCGCAAGTGCGCAAGGTCTACCTCGGCGAAGACTTCACCCTGTAGGGTTCATTCTCTGGCATGGCATTAGAGCAAAAACTTTCGCTCAAGCTGGCGCAGCGACTGGTGATGACGCCGTCGCTGCAGCAGGCAATCAAGCTGTTACAGATGACCCGCATGGAGCTCGACACCCTGCTCACGCAGGAGCTGGTCGAGAACCCCGTGCTGGAAGAGGCGGCGGAGGCCACCGATGCTCCCGACCCGGCGGAGGAGGAGGCGGCCGAGCCGCCGTTCGAGGAGCGCAAGGAGGCCGTGGCCGCGGCCAACGGCGGCGAGGAGCTCAACCACGGCGAGTCGATGGAGAACATCGACCTCGACGCTTACTTCGGCGACTACTGGGAGGGCTCCGGTTACTCGTCCATGGCGGAGGAGCGGGACGAGCCGCCGATCGAGAACAGCCTGACCCGCGAGCCCGACCTCTACGACCACCTGCTGTGGCAGCTGCACATGGCCGAGGTCGAGCCGCGCCAGCGCGAGATCGCCGAGCTGATCATCGGCAACCTCAACCCGGACGGCTTCCTGGTCGCGACGACCGAGGAGATCCGGGCGATGGGGGAGGGGGCGGGGCAGGACTGGGCGGACGACGGCGCGGACAAGCCTGGAAGCGGCGCCGGCGCCTGGGCCGCTGCCTCGGGCGGCGATCACCCGGGCGCCCCAGCTTTCGGCGACTCCGGCAGCCTCGGAGCCGCCGGCAACCCTCGCGGCCCGGGGGCCGCCCCTGTCGGCGACATCGGCGACATCAGAGACGGAGGAGCCGCCAACGGCTCCGGCGACCGCCGCTACACCCTGGAGGAGGTCGAGGCCGCGCTCGAGCTGGTGCGCAGCTTCGATCCACCGGGGATCGCGTGCAACGACCTCCGCGAGAGCCTGGTCCGCCAGATGGACTTCCGCGGCGTGCCGGCCGACGCCCTGGCGCGGCGGGTGGTCGAGGAGGCGTGGGAGCTGTTCCTGCGCCGCCAGTTCCCGGCCGTCGCCAAGAAGCTGGGCATCGAGCTGGCGACCCTCGAGGAAGCGGTCGAGCTCATCCGCACTCTCGAGACCAACCCCGGGCGCAAGTTCTCGACCGAGCGCCCGCACTACATCGAGCCCGACGTCTTCGTCCGCCGGGTGGGCGACGAGTACGTCATCCAGCTCAACGACGACGGCCTGCCGCGGCTGCGCGTCAGCCGCTCCTATCGGCGCATGCTGCAGACCATGCGCAGCGAGGGGCGCCAGTCCGAAGCGCAGCAATTCATCAAAGACAAGATCCGCTCCGCCGTCTGGCTGATCAAGAGCCTCGACCAGCGCCAGCGCACCATATACAAGGTGGCCGCTTCGATCATCCGCCAGCAACGCGACTTCCTGGACAAAGGCATCGATCACCTGCGGCCGATGGTGCTGCGCGACGTCGCCGAGGACATCGGCATGCACGAGTCGACCGTCAGCCGCGTGGTGTCGAACAAGTACATCCACACCCAGCGCGGCCTGTTCCCGATGAAGTTCTTCTTCCACAGCGGCATCGACCGCGAGTACGGCGAGAACATCTCGTCGCTGACGGTGAAGCGCAAGATCGAGCAGATGATCCAGGCCGAGGACCCGAAGCGGCCGCTCTCCGACAGCGAGCTGATGCGCATCCTCAACCGCGAGGGGATCCAGATCGCCCGCCGCACCGTGGCGAAATACCGGGACGAGTTGAGCATCCCCTCGTCCACCGACCGCAAACAGGTCTTCTGATGGCCACGTACCAGGGGACGGCAACGGTCCCCAATTCAGGAAAAAAGAGAGACGCCTCCATGCAGATCGACTACACCTGCCGCAACGTGCACCTGGACGACCGGCTGCGCGCGTTCATCGAGCAGAAGCTGCAAAAAGTGATGAAGTTCGTCGAGGAACCGATCGAGGTGAAGGTGATCCTCGAGATCGAGAAACACCGCCACATCGCCGACCTGCACATCAGCCACCGCCTGGGCGTCGCGAAGGCCGCCGAGGAGATCGACGGCAGCCTGCACGACGCCATCAACCTGGCGGTGGAGAAGGCCGAAAAGCAGGTCAGGCGGTCGCGCAAGAAGCTGGTCGACAAGCGCCGCCGCGCGGACCGGACGAACGGCCATCGCTGGCCGCTGGAGGTGCTCGAGCGCGCCTCGGTCGGCGGCGGCGCCACGCCCCGCGTGGTCGAGACCATCTTCGTGGAAATCAAGCCCATGACCATCGAGGAGGCGGCGATCGAGCTCGAGACCGCCGAGCACGGCTTCGTGGTGTTCCGCGACGCCGAGACCGCCCGCCTGAACGTGCTGTTCAAGCGCAAGGACCAGAACTACGGGCTGATGGCGCCCGAGGCTTAGTTGCCTGTACCGGGAGAATCACTAGTGCCTGGCTTGCCCTCGACGCCTGGAGCGGCGTTGCGCCTCCTCGACATAGTCCTTCGCTATGCCTGCGTCGGCGCGCCTTGCTCCCGGCGCCGATTGCGTCGCCATCCACTAGCGATTCTCCCGGTACAGGCAACCAGTTCCATGCCCCGGCGGGCCGGCTCCACTGCTTTCGCGGCCGCGGCGCGGGCCGCCGGCGCTGCAGGTGCGGCATGCCCGTAGCCGGACCGCTTACTCGGCCGGAGCTCATCTTCGCCGACCTGCCGGTGACCGATTCGCGCGGCGTGCTGCGGGAGCTGGCCGAACGCGTGGCGGCGACCGGACTGGTGCGGGACAGCGCCGCGCTCTACCGTGCGCTGCTCGAGCGCGAGCAACTCGGCTCGACCGGCATCGGCCGGGGGGTGGCGATCCCGCACTGCAAGCTGAAGGGCCTGGAGCAGGGCATCCTGGCGGTGGCCATCGCCAGGCCGCCGGTCGACTTCGGCGCCCCCGACGGCGACCCCGTGGCACTGTTCTTCTTGGTGCTGTCGCCGGACGACAGCCCGGCCGAGCACCTGCAGACGCTGGCCCGGATCTCGCGCTGGGTGCGTACCGACGGCCACGTCGCAACCCTGCTGCGCCTGGGAGACCGCGGCGCCATCTACGATTTCTTGAAAGAGAGCGTCTGAATGCAGAACCCGCCGCCCGCCATCGTGCCGGCGCCGGTGAAGGTGCGCGAGCTGCTGGGCGAGGAGCTCGCCAGCCTCAACCTGCGCGTCCTGTCGGGAGAGTCGCACCTCGACAATCCCATCACCCATCCCCGCGTGCAGAAGCCGGGGCTCGCCTTCGCCGGCTATTTCGCCTACATCAAGTCGGGACGGGTGCAGATCGTCGGCGAGAGCGAGACCGAGTACATGATGACGCTCGAGGAGGGCGAGCGGCTGCGGCGCTTCGACGTCATCGCCAGTCTGCCGGTGCCGGTGTTCGTCATCACCAAGGGGCTGCCGCCGCTGCCGGGGTTCCTCGAGAGCTGCCAGAAGTCGGAGCTGCCGGTGCTGTCGTCGACCGCGCTGTCGTCGACCGTCATCAAGGCGATCAGCTACTTTCTCGAGGACCATCTGGTGCCCTCGACCTGCCTGCACGGCGTGCTGCTCGACATCTACGGCCTGGGCGTGCTGCTGATCGGCGACAGCGGCGTCGGCAAGAGCGAGTCGGCCCTCGACCTCATCAGCCGCGGGCACAGCCTGGTCGCCGACGACCGCGTCTACATCAAGCGCTATCCGAGCGGCGAGCTGGTGGGCTTCAGCGAGGGACCGCTGCGGCTGCACATGGAGCTGCGCGGCATCGGCATCATCAACGTCCAGGACCTCTTCGGGCTCGCCTCGGTGCGGGAGCGCAAGACCGTCGACCTGGTGATCGAGCTCGAGCACTGGCAGCCGGGGCAGGCCTACGACCGTCTCGGCCTGGACGAGTCGGTGTTCCACATCCTGGACGTCCCCTGCCCCTACATCCGGATGCCGGTCGCCATGGGCCGCAACGTCGGCATCCTGGTCGAGATCGCGGCGCGCAACCACGTGCTCAAGCTGCAGGGGCACCATTCGGCGCGCGAGTTCGCGCGCAAACTCGAGGCTGAGCTTGAGCGCAACCGAAAGGTTCCCGCCCGCTGAGCGGACGGACGCCGGCAAGGGAGAAGCCTCGGGCACGCCGTCGGCCATGGCGACACCGCACGGCGGCCACGCCGGCGACGACGCCGGCATGTCGCGGGACCCTTTGCGGCTGGTGCTGATCACCGGCCTGTCGGGCTCGGGCAAGAGCGTGGTCGCCAAGTGCTTCGAGGACCTCGGCTTCTACACCGTCGACAACCTGCCGCTGCCGCTGTTGCGCGAGTTCCTGGAGCGCCCCGGCGAGCTGGTGTTGGGCCACGAGCGGATCGCGGTCGTGGCGGATCTGCGGACGCCGGGGTTCGCCGAAGAGTTCCCCAAGCTGATCGCCGAGATCGACAGCTCCTGCACCCTCCGGTCGAAGGTGCCCGGAGCAGCGGGCGAGCCCGGCGATCCGGTCCCGGCGGGCTCGCGCCGCCAGGCACGCCAGGCGCGCCAGGCACGTCCGACGCTCCTCTTCCTGGAGGCCAGCGACGAGGTCCTGGTGCGGCGCTTCTCGGAGACTCGGCGCCCCCACCCCCTCGCACCCGACCAGCCGGTCATCGCCGGCATCCGGCGCGAGCGCGAGCTGCTTGCCGGACTGCGGCCGCGGGCCGACCTGGTGTTCGATACCAGCCAGTGGTCGATCCACGAGACCCGCAACGAGGTGTACCGCGCCTTTGCCGCCGCCGGCGAAGAGCCGGAGATGGTGGTCTCGCTGGTGAGCTTCGGCTTCAAGCACGGCATCCCGGCGGGCACCGACCTGCTCTTCGATGTACGATTCCTGGCCAACCCGCACTTCGTTCCGGGGCTGCGGGAGCAGACCGGCCAGGATGCGGCGGTGCTCGAGTATCTCGCCGAGCAGCCGGACTTCGAGGAGCTGATCAGCCGGCTCGCCGACCTGCTGGGCTTTCTCTTACCCCGCTACCGGCGCGAAAATCGCAGTTATCTCTCGGTGGCGGTAGGCTGCACCGGTGGGAGGCACCGTTCGGTGGCGGTTTGCGAGCGGCTCAAGGAGCGTCTCGACTCGAGCGGCTGGGAAGGGCGCCTGATTCATCGCGACATCTCGAGATAGTCGCGTTAGTCGCGCTAGCGGGCCGTCGTGCCCGTCCTCCGGAGGAGACGATCCGGGAAGCTCATGGAGCTGAACCTTGTTGCTCTAGGGGGGTAGGACCGCAAGGTCCGCGGAAGACGAAATGATCGGCACTTTGATCCTGACGCATGGCGGAGCCGCCGGCGAGCTGCTGGCGGCGGCGCAAAAGATCGCCGGGCCGTTGCCCGAGTTCGAGGCCCTCGGCCTCGATTGGAACGAGCCGGTCGAGAAGCTGAAAGGCGAGGTGAGCGCAGCGGTCGAGCGCCTCGACCATGGCCAGGGGGTCCTGATCCTGACCGACATGTTCGGCAGCACCCCGTGCAACGTCGCCTCCTCCTTCCTCGCCGAGGGGCGGGTCGAGATCCTTTCCGGCGTCAACCTGCCGATGGTGATGCGTCTCGCCTGCCAGCCGCGCCAGGGAGGCAACCTCAAGGAGCTGGCGCGGTGGCTGCAAGCCAAGACCCAGAAGAGCGTCTGCCTGGCCAGCGATCAGCTGACCGGAAAGAAATGCGGCGACCATTCTGCGACCGGCGCTACCGGCGAGGCCGTGTCCGGAGCGGCGGCGGCGGTCGGAGCCGCCACGCCGCATGATTGAGCGGGAGGAGGAGATCGTCAACCGGCTCGGCCTGCACGCACGCGCCGCGGCCAAGCTGGTGAACACTGCCGGCCGCTTCCAGAGCCGGGTGACGGTGACCAAGGATGGCGAGGAGGTGGATGCGAAGAGCATCCTCGGCGTGCTGCTGCTCGCCGCCGGTCAGGGCACGCGCCTGACCATCCGCTGCGAGGGCAACGACGAAGGCGAGTGCATCGAGGCGGTGTCGGGCCTCATCGCCAACCGCTTCGAAGAGGAGAGCTGATGGCGGAGGACGCCGAGATGGCGGAGCTGGCGGAGGACGCCGAGATGCAGGAGGCGCCGCCGGACCTCGCTCCGGGCAGGCTGGAGGTCGCGGCAGCCAAGGCGGGTGCCGCCATGCGGGTCATCCGCGGCATGGGGGTCTCGTCGGGGGTCGCGATCGGCCGCGCCGTGATCGTCGAGACCCGGGCGCAGGACGTGTTCCGCGTGCCGGTCCAGGAGGACCAGGTGGACGCGGAGGTGGCGCGCCTGATGGAAGCCGTGGAGCACGCTCGCCGGGATCTCGAGAACACCCGCGGCGAGGTGGGGGAGGACCTGGGAAGCGATCTCGCGGGCATCTTCGACGCCCATCTGCTGCTGCTCGGGGACTACAAGTTCCTGGGCCGGGTGGAGGAGCGCATCCGCAGCCAGAAGGTCAACGCCGAGTGGGCGGTGCACAAGACCGCCGAGGAGCTGGACCAGCGCTTCGCCCAGATGGACAACGCCTATCTCCGCGAACGCGGCGCCGACCTCGCGGACGTCGCCCGGCACCTGCTGCGCAGCCTGCAGGGGACCTCCGGTCGCGAGATCGCCGAGCTGGCGCCCGGCGCGGTCATCGTCGCCGACGACCTGACGCCTTCCGATGCGATCCGGCTGGGCCGCAAGCACGTGCTCGGCTTCGCCATCGAGTCAGGAGGGCGCACCTCGCACACCACGATCATCGCGCGCTCGCTGAACCTGCCGGCGGTGGCGGGGCTCACCGGGCTGACCAAGCAGCTGGCCGACGACGTGCCGCTGATCGTGGACGGCGAGGAGGGCACCGTGATCGTACACCCGACCTCCGAGATGCTCGACCGCTACCGGGCGCGGCGCTTCGACCTGCAGTGCCGCGATCGCGACCTGATGAAGACGCGGGAGCTCGAGGCGATCACCCGCGACGGCGTGGCGGTCTCGTTGATGGCCAACATCGACCTGCCCGAGGAGGTGGAGGAGGCGACCTGCTTCGGCGCCGCGGGCGTCGGCCTCTACCGCAGCGAGTTCCTCTACATCGAGAAGAGCCCGGAGCTGCCGAGCGAGGAGGAGCACCTCGCCATCTACCGCAAGCTCATCGAGTCGGCGGCGCCGCACCCGGCCATCATTCGCACCTACGACCTGGGCGGGCGAAAGCTGGCCCGGGAGGTGATGGAGACGCACGAGGAGAACCCGGTGCTGGGCCTGCGCGGCATCCGGCTGACGCTCTCGCGGCCGGACATCTTCCGCACCCAGATCCGGGCGCTGCTGCGCGCCGGCCTGTTCGGCGACCTCTGGGTGATGCTGCCCCTGGTGAGCACGCTCGACGAGCTGCGCAGCTTCCGCGCCTTCGCCGCCGACGTGGCGGCCGAGCTGGAGCGCGAGGGCCTGCCGTTCCAGCGCGACCTGCGCCTGGGAGTGATGATCGAGGTG
>DASZHY010000094.1:0-1543 GCA_035949675.1 Thermoanaerobaculia bacterium
CTGCCGGCGCCCTTCACGGCGGCCGCGGCAGCTGCCAGGGCTGCACCGGTGTCCGGAGGGTCGTCGCAGAGCACAACCTTGCCACCCGCATTCGCGATGCGCGCCAGCACCTGCGACTCTTGTCTTCCGAGTGCGCGACCGGGCCGGATCGTGATGACCTCGACGTTTGCGAAGCCTTCTTTCCGCAGGCAGGCCGCCGTCAACGGCGCCAGATAGCTGCCCGACGTCCGCACTCCCACGACTGCAATGGGTCGCGTCCTTTCTGGCCAGCGCGTGGCGAAGCGCTCCGCCAGGCGCGCGCAGTCGGCCGGTTGTTGGTCGAGACTCCGAAAGCAGCTGGGGAGCCGGATCACCGCCTCGTCCAGCGAGCGCGGCACGCGCGCCAGTTGCATGGCGACGCCTGCGGACGCCGCACTGAGCCGTGGGCCGTCTCGCTCTTCCTTATTAATGAGCTGCGCGGCGAGCTCATCAACCAATGACGCCAGCTGCGCCTGGCCACGTGCCAGGCGGCGGTGAGCAGGACCCTGGCCGCGAAGTCCGAGCAGGAGACCGCGGACATTGAGGATTGCGAAGGCCGCGACCGCTCCCGCCGGGCTCTGGGTACGCAGCGCTTGGGCGACCTTACGCAGCTCACCGACATCGCGCGAAAGATGGTCCTCCAGGACTTGATTCATTCCGGCCGCGAGCAGGAAAGCGTCGGTCCAGGCGCCGCGCCGCGTCTCAGCGACGAGCATCCGGCGCAGGCCGGCGAAATCGCTCAGGAGGTCGGCCAACAAAAGATGCTCGGCGCCCTCGTCGGCGGATACGGTCGCGGGCGGCCGCTCAGCGATGGCCACTAGGAGACCTCGGAGAGCACGCCGGTGATCCGCGCCGGCTCGGCGTGGCCGGCGGCGGCGGCCATGAGGGCGAAAATGCGGAGGTTGTTGGCGGCGGCATCGTGGTCCCGCGCGGCGACGGCCATGCTCTCGCTGCCCATGCGCCGGCGGAGTGTCGGGTTGTCGACCAGCCGCCGGAGGGCCGAGGCTAGCTCGGCGGCCGAGCCGACCGGGACGAGGAAGCCATTGACTCCGTCACGCACGATCTCCGGGACGGCCCCGGTCGGGGTTGCCACCAGCGGCAGACCCGCGGCGGCCGCCTCGGCCAGGACCTGGGGCAGGCAGTCGCCGCGCGAGGGCAGGGCGAAGATGTCGGCGCGGCGGTATAGATCGATCAGCTCAGCCGCCCGCGGCTTCAAGCCCCGGTGCACTCGGCACGTGACGTCGCTCGGGATCCCGACCACGTCGCTTCCCGTCACGACATCGAGCTCGACACTTGGCGGCAATTCGCACATGGCCGTGAGCAGCTCGGGGCCACCCTTGCGCACGAAGTCGCCGCCCACGAACAGGACGCGCACCGGTCCCGCCCCGCGAGTCCGCTCGCCCGGGCGAAAGAGTCCGAGGTCCACACCGGGCGGGATGACCTGGATCTTGCCGGCCGCCACCTGGTAGTCGGCCACCAACGAATCAGAGGCAAGGCGCGACCACGTGACCAGCTGCGAGGCGGC
>DASZHY010000095.1:0-4845 GCA_035949675.1 Thermoanaerobaculia bacterium
CCGCTCGCACCCGAGCACCGGCTGGGTGCGGCGCACCTTCCACCTGCCGTCAGGCAACGCCGAAATCCGCGTCTACGTCACGCCGCAGGGCAGCGCCGCCGTGGTGCGCACTCTCTCGGGCAACGTCTCCGGCGGCGCAACCCGCCGCCTCGACGTCAAGCTCACCGCGGACGGCGACGTCGCGGCGCAGCTAAACTGAGCCGGCGGCCGTTCCCAGCTCCTCGGCGGAGCGCACGGTCACCTCTCCCAAGGCTGCGAGCTGGCCGCGCAAAGGATCGGCGGGACCGACCGCGACGACGGCAAGGCCGTCCGGGTTTAGGTGCCGTTGGGCCGCCTCCTGGACGTCGGCGCGGCTCAGCGACGCGATGGCGCGCAGATAGCGGTCGTAGTAGTCGTCGGGCAGGCCATGAACCGCCAGGTCGGCGAGCCGCCGGGAGACGTCGCCGATGCTCTGGACCGTGTAGGGGAACACCCCCAGCATGTAGCTGCGGGTCTCTTCCATCTCTTCCCGGGTCACCGGCTCATCGCGGATGCGGCGCAGCTCGGACAGCACCTCGGCGGTGGCCGCCCCCGTCACTTCGGTGGCGACGGCGGCGCTGACCACGAACGGGCCCGGGCCCAGCCGCCCCGCGAAGCGGGTGGACGCGCCATAGGTGTAACCGTGGCGCTCCCGCAGGTTGAGGTTGATGCGGCTGGTGAACTTGCCGCCGAGCAAAGTGTTCAAGAAGAACAGCGTGGTGAAGTCGGGATGAGCGCGCGGCACCGAGGCGTGGCCGAGCCGCAGCTCGGTCTGGGCGGCGCCGGGCCGGTCGACGACGTAGAGCCGCAGACCGGCCAGCGGCGCCGGCCGGATCACGGGTTGCTCGCTCGCCGCGCCGCCGACCGCCGCGGCGTCCCCTGCCGCGCCGGCGGCCGGTGCGGGGAAGGCCGCCAGCGCTGCATCGGCGCGGGCCAGCACTTCCTCGGGATCGAGGTCGCTCACCGCGACCAGGATCGCCTGCGGCAGGCGGTACCGCCGGCGGTAGAAGTCGACCAGCTCGTCGCGGCCGAGAGACGAGATCGACGCCTGGGTGCCGAGCGGCGAGTGAGCATAGACGGTGTCCTGGTAGATGGCTGCCGCGAGCTGCTCGTCGGCGATCGCCGACGGCTGGTGCCGCCGGCGCAGCAGCTCGGTCAAGCGCTGGCGCCGCAGGCGCTCCACCTCCGCCGCCGGAAAGGTGGGGGCGGTCGCCACCTCGGAGAAGAGGCGCAGGCCGGCCTCCAGGTGGCGGGACAACGAGAGGATGCCGACATACCCGACGTCCCAATCGGCGCCGGTGCCGAGCTGGCCGCCCAGCCGCTCGATGCCGCCGGCGATCTCCATCGCGTTGCGCCCGGCGGCGCCCTCGTCGAGCAGGGCGGCAGTCAAGGTGGCGAGGCCCTCGCGGCCGGCAGGATCGTGTTGAGCGCCGGCGGCGGTCAGCAGGTCGACGCTCGCCAGCGGCACGCCCGGCAGCCGCGCGGCGTATGCCGCGACGCCCGAGGGCAGCCGGCGGCGGACGAAGTGGGGAAAATGGAAGGGATGGACTTCTCCGGGCGGCGGCGGCGCCGAACGGTCGATCGCGATCGTTCTCACTGCAGGCCTGCTTCGGTCACGACAGCGGTGGGTCCGGTGGGGAAGGGGGTTCCGGCACGTCCAGAGGCTCCCCCGGAAGCAGCGGAATGGAGACCATGGCCGGCGACGTCTTGGGCACGACGGTGACGATGGCCCGCTGCTCCGGGCCGAGGAAGCCGGCCGCAAGCTCTTGCAGCTCCTCGGCGGCGATGCCGCGATAGCGGTCGGTTTCGCCGGCGAGGAGCCCGGGATCGTCGAAGAACGTGGTGAACTGGGAGAAGCTGTCCGCGCGGTTGCTCAGCAGCTCGAGAGCGCTCCAATAGTCGGTCAGGACGCGGCTGCGCGCTCCGGCCAGCTCCTCGGCGCCGGGCGGCGCCGCCGCGGCGCGTGCCAGGTGATCGTTCAAGGCCGCCTCGACTACTGCCGGCTCGATCCCCGGCCGCACGGTGGCCACGACCATGAAGTCGCCGATCGCCTCGAATGGGTTGACGTAGGCGCTCACGTCCTGGGCGATCTGACGTTCGTAGACGAGGTCGCGGTACAGGCGGCTCGACTTGCCGGTGGCGAGCACGACCGCCAGTAAATCGGCGGCATACCAGAGCCGGTGGCCGAAGGCTGGGGTGCGGCAGGCCATGTAGATCCGCGGCAAGCGGACGTCGTCCTCGAGCAGCGCGCGGCGCCGGCTCTCGCTCGCCGGCAAGGGCGGCGGGTCGCCGACCACGGCGGGAAGCCCCGGCAGCAGCGGTCCGGCAGGGATCTCGCCGAACCAGGCGTCGATGCGGTCCATGGCGGTTCCGGGATCGAAGTCCCCGGCCAGGGTGAGCACGGCGTTGTTCGGCGCGTAATAGGTGCTGAAGAAAGCCCGCACCTCCTCGAGGGTCGCGGCGGCGATGTCGTCCATGTAGCCGATGACCGGCCAGTGATAAGGGTGGTCGGGTGGGTACAGCAGCTCACGCAGGCGCTCGCCGGCGAGCCCGTAGGGCTGGTTCTCGACCCGCTGGCGCCGCTCGTTCATCACCACCTGGCGCTGGGTCTCGAGGTTCTCGGCGGTGATCGCCGGCAGCAGGAATCCCATGCGGTCGGACTCGAGCCATAGGCCGAGGTCGAGCTGGTGGGCGGGCAGGGTCTCGTAATAGTTGGTGCGGTCGTACCAGGTCGAGCCGTTGGCGACGCCGCCCACCTGCTGGACGTAGCGGAAGTGGTCGTTGGTGCCCAGGTGGGCGCTGCCCTGGAAGAGCATGTGCTCGAAGAGGTGCGCAAAGCCGGTGCGGCCGGGCCGCTCGTTCTTCGAGCCGACGTGGTACCAGAGATTGATCGCCACCAGGGGCAGCGAATCGTCCGGGTGCAGGACCACCCGCAAGCCGTTGGCGAGGGTACGGCGGGAGAAGGGGAGATCCGCGATTGCGCTCGAGGTCATCAGGAAAGCACTGCGGCTAAAACGGGCCGGAACCGGCGCCGGGGCCAACGATGAGCCGGCAGTGTATCATCCCTGGGGAAGCCCTCGGCCGCCGCGGTTTGTCCGTACTTTCCAACCTGCTACACTGCCCGGTCATGGCCGTGAGGCTCTTCTGCAATGGGCTCGAAAGCTGGGGAGATAAGTTCCGTCAAGAGCTGTGCCGCCAGCTTGCGACCTTGCAGATCGATCCCACCCTCCTGCCCGTCCTTGACGTCGACGCCGATCCAATCCCTCCGCGGAGCGTGGTGCTCTACTTCGCCGACAATTCGTCCAAGTCTGCGGCAGGCGACCTGGAGGCCCTGAAGAAGTATATCGAGGCCAACGTGCTGGTGATCCCGGTACTCGACTCGACCGTGAATGCCACGCAGAAGCTGCCCGCAATTCTCCACCCCTTCAATGCCTTCGCCCTCGGCGCCGGCAACTACAAGGCCCTGGTCGACGAGGTGCTGGCGAACACCTGGCTCGCGCGCACGACACGCAAGGTGTTCATCAGCTACAAGCGCAGCGACAGCTCGGGTGTGGCGCACGCTCTCCGTGATCTGCTCACCGGCAGGAACTTCGACGTGTTCCTCGACGACGCCTCGATTCAGCCCGGCAAGAACTTCCAGCGCGAGCTCTTCTGGTGGATGAACGATGCGGACTTCGTCCTGCTCCTCGCCTCTCCTGCTTTCACCAGCTCCCAATGGGTCCTGCAAGAGATCCAGTTCGCCTCCCTGGCGACCATCGGCCTGCTCGCGGTGGTCTGGCCGTCCACTGGCACGCCGCGACCCGCGCCGGACGTGCTCCAAAACCTGATGCAGGACCAGCTCTTTCCGCTCGTGAGCGCGGACTTGCGGGGCTCGGGTGCCGCCGGAACGCTCACCGACGAGGCCACCTCCCGGCTCCTCGTGCGGCTTGCCGAGGTGCGCGCCCGCCTGGTGCAGAGGCGCCTGCTCAGCTTGCTGCCGTACCTGCGGGACAACCTCGCGCGCAAGGGCTACACGCCCGTTCCACTGGACAGGTTGGGGGATCTCGAGTTCGCCAAGCCAGGCGAGAGCGAGCGCTCATTCGTTCGGGTGCTGCCTTTCCGGCCCAACGTGGAGGCCATCGACGAGCTCCGCGACGATCTCTCGCGGCTGGCCAAGCCGCCCGCGAAGGCGTTCCTTTTCTATCAGGAGAACGACGTCAAGGACCGGCGGCTGGCGGCGCTGCAGTGGTTGCTCGCACCTGTCCGCGGCAGCGAGCAGCCTTCCACCTATCGGCTGCTGCCGTACGATGGCGCGCCGCTGCTCATCGAGGACCTCCCTTGACGGCGCCGCCCCAGCCTGCCGTCGGCCGGGTCTACGACGAGAACCGATGCCGG
This sequence comes from Thermoanaerobaculia bacterium, assembly GCA_035949675.1. Taxonomy (GTDB): domain Bacteria; phylum Acidobacteriota; class Thermoanaerobaculia; order Multivoradales; family UBA5704; genus JASLEW01. Next base: position 4,393 of record DASZHY010000095.1, read on the forward strand.
GAGCTGTTCCCCGAGCGCTCGCTGCTGCTCTCGGCGAGCGTTCCCTACCGGCGCCCGTCCGTGCACCTGCAGAGGCCGGGCGCGGAGGCGGAAAACGAGTGGTTCGTGAGCCACTCCAAACCGCTGCGCATTCGAGAGGCGGTCTCGCACTTCTGCCGCTTCGCCTTTTGCCGAGGTTTCGGCCTCGTCTTCGGAGCTCACCCGGCGATCAGCCCGCTCCTGCTCGAGGCGGCATCTCGCTTCGATCCCGCTCCCCAGCCGCGCAAGCGGGTGATCATCTTCCAGAGCCTTCTCTTTGTCGACAAGATCCCACCGGCAACCCTCGAGCTGGCCAACTGGCAAGCCGGCGAGCTCCTCTGGACGCCGCCGGATCCCGAGGCCGCACCGACCAGGCCGAAGAGCCTCACCAGGATGCGTGAAGCCATGGCGAGCTCTCCCGGGCTCGTCGCGGCC